>JAEMQZ010000006.1:34051-45690 GCA_016463595.1 Synechococcales cyanobacterium SupBloom_Metag_052 | reverse complement strand
GTCGCAAAATCCAGGTGGGCGACAAGATGGCCGGCCGCCACGGCAACAAGGGCATTATTAGTCGCATTCTTCCCCGCGAAGACATGCCCTACCTGCCCGATGGCAGCCCGATCGACATCGTGCTCAACCCCTTGGGTGTTCCTTCACGGATGAACGTGGGCCAGGTGTTCGAATGCCTGATGGGCTGGGCCGCCTCCCACCTGGATTGCCGCGTCAAGGTCGTGCCCTTTGATGAGATGCACGGCCCTGAAAAGTCGAAGGAAACGGTTCAGGCCTACCTAGAAGCTGCCAAGGCCCTGCCGGGTAAGGATTGGGTTTATAACCCCGACAATCCTGGCAAAATCCAGTTGATTGATGGTCGGACAGGCGAGCCCTTCGACCAGCCCGTCACCGTGGGCTATGCCCACATCCTCAAGCTGGTTCACCTGGTGGATGACAAGATCCACGCCCGCTCCACTGGTCCCTATTCCCTGGTGACCCAGCAGCCCCTCGGCGGTAAGGCCCAGCAGGGCGGCCAGCGCCTTGGTGAGATGGAAGTGTGGGCCCTCGAGGCCTACGGTGCCGCCTACACCTTGCAGGAATTGCTCACGGTCAAATCCGACGACATGCAGGGTCGCAACGAGGCTCTCAACGCGATCGTCAAGGGCAAGCCCATTCCCCGTCCCGGTACTCCGGAATCCTTCAAGGTGCTGATGCGCGAGCTCCAGTCCCTTGGTCTGGATATTGCCGTCTACACAGAAGAGGGCGTGGAAGTGGATCTGATGCAGGATGTCAATCCTCGCCGCAGTACCCCCAACCGGCCCACCTACGAATCCCTCGGCGTCGCGGATTTCGACGACGACTGATCGCTATCCCCGTTCATTCGCCCCTTCGTACGTCCGCGCGCTCCTAGGCCATGACCAACAGCAACCTCCGCACCGAAAACCACTTCGACTACGTCAAGATCACGCTCGCCTCGCCCGAGCGGATCATGCAGTGGGGCCAACGCACCCTGCCCAATGGGCAGGTTGTTGGTGAGGTGACCAAGCCAGAAACGATTAACTACCGCACCCTCAAGCCCGAGATGGACGGGCTCTTCTGCGAGAAGATCTTCGGACCCTCGAAGGACTGGGAATGCCATTGCGGTAAGTACAAGCGGGTGCGGCACCGTGGCATCGTCTGCGAGCGTTGCGGCGTTGAGGTCACCGAAAGCCGGGTGCGGCGCCACCGCATGGGCTTTATCAAGCTGGCGGCCCCGGTCTCCCATGTTTGGTATCTGAAGGGAATCCCCAGCTATGTGGCGATCCTGCTGGACATGCCCCTGCGCGATGTCGAGCAGATCGTTTATTTCAACTGCTATGTGGTGCTCGATAAGGGCGATCACAAGGATCTGACCTATAAGCAGCTGCTCACAGAAGATGAGTGGCTGGAGATTGAAGACCAGATCTACGCCGAGGATTCGGAGATCGAAAACGAGCCCATAGTGGGTATCGGTGCTGAAGCCCTCAAACAGCTGCTGGAAGATCTCAATCTCACGGAGATCGCCGAGCAACTGCGCGAGGACATTGCAGGCAGCAAGGGCCAAAAGCGGGCCAAGCTGATTAAGCGCCTGCGGGTGATCGACAACTTCATCTCCACCGGGGCTAAGCCCGGTTGGATGGTGCTCGATGTGATTCCAGTGATCCCACCCGACCTGCGCCCGATGGTGCAGCTGGATGGCGGTCGCTTCGCCACTAGCGACCTCAATGATCTTTATCGACGGGTCATTAACCGCAACAACCGATTGGCGAGGCTGCAGGAAATCCTTGCCCCAGAGATCATCGTCCGCAACGAAAAGCGGATGTTGCAGGAAGCCGTTGATGCCCTAATCGACAATGGCCGCCGCGGTCGTACCGTGGTCGGGGCGAACAATCGACCGCTCAAATCCCTCAGCGATATCATCGAAGGTAAGCAGGGTCGTTTCCGGCAGAACCTTCTCGGCAAGCGAGTTGACTACTCCGGCCGTTCCGTGATTGTGGTCGGTCCGAAGCTGAAGATGCATCAGTGTGGCCTGCCGAAGGAAATGGCGATTGAGTTGTTCCAACCATTCGTAATCCATCGCCTGATCCGACAGAACATTGTCAACAACATCAAGGCCGCCAAAAAGATGATCCAGCGGGCCGATGATGAGGTGATGCAGGTTCTTCAAGAAGTGATCGAAGGTCACCCGATCCTGCTTAACCGGGCGCCGACCCTGCACCGCCTCGGCATCCAGGCGTTCGAACCCAAGTTGGTGGACGGTCGCGCCATCCAGCTTCACCCCCTCGTATGTCCAGCCTTCAACGCTGACTTTGACGGCGACCAAATGGCCGTGCATGTTCCCCTGGCGATCGAGGCCCAGACCGAGGCGCGCATGTTGATGCTTGCCAGCAACAACATTCTGTCTCCCGCAACGGGCGAACCGATCATCACCCCATCCCAGGACATGGTGCTAGGCGCCTATTACCTCACAGCCATCCAGCCCGGCGCTATCAAGCCCGACTTCGGCGATCGCAGCCGCACCTTCGCGGGCCTCGACGATGTGCTCAATGCCTTCGATGAGAAGCATTTGACCCTTCATGACTGGGTGTGGGTGCGCTTCAGTGGCAGCACCGATGACGAGGACGAGGACAACAAGCCCCAAAAGGAAGAGACGCTGACCGATGGCACCCGCATTGAACAGTGGAAGTATCGCCGCGATCGCTTCGATGATGATGGCGCCCTGATCAGCCGTTATCTACTAACCACAGTGGGCCGTTGCGTGATGAACCGCACGATCATCGATGCGGTGGCCGCCGCCTGAGATCCCGGACGTTTTTCCTTCTTTTTATCCCGCTTCGCGAGCTGCCATGACTGCCACCCCCGCCAAGAAGACCAGCAAGAAAATCAGCAAAAAAGCCGCAGCAGCGGCTGCCGCTGCTGAAGCTGCCTTGTCTGTTTTAGGTGCTGTTGCACCGCTAAGCAAAGCGCCGGCCCCTTTCCGCAACCGGGTCATTGATAAGAAGGCCCTGCGCACCCTGATGGCTTGGGCCTTCAAGCACCATGGCACCGCCGCTACGGCATCCATGGCCGATGACCTCAAGGACCTCGGTTTCCGCTACGCAACCCAGGCGGCCGTGTCGATCTCGATTGAGGATCTGCGCATTCCTGGTGAAAAGGCCCGTTTGTTGGCTGAAGCCGAGCAACAAATTACCGATACGGAAGAGCGTTATCGCCTAGGTGAGATCACCGAGGTGGAGCGCCATACCAAGGTGATCGATACCTGGACCGAAACCAACGAGCGTCTTGTTGAGGAAGTTAAAAAGAACTTCAACGACAACGACCCGCTCAATTCGGTTTGGATGATGGCGAACTCTGGGGCCAGGGGCAATATGTCCCAGGTGCGCCAGTTGGTGGGCATGCGTGGCCTAATGGCCAACCCCCAGGGCGAAATCATCGACTTGCCGATTCGCACTAACTTCCGCGAAGGCCTAACAGTCACCGAATACGTCATCTCCTCCTACGGTGCCCGCAAGGGCTTGGTGGATACCGCCCTACGCACGGCTGACTCGGGCTATCTCACACGCCGTCTTGTGGATGTGGCCCAGGATGTGATTGTGCGTGAGGACGATTGCGGCACCACCCGGGGTATTCCGATCGACGCCGATGAAAAGGGTCGTTTCTTTGCCAAGCTGGTTGGTCGCCTGGCTGGCGTGCGCGTGGTTGATGCCAACGGAGAAATCCTGGTTGATCGCGATGGTGAAATCGATCCACCGTTGTCGCGTCGGATTGAGGAAGCCGGAGTTAAAACCGTGGTGGTGCGTTCACCGCTCACCTGCGAAGCAGCCCGTTCAGTTTGCCGCAAGTGTTATGGCTGGGCCCTAGCCCACAACCAATTGGTTGATTTGGGTGAAGCGGTTGGCATTGTGGCTGCCCAATCGATTGGTGAACCGGGTACCCAGCTCACCATGCGCACGTTCCACACAGGTGGTGTGTCGACGGCCGAGACCGGTGTGGTTCGTTCGCTGATCGAAGGCACCGTGGAATTTGATGCTAAGGCCCGGGTGCGGGCCTTCCGCACGCCCCATGGCGTTGAAGCCCAGATTGCTGAAACCGATTTCAACCTGCAGGTGAAGCCTACCGCTAAGGGTCGCCTACAACGGCTTGAGATCACTACCGGCTCGATTCTCTTCGTAGACGATGGCGCCCAGGTGCCTGCTGATTTTATTTTGGCCCAGATTTCGGCCGGTGCTGCTGTTAAGAAGAGCGTTGAGAAAGTCACTAAGGATGTGATCTGCGATCTGGCTGGCCAGGTTCGCTATGAGGATGTGATCCAGCCTCGAGAAGTGACAGACCGCCAGGGCAACATCACCCTAAAAGCCCAAAGACTGGGACGTCTCTGGGTGTTCAGTGGCGATGTCTATAACTTGCCGCCCAATGCCCAACCGGTTGTCCATGGCACTGTTCCTGTGCACACCGGTGATGTGCTGGCCGAAAGTCGGCTTGTCAGCGAATATGGCGGTGCCGTGCGACTGCGCGAATCGACAGGTGACTCCCGTGAAGTGCAAATTGTTACCTCTAGCTTAACCCTCAAGGATTGCAAGCTGGTTGGTGAATCAACCCACTCCGGGGAAATTTGGCACCTAGAGGGTAAGGAAAATATTCGCTACCTGCTTAAAACTGCCCCCGGCAGTAAGATTGGTAGTGGCGAAGTGATTGCCGAATTAGCAGATGATCGCTTCCGGACCCAAACTGGCGGTTTGGTGAAATATGCCCCCGGCCTCTCGATTAAGAAGTCTCGCTCTGCCAAGCATGGCTTTGAGGTCAACAAGGGTGGCACTCTGCTTTGGGTCCCCCAGGAAACCCATGAAATCAACAAGGATATTTCCCTGTTGATGATTGAGGATGGCCAGTGGATCGAGGCTGGCACCGAAGTTGTCAAGGACATCTTCAGCCAGACCGCCGGCATTGTTACGGTGACCCAGAAGAATGACATTCTGCGCGAGATTATCGTGCGCTCTGGCAGCCTACACCTAGTGGCCGATAGCAAGGCGCTGTCCCGTTATGCCGACGACGGTAAAATGGTTAATCTTGGCGATGAGGTTGCCCCCGGTTTAATCGCTGATGCCATGGTCTTTGTTGAGGCGGTGGATACACCGGAAGGTGGCGCCGTGTTGTTAAGGCCTGTCGAAGAATACAGTATCCCTGATGCTGCTCACCTTCCCGATCTCGGAAGTATCAAGCAGAACGGTGGCCCTTCCCTAGGACTCAAAGCTATTCAGCGCCTTCAGTACAAAGATGGTGAACTAATTAAGTCCGTGGAGGGAGTTGAACTGCTGCGAACCCAGCTTATTCTGGAGACCTACGAAACCACCCCCCAAATGACTATCGATGTGGAGGCCGTGCCCGATAAGCGCGCCAAAACCATCGAGCGCTTGCAGTTGGTGATCCTGGAGACCCTATTGGTTCGTCGCGACACGCTTTCAGATGCAAGTCACGGTTCCACACACACCGAATTGCAGGTGGAAGATGGCATTGCTGTCAAGAGCGGCGATGTGGTGGCTACCACCCAAATCCTTTGCAAGGAAGATGGCATTGTCCAAATGCCGGATCTGGTGGAGGGGGAGCCGATTCGTCGCCTGATTGTGGAGCGCCCCGGAGATACCCGTACGATCGACTTAGGTGGAGTAGCACCTTTGGTTCAAATTGGTCAACGCTTGGTGGATGGCGATCCCTTGGCTGAAGGTATCGTTTCGCCCTGCTGCGGCAAGGTGGAAGCGTTAGAGCCCGGCTCGATTACCGTGCGCCTAGGCCGTCCCTACATGGTGTCGCCAGATTCAGTGCTCCACGTTCGCGACGGCGAGTTGGTGCAGCGCGGTGATAGCCTTGCTCTCCTTGTGTTTGAACGTCAAAAGACCGGTGACATTGTTCAGGGTCTACCGCGGATTGAAGAACTGTTAGAGGCCCGTCGCCCCCGGGAATCCTCCATTCTCTGCCGCAAGAGCGGCACGGTGCAGATTAAGCAGGGAGGGGAGGATGATTCAATCACCGTATCTGTAATTGAAGAGGACGATGTAATCACGGAGTACCCGATTTTGCTTGGGCGCAACGTGATGGTTAGCGATAGCCAGCAGGTAACGGCCGGTGAATCGCTTACGGATGGCCCGATCAACCCCCACGAATTGCTTGAGTCGTACTTCGAGGATTTGCGCCTGCGCAAGCCCACCATGGAAGCGGCCCAGGAAGCGTTTTCTAAGTTGCAGTTCCGCCTTGTGCAGGAAGTGCAGAACGTCTACAAATCCCAAGGTGTCACCATTGATGACAAGCACATCGAAGTGATCGTGCGCCAGATGACCAGCAAGGTACGGATTGAGGATGCCGGCGACACTACCTTGCTGCCGGGCGAATTGATCGAACTGCGTCAGGTGGAGCAGGTCAATTCGGCCATGGCGATTACCGGTGGCGCACCCTCCGAGTTCACCCCCGTGCTCTTGGGCATTACCAAGGCCTCCCTCAATACTGACAGCTTCATCTCGGCGGCCTCCTTCCAAGAGACCACCCGGGTGCTCACCGAGGCTGCGATCGAAGGGAAGAGTGACTGGCTGCGCGGCCTCAAGGAGAACGTGATCATCGGTCGCCTAATTCCTGCTGGCACTGGCTTCAGTGGCTTTGAAGAGGAGCTTCGCGCCGAGGCCGGCCCCCATCCCGATATCCTTGATGAGGATCCTGCCGGCTATCGCCGCATGCAGAACCTTCGCCCTGACTACACGGTGGAGATGCCCGCAGCCCCTGCGGCTACTGCCCAAGCCCTGCTGGACGATCCATCCGATGATGAGCTGGAGGCGACCCGCAGCCGCCACGGCATCGAGGCCTCGGTGAGCAGTGTGGCAGCCTTTACCCGCCCCACCGTTGAAGATGGTTTGGAGGAGGAATTGTTGCCGGATCCAGCGGCCCTTGAGGGACTGCAGGAAGAGGGGTTGTTGAGCGACGACTGAGCTCTCCGCCTGGCCTTAGCAGGCAGTCCCTGAAACCGGCTAGCTCCGGGTTCAGCTTTTTTGTTCCTTCGATCGTTTGGCCATGCTCCAACCCACCTTGGTTCCGAAGCGGCAATTGCCTCGTTTTGGCTTCCACACCCATACCGAACTATTTAATGGCCGGGCGGCCATGCTTGGTTTTATTGCCCTTTTGGCGGTGGAAGTGAACCTGGGTCACGGTTTGTTGGTTTGGCCCTGATGGGTTCGGCCATCCCCCTGTTGGGACTTGGTCAGGCCGAACTGGAGGCCTGGGCTATGGCCCAGGGACAGGCGCCCTTTCGTGGCCGCCAGCTCCATGATTGGCTCTATACCAAGGGTGTCCGCAGTTTGGAGGCCATCTCCGTGCTGCCCAAGGGTTGGCGTGAAGCCCTCACTAGCGAGCCCCCCCCAGGGGCCTTCGATTGGAGCGGCCGCTCGCGGGAATTACACCGCAGTGTGGCCCGGGATGGCACGACCAAATTGTTGCTAGCCACTAGCGATGGCCTCAGCATCGAAACTGTTGGAATTCCGGCCCTAGATCGCCTAACTGCTTGCGTTAGCACCCAGGTGGGCTGTCCGATGGCCTGCCGCTTTTGCGCCACCGGTAAGGGTGGTCTCCAGCGCTCGTTGGCGGTGCACGAGATTGTTGACCAGGTCCTAAGTGTGCGCGAGGTGATGGAGAAACGGCCCAGCCACGTGGTGTTCATGGGCATGGGAGAGCCGCTGCTTAATATCGATGCCGTGTTGTCGGCTATCGACTGTCTTTGCCGGGATCTGGGTATGGCCCAACGGCAAATTACGGTCAGCACCGTTGGGGTTCCCCACACGCTGCCAACCTTGGCGGAGCGTTCCCTAGAGCGCTTGGGACGGGCCCAGTTCACCTTGGCGGTGAGTTTGCATGCCCCCGATCAGGCTTTGCGCGAGCAGCTCATCCCCACGGCCCGGGCCTATCCGCTCGAGCACCTACTCGAGGATTGCCGCCGCTATGTGGCAATCACGGGCCGGAGGGTGAGTTTTGAATACATCCTGCTGGGGGGCCTTAATGATCAGCCGCGCCACGCCGCCGCCCTAGCCAAGTTATTGCGGGGTTTCCAGAGCCATGTCAATTTGATCGCCTACAACCCGATTGAGGAGGAGGAGTTTCAACGGCCGAATCCGGCGGCGGTGGAGGCCTTTCGGCGGGGCCTAGAGCAGCGCCACATTGCCGTGAGTGTGAGGGCAAGTCGTGGCCTCGATGCCGATGCGGCCTGCGGTCAGTTGCGGCGACGCCTCGGGGGCAGCTTCGAACCGGCTTAGTCCGGCTTGGCCCATACCCCCCTTGATCTGGACTTCCGTCGGATATTCAGGTGGAATCCCTGCTGGGGTCGAAGGAACCCTTGACGCCATCGCCATGCCATGGCGCCAGCCAGGCCATTAAAAGGAAGGCTGGTAAGGATGCCGCCGCCGTAAGCAGAAAGAAACTGCTCCAGCCGACCCCCTCCGCCACGAAGCCCGCCTGGCCAGAGAGCACCGAGCGACTCAGGGCGTAGACCCCCGAGAGCAGGGCGTACTGGGTGGCCGAGAAGCGGGGATTGCACAGTCCCATTAGTAGGGCCACGAACACGGCCCCCCCTAGGCCGCCACCGAGGTTTTCTAGGCCCACCGCCAGTAGCAGGCCGGTGCTGCCGCCATGGAACTGGGCCAGGGCCCAGTAGCCCAGGTTGCCAGTCGCCCCCACCAAGGCAAACACCCAGAGGGAGCGGTTCATGCCCAACTTGCTGAAAAGCAGGCCGCCCAGGATCGTGCCAACAATCGTGGCGCCGATGCCCCAGCCCGCCAGCACGGAACCGACCACGGCAGGTGAGAAACCCTGTTGGATTAGAAACGGCACCGCCATGACATTGAGCAGGCCGTCGGGCCAGCGGTAGAGCAACACCAGCGCCAGCAGCATCAAGGCCCGCCCGCGGCCGGTGCGATGCACGAACTCCCGCGCCGGACCGACCACCGCCTGGCGGAGGCTGCGCACTTGGTGCTCGATGGGCGGCAGGGGGGGGGCCGTGAGCGTGAAGGGCACCACCAGCAGCATCAGAACCGCCGATCCGCAGAAGGCCAGGGGCCAGCCGTAGCGGCTAGCCAGAATGAAGCCTCCCGCCCCGATGGCGAGCATGGCGCCTCGGTAGCCCAGGTTTGTGGCGGCGGCACCTGCTCCCCGTTCCGGCTGCGGCAGCAGATCGGTGCGGTAGGCATCGACCAATATGTCCTGGGTGGCACTCACCACGGCTAGGGCAACCGCCATGACGCCGATGGCCGTGAGGCTGGCGGGATCCTGGCCGGGGCGCAGCCCCGCCATGGCGGCGATGAGAGCGACGAGCAGCAGCTGCACCAGCAGTAGCCAGCCCCGTCGCCGGTCGGGCCAGGGGATTGGCCAGCGATCCAGCAGTGGCGCCCAGGCCATCTTCAGGGTGTAAGGCAATTCGGCGTAGGCCAATAACCCGATCAGGCCCAGGGGCACCCCGCTGGCGGCGAGCCAGCCCTGCAGCAGCTTGGTGCCCACCATGTAGGGAGTGCCGCTCGCCACCCCCTCGGCAGCCACGGCAGTGAGGCGCCGCCAGGTGCCGGCCGCGGCGACGGGCTGGGGGGGCATCGCAGGTGGCTCAGCTGGGCCAACCCTAGGATTGCTTTACTGATGACCATTGCTCGCTTCCCAGCCCCTGGGGGCGCGGACGCTGCCTCGGCCCCAGAGCTTTTAGGCGATCACCCTGGGGCCCTGCCAACGCGTTAGGAGCGTTAACCCTTGAGTTGCCTATGGGCTGCTCTCCCCCCTAGCCCACCGCGATCCCGCCAGAATGGGGTTCCTGAGCCGCCAGCCCGTGCAATTTTTCCGTTCAACCCTGTTGCCGGCTGCGATCGTGGTGCTGTTTGGCCTGGCCCTGTTTGCGGTTAGTGCCCGCATCTGGCTGCCGGGGGACATGGCCGCTCCCGCTCCCCTGGGCTGACCTACCGACCTGAACAATTAGTCCGGGCGCGGGGGCCAGGGCCAGGCTGGCTTTTACGATCTGGACATGGCGGATTCCCTGCACCCGTTCTCCCACAGCCCGGCCGAGCTGGCCCTGGACCCGGAGGTCCTGGCTTCCGAGCTGGCGGAGGAGCTGCTTGGCGATCCCCTCGACGACCTGGATATGGATGCCGCCCAGCCTGATATGGCGGCCGAATGTGACCTTGGTCTGGTGCTCCTGCAGGGCAGTACCGATGAACGGATGCAGGGCTTGCGGATCTTTTGTACCTACCGGGACCCCCGCGCCCCAGACAAGTTGCTGCCCTTGCTGGGTGCCAGTTGCCCGATTCAACGCATGAGCGCCGTCTATGCCCTGGGCCGCAACCCTGCCCCCCAGGCCTTGGCGCCCCTGCTGGCCCTGCTCCAGAACGACAGCAATGGGTATGTGCGCAAGGCCGTGGCCTGGAGCCTGAGCAGCTACCCGGATGCGCCGGTGATGACCCCCTTGATCCGGGCCCTGCAGAACGACATTGCCGCCGTGCGCCTCTGGGCCTCTAGCACCCTGGCCGATGCCGGCTCTACGGGTCTGGCCAAGGCCGACCAGGCCGCCGGTCAGTTGCTGGTGAGCCTGCGCATCGACAGCGAGCCGGTGGTTCGCAGCAACAGCGCCTGGTCCCTGGGCCGGCTCTATGGCGACCTGGTAGAGCCGCGGCAGCGGGATGTGGAGCAGGCCCTCGTGCAGGCCCTCCTCCAGGACACCGATCCCACCGTGCGTGACGAGGCCCGCCTGGCGCTTGAACAGCTCGAAGATTCCGAGGTGCTCGAACGGCTCCACACCCTGGTTAATGAGGGCCTGCTCAGCTAGTTCAGTTTGGCCAGGGACGATGGTGAGCCCGTTGGGTTTGGAACCTCACCCGTTAGTTACCCCGGCTAGCATTCGTTCCACTGAGGGCACCTCTGGCATGGGCCAGCAATCGATTCGTTACCGCATCTTGGCCAATGGCAGGGTCGAGGAGGAGGTGATTGGCTTGCAGGGAGCTGCCTGCCAGGCCCTTACTGGCGCGATCGAGTCCAGCCTGGGCACCGTGCTCTCCTCTCGCGCCACCGCCGAGGCCTATGGACTGGATACTTTGACCAGCCTTGATCAACAGGCTTCGGTTAAGCAGCAATCCACCTAGGGCCAGCCCCCGGATCACCGTTCGTTCCATCTCCCGTTCTGGAATCCCCCAAATGGCCCAGATCGCCTTTCCCCCCAAGCCGTTCACCTGAGGGTCCCCCGATGTCCCACTTCAGCACCATCAAAACCGAACTGCGCGACCGCGGCGCCCTGATCGAAGCCCTGCGCGACCTGGGCCACGAGCCGAGTGAGGGCGAGCGGCCGGTGCGCGGATACCGCGGCCAGACCGTGATCGCCGATTTGGCCATCGCCCAGCCCGAAGGTACGGACATTGGCTTCCGCTGGAATGACACCATCGGCAGCTACGAGCTGGTGGCCGATCTGGACCTCTGGAAGCAGCCCGCCCCGGTGGAGCGCTTCTTGGCCCGCCTGTCCCAGCGCTACGCCCTTCGCACGATCCTGGCGGCCACGGCCCAGGAGGGTTTCGAAGTGAGCGAGCAACAGGTGGCCGCCGATGGCAGCATCGAACTGGTGGTGACTCGCTGGGACGGCTAGGCCC
>JAEMQZ010000006.1:14231-33951 GCA_016463595.1 Synechococcales cyanobacterium SupBloom_Metag_052 | reverse complement strand
CCATCCCGCATCAGTCCATGCCAGGCCCGGTTGATCCATCCCTCGCCTTCCAGGCCAGCGCCCGTCCCCTTGGCGGACCGACCGGATCGGAGCCCCTGCTCGGGGGTGCGTTGCGCCAGAAGGCCGTTTGGGTCGATGAGGCCGTCTGCATTGGCTGCCGCTATTGCACCCATGTCGCCAGCTTGACCTTTCTGGTGGAGCCCCTCTGGGGTCGCTCTAGGGCCCTGCGTCAGGACGGGGACAGCACCGAGTTGATCCAGGAGGCAATCGACACCTGTCCGGTGGATTGCATCCATTGGGTCGCCTACGAGGACCTGCCCGGGCTCGAGGCCCAGCTCGCCAGCCAGGAGATCCAGCCCCTCGGTTTGCCCTCCCCCGCCAGGGTCAAGCGGACCCTGCCGCGCCCCTGAGCCGCCTTGGCCGCCCCCTAGTGCCGATCCCCACCCGCCGCTTCGGCCGCACCGAATTGGCCATGCCGCTGCTGTCTTTGGGGGGCATGCGCTTTCAGCAGAGTTGGAGTGACCTGCCGGCTGACCAGATCAGCCCGGAGAGCCAGGCCAACCTGCGGAGCACCCTGGAACGGGCCGTGGCTAGCGGCCTACACCACATCGAAACGGCCCGCCATTACGGCACCTCCGAGAGGCAGTTGGGCTGGTTGCTGCCTGAGTGCCCCGATCCCGAGCGCCTGCTCCAGACCAAGCTGCCTCCCCAGGAGGATCCGCTTCGCTTTGAAGCCGAACTCCGCCTCAGTTTCGAGCGGCTCGGGCTCGATCGCCCGGGTGCCCCTGGCCGGATCGACCTGCTCTCGATCCACGGCATCAACCAGCCCAAGCACCTGGACCAGGCCCTGCGGCCCGGCGGCTGCCTGGAGGTGGCCCGGCGCTGGCAGGACGAGGGACGGATCGGCTCGGTGGGCTTTTCCACCCATGGGCCCCTGCCCCTGATCCTGGAGGCGATTGAAAGCGACCGCTTCGATTACATCAACCTGCACTGGTACCTGATCCGCCAGGACAACGCCCCCGCGATTGCCGCTGCCAACCGCCATGACATGGGCGTGTTCCTGATCAGTCCCACCGACAAGGGCGGCCACCTGCACCACCCCTCCGAGCGCCTGCTCGAGCTCTGTGCGCCCCTGCATCCGATCGTCGTCAACGACCTGTTTTGTCTGAGCTGGCCGGGGGTGCACACGATCAGCGTTGGCGCGGCGCGGCCCAGCGACTTCGACCTGCACTTGCAGGCGGTGGGCTTGCTGGGCCAGGCCCCTGAGCTCCTGCCGCCGGTGCTGGAGCGCCTGGAGCGGGCCCGCCTTGAGCACTTGGGGGAAGCCTGGCTCGCCAGCTGGCACCAGGGTCTACCCGCCTGGCAGGACACGCCGGGGGGGATCAACCTGCCGACCCTGCTCTGGCTCCACAACCTGCTCCAGGCCTGGGACCTGGAGGCCTACGGCCGGGCCCGTTACGGCCTGCTGGGTGCCGGCGGCCACTGGTTCCCAGGTGCCAACGCCGATGCCCTCGATGCCACGGTGAGCGAAGCCGAACTCCTGGCAGTGCTCGGCGAGAGCCCCTGGGCCAAGGTGATTCCACCGATCCTGCGCGAGTTGCGTCAGCGCCTGGGCGGCGCCCCCAGCCAGCGGCTCTCGAGCGCTGATTGAGGGCTCATGGGCTGCCTAGGGGTTGCTTGGCAGGAACCCCCACGGTCCGGGGGTAGGCGGCCGGGCATGGTCCTAGGGGCCGCAGCACGAGGACATGGCGCACGCCCCGCTCGGCCGGCAGATTGCGGCGTTCTTGGCGCTCCAGGCCTGCCCGCAGGGGCACCAGGGCCCGCTCCAAATCCTTGCCATCTTGATCGCTCCAGTGGCCCCGGTAGAGCAGGGCCTCGCCGCCTTGGGCTAGCAGCGGCACCAGGTATTCGGCCACCACGGGCGCGGCGGCCACGGCCCGGGCCAGGGCCAGGTCGAACTGGCCGCGGCAGCTGCGCTCGCGGCCGCTCCGCTCCACCCGCTCACAGCGCAGGCTGAGCCGCTCGGTCAGCCCTAGGGCCTGGGCCATGGCTTGCACCGCCTCGACCTTGCGGCCGACCGAATCAATCAACGTCAGCCGGGCCTGGGGCAGGGCGATTGCGACTGCCAGCCCCGGGAAGCCGCCGCCAGTGCCCACATCGACGCAGCGCAGGGGGCCGGGCGGACCGTTGAGGCGCGCCACCAGGGGCCAGAGGCTGTCATAAAGCTGGGAAATCCAGAAGTCTTCGTCCTCCACCAGCCGGGTGAGGTTGAGCCGGCTGTTCCAGAGGCGCAGTTGCTCCTGCAGGGCCAGGAATTGGGCCAGCTGCCCGGCTGACGGGGTCCAGCCCAGCTCCTGCCAAAGGAGCTCCGAGGGGGACGCGAACGGGGAGTCGATGGGGGATGGGGCGGTGTCTTGCTTCGGGGGCATCCTGGCTGAGTATCAACGGGGGACACGGTCCTGGTGCCTAGGATCCCCCAAATCAGGCGCGACCACTGTGGCTGCCGGCAACTTCAGCAGCCAAGCCAGCAGCCCAGACAGCGGCGGCAGCCCTGGGCCCCAGACCGGCGCCCAGGGGTCGCCTCAGGCCTTGCTCCCGCAAAGTTTCTATGGCCTGCTGCAGCTGGCCGAGGACGCCTCCCTAGAGGAACTGCGTCAAGCGTTTCGGCGCCAGAGCAAACGGCTCCATCCCGACACCACAAGCCTGCCGGCGGCTGTTGCCCAGGAGTCCTTCAGCCAGCTTCGCCAGGCCTATGTCATTTTGCTCGATCCCGAGCGGCGCCGCGCCTATGACGCCAGTTTGGCGGCGGCGGCGCAGGCGGCGGCTGGTGGCCCGGACCCTTCCCTAGGAACTAGCCCAGGCCCGGCCAGTCGCCAGGGCGTTGGTGAGGGCCTGCCTAGGCCAGATTCGGTGCGGCGCACCCTGTCCGGGGGCGAGTGGTTTGCCCTGTTGCTGCTGGGCCTGGCCCTGGTGTTCTGCCTAGTGCTGGGGGTGGGTCTGGCTTGGATGCGCGGCACGGAACTGGTGCGCGAACCCAGTTGGTGGCCTGCCCAGGAGACTCTGGAGCCCTCGCAGCCGCCTCCCTCCGCCCCTTCCCTTTCCCTGCCGAGGTCATCTCTGCAGGCCCCGTCGATTCCGTAGGTGGGGTTGTAGGGGTAGGGGCTTACCCGGATCCCCTGGCGCCCCCGCCAGCACCCCAGACTGGTCGTTGCCTTGGAGTTGCCCTTGCCCATACCCTCCTTGCCGCCGGCCCAGACGCCCTTGTACAACCATCCGCTCCCGGCGATCGAGGCCTGGTTGGCCGTGCTCGGGGCCGTGCAGCAGCCGGGACGGCCCTGTTTTTGGCGCCTGCGCCATGGCGGTTGGAGCGCCGATCTGGAACTGGGGGTCGGGGAGATCATCGTGGTTTGGCAGCCAAGTAGCGCGAGCGACGGCTCGGCGACGCCCTCCGCCCGGCGCCAATTTCCCTACGGCCTCTCCCGGGCTGATGTGGAGGCAGCGATCCTGGCGGGTCCCTGATAGCCAGGCCTGGGCTGGGGTCCGGGCCTTGGCGGGCCCTCTCTTAGAGATCGTCCAGGGCACGACGGATAGCTGAATAGCAGCGTTCCAGCTGTTTATCCGTGAGACACAACGGCGGCAGCAGGTAGACGACCGGGCCCAGGGGCCTTAGGAACACTCCCTCGGCCAGCACCCGCCGTTGCAGCTCCCGACCGGCTGGATGCAGATAGCCCGGTTGTTCCACCGCCAGGTCGAAGGCGGCGATGCTGCCGCAGAGCCGGGGCCGGTGCACGCGGGGGTGGGCCGCCAGCCGCTCCAGGTGGGGCCGATGCCTGGCGGCGAACCCCTGGTAGCGCTCCGGTTGGGCCTGGAGCAGGGCCAGGCTGGCATTGGCGGCGGCGCAGCCGAGGGGGTTGGCCGTGAAGCTGTGGCCGTGGAAGAAGGTGCGGGCGTAGCCGGGATCGCTATCGATGAAGCCCTGAAACAACCGTTCGCTGGCCAGGGTCACCCCCATTGGCAGGAAGCCACCGGTGAGGCCCTTGGAGAGGGCCATCAGGTCGGGTTGCAGGCCAGCCCTGGCGCTGGCGAATAGGGAGCCGCTGCGGCCGAAGCCCACCATCACCTCATCGGCAATCAGCAGGGCCCCTGCCGCCCGCACCCGGGCCTGCACCGCCTGCAGGAACTCGGGCCGCACCATGGCCATGCCGCCGGCCCCCTGCACCAGGGGCTCCAGGATCACGGCTGCGGTGGGCACTTCCAGCAGCTGGTCCAGGTGGCTGAGGGCCTGCCGTTCCCGCTCCTCCACCGTGTCATCGCCCCACCAGGTGGCTGGCCAGGGGCAGCGGGCCACCCCGAACAGCAGGGGCTCAAAGGGGGCGGAAAACAGCGAGCGCTCCCCCACGCTCATGGCTCCCACCGTGTCGCCGTGATAAGCGCCCTCAAAGGCGATTAACTGCTGGCGGGCCGGGCCCTCCCCCCCCTCGGCGCGGTTGTACCACCACTGCCAAGCGATTTTGAGGGCCACCTCCACGGCGGTGGAGCCGTTATCGGAGAAGAACAGGCGCTCGAGGCCGCTGAGGGCCGCCAGCTGGCTGGCCAGGGTTTCGGCGGCCGGATGGCTGAAATTGGCAAAGATCACCTGCTCTAGCTGGAGGGCCTGGGCGGCGATGGCGGCGGCAATCGTCGGTTCGCCGTGGCCATGCAGGGTCACCCACCAGCTGCTGATCGCATCGATCAGTCGGCGGCCGTCGTCCAGCTCCAGCAGGGCGCCCTGGCCGCCCACGGCCCGCAGGGGCGGATCGGCGCCGGCCACCTGGGTGAAGGGGTGCCAGAGGTTGGGATGCCAGTTCATCGGTGCATGGGGTTGGGGTCTGGTTGGGTCAGGAGGTCCCTGGCTGCTGCAACTAGGGCATCGCCCAGGCCGCTCGTTTGCCAAAGGGCGGCCAGGCTTTGGCGGTTAATGGCCGCTAGGGGCGGCAGGCAGGCCAGGAGGGGTACGCCCCCCAGGGCGGCCAGGGTTCTGGGGTTGTCGGCGTGGGGTGGGCCATTGAGCACTAAGCCGAGCACGGGAATGCGCCGCTGGGCTAGGGCCTCCAAGGAGAGCAGCGTGTGGTTCAAGGTTCCCAGGCCACTGCGGGCCACCAGCAGCACCGGCAGGCCCCAGGCCTGGATCTGCTCGATCTGGAGCCGGTCCCGGCGCAGGGGCACCAGCAGCCCGCCGGCGCATTCCACCACCAACGCTCCCGCCACTGCGGGCAGGGCCAGCCGGCTGGGCTCAATCGGCCCACCGGTGACGCCAGCCCTGGCCCCCTCCAGTTCGGCGGCCCAGTGGGGGGATACCGGGGCGGCCAGCCGGTAGGCCTCGGGCAGCAGCCGGGGCTCGGGTAGCTGCAGCCACTCGCGTAGCCGATCGCAATCGCCGCCGCCATCAAGGCCGCATTGCACCGGTTTCCAGTAGCTGGCCGAGAGCCCCTGCACCAGCAGGGCGCTGACCACGGTCTTGCCCACGTCGGTGTCGGTGCCGCAGACCACCAGGCGTAGGGGTTGGTTCTCTTGGGGGCTCAGGGGGTGGCTCAAGGGGGTGGCTGGCGGCTGGCTCAGGGTTTGCGTGCCAGCAGGAGCAGCACCTCCCATTCCAGCGGGCATTTGGGCGGGTTAGGGGTCCAATGGGTCTGGAGTCGGCGCAGTTCGGTGCGGCTGAGTTGGCCCGTGGGGCTGGCCTGGGCGCCGATCGCCTTGAGCTCCCTTAGGAAGGCCAGGGCCTGGGGCCGGCGGCGGCTGAAGCGCAGCCGTTGGCAGCGAACCACCTGGAGTTGGCACTCCACCGCCTCGATCAGTTCGCTGGCGGCGGGTAGGGCCAGGCCCGTGAACGGCACCCGGGCCCGCCCGGCCGCCTGGCGCCATTGCTCGAAACTGGCTGAGCAGGGCACGGCCAGAACCAGCCAGCCCCCCCGGGCTAATTGGCTGGCCCACTGGTCCAGCTGGAGCCGGGGCTGCTCCAGCCATTGCAGGGCAAAACTCGAGGCCAGCAGGCTGGCGCCGGCCAGCTGGGCGGGCAGGCCCAAGTTGAGGTCCCAGAGCAGGCGGCTGCTGGCCCCTGCCTGCGGGGGCTCCTGCTCCAAGAGGGCCTGGCAGTTGTCCAGGCGCAGCAGGTTCAGGTCGGGGCGGTGCAGGACGATCGAGCGGGCCAGCAGGCCCGTGCCGGCGCCCAGGTCGGCCTTGGGGCCGGGCCCGATCGCCAGGGGCCGGCAGAGATGGCCTAGGCGCCAGGCGATCGCCCGTTGGATCCGGGCGCCGCCTTCATATTGGTTGGCTGCGCCGCTGAAGCAGTCCCGCACCCGCTCGCTAAAGAGGGCCGTGGCGGGCGCTGGATCGGCGGTTCTGGTTCTGGCCCTGGGGGTTTCAACCATGGGCTGGTGCGGCTGGTCTTGTGCTCTTTTGGAGCTTGGCGCCGGGCCCAGGTCCAACCAGGCCTTGGTCGAGCCAGTCAAGGACAGGGCCGATCAGGGGTGGTCCCAGCAGGCTGTGGCCGATGCCATCCAGGGTCCAGCTTTCGGCCTGGGGTAGGGCCTGGCGCAGCAGGGCCCGGCTGGCGGCGGGCACGATTTGATCGGCGCCGGCTTCCACGATCAGCACCGGCACCGAGCGGGGGAAGGCCGGAGGCAGGCCGGCGCAGTGGCCCAGCAGGGCTAAATCTTCCAGTAGGCGAGTGACACCCGCCGCGTCGCTGCCCTCCTGGGTGACGCCCAAGGCCAGCTGGTCCAGGCGGCCCGGGGCGGCGGCCCGGGCCAGGAACTCGTCCAGCAGGGGGGCCAGCTCGCCCTGGTGGATCCGTTTGGCCATCGCCCCTAGGGCCGCCCGGGTGCTCCTGCCGCTGGGGCCTGGGGGCACAAAGCTGCCAAAGCTGGCCAGTAGCACCACGGCCCTAGCCTGGCTCCAAAGCTCGGCCGGCAGCAGGTGCAGGCCCAGGGAATGGACCAGCACGGCCCCGCCCTCGCCGGGCCAGTGGGGGGCGTGGGGCGTTTGCTGGCCGTAGCCCCGTTCGCCCGTATGCAGGCTCCAGCCGCGGTTGGCTGCGGCCTGTCGCCAGGGCTCCCAGGCCCGCTGGTCGCCGGCCCAGCCGTGCATGGCGATGAGGTCCAGGTTCATGGCGCCGTCCCCAGGGCCTCCAGCAGCCGCTTCAGGCTGCCCGCTGGCAGGTCTTGGCGTAGCACCAGTCTCAGGCGCGAGGTTCCAGGGGGCACCGTCGGTGGCCGAATCGCCACCGCCAGCAGACCGTGATCTTCGAGGCGCTGCTGCAGGGCCAGAGCCGCCTGCTCCTCGCCGACAAGCAATGACAAAATCGGCCCCTGGCCCGGCGGCCGCGGCCAACCGGCGCTAGCCAGGGCCCCGCGCCACCGTTCGGCTCGCGCCACCAGGGCCAGCCCCCAGCCGGGGTTGTCCTCAACCAGGTCCAAGGCGGCCAGGGCTGCGGCGGCCAGGGCCGGCGCCAGGGCGGTGGTGTAGCGGAAGGCGCCGGCCTGTTGCAATAGCCATTCGCCGGCGATCGCTCCGGTGGCCAGGAAGGCGCCACCACCACCGAAGGCCTTGCCGAAAGTGCCGCTCACAAGGGTCACGGCCGGTTGGCCCCAGGCCAGGCCGCGGCCGCCGGGGCCAAGCACCCCCAGGGCATGGGCCTCATCAAGCAGCAGGGCTGCGCCGTGCTTAGCGCAGAGGCTGGCCAGGGCAGCGGCATCCGGCTGGCTGCCTTCCATGCTGAAAAGGCTTTCGCTAATTACCAGCAACCTTTGGCTGGGCGCCTGGGCCCGGGCCTGGTCTAGGCGCCTCTCCAGGTCGGCCAGGTCGTTGTGGGCGAAGCGCTGCAGGCGGGCTCCGCTGGCCTGAACCCCCACCAGCAAGGAATGGTGGCAAAGGCGATCGGCGATCACCAGGCTGTGGCGATCGGCCAGGGCGCCGACGGCGGCCAGGTTGGCTTGGAAGCCACTGGGAAAGAGCAGCACCCGCTCCCGGCCTAGCCAGTCCGCCAGCCGCTCCTCCAGGGCGCTATGCACCGGCCGGCTGCCGCTCACCAGCCGCGAGCCGCCTGATCCGACCCCGTCGCGCTCTAGGGCCTGGCGGGCGGCGGCCAGCAGCCGGGGGTGGCGGCCCAGACCCAGGTAGTCGTTGCTGGCCAGATCCAGCAGGGGCCCAATCGCCGGGTCCGCTTGGGGCCACAGTTCGGCCTTGCCCCCCGGCTGGAAGTTGCGCAGTTGCCGCCGCCGTGCTGCTGGCAGGGCGGCCAGGGCCTCTGCCAGCGGGGCGAGGGGATCGGGGGGGAGGGTCACGGCTGGATCAGCCCTTGCCTGGTCAAGCTCGCCAGGCCCTACGACAGCTCCGACGCTACGGCGCCAAAAGCCCTCCCCGCCCCGCTGGGAGACAGGGTCGCTGAACGGGGCAACCAGGCCAGCTGGCTCATGGCCCCTGGCCCAAGAACTGCCCCTGGGCAACGGCAGCTTGCTGATTCTGTTGGCGACCTTTCCGATGGTTTGCCTAACTCGGCTGTCGTTTTTGTAGAACTCCCGACTTCCTGCCTATGGGCTGGGCTGCCTGCCTATGGACTGGGCTGCTTGGCGATTGACATGGAGATCCGATTGCAGTGTTGCTATAGCAGAACAAAAATAGCGGCCTTTTGGTTGCTTTCGTGCCCATTGCTGTCTGAATTGTCTTGATTAGTCTTTATTTGTTCCCCATGGTAAGAGCTTCGATTCTGGAGCCGTATCTATCACCACTACCCTGCGAACAGATGCGGCTTTCGGCTAGCTGCTGATCGGCTGCAATGGTAGATTTTTTTGGATGACCTGGCGTTTTAAGGGCTGATAGCTTTGCGCCGATTAATGCTGTATGCACCAGTTCCGATGGTGTGATTCTGAGGTTTGCCGCCTAGGTGATCTGCACCTTGATCCCGATTGTGGGCGAGCCCAATAGCGCCACCATGATTGGCCTGATGTTGGGGCGTTTTCGCCAGCGGTGGGGTTGACTCCCGGTTGGGCCTGGAATTGGCCCAAGGGCTTTAGGTCGTTAGCCCAGGGGTTCGCAGGCCACCAGGCAGGCCGTCACCCGGTCGCTCCAACGCACCACCACCAGGAGTTCCCGCGGGCTGCGGCCAAATCCCCTCTGCGAGAGGGCTGCAAACTCGGCGAGGTTGTCGTGGGTTACCAGCGGATTGCCGGCAAGGGCCCTGGCCCAGGCGATGGCAAAGGCTTCGCCTTGTTCCCTTAGGCATTGGGCGCGGGCTGCATCGAAATCAACCCCCGCTTGACGCAGGTGCACGAAGGCATCGAGCTCCGGGTCCAGGTGCTCCAGCCAAGTTGAGAGTTGGCCCACGGCCCCCTGACGCGCCGTGGTGCCGCTAGGGCCCTCCTCGATCACTACCATCGGCGCCTCCAGGGACCAGTGATCCAGGGCCAGCAGGATCTGGGCGGATTGGGCCAGGAGCCGGCGCTGGGTGGCGATCAGGCTGGCGTGCTGGTCCTGGCGGAACTCCATGGCAGGCAATGGGGTGCCCCATCCTGGGCTGCGGTATCCGCGGCGTAGGCGCCGCTGGCAACCAGCCCATAGGATTGGCCCATGCGCAGCGCCACCAGCGAGGTTCCCGCCAGGGACGTTCCCCCCCTCGGTGAGCTCTTTCCATTCCCCCTGGATGATTTCCAGCTGGAGGCGATCGATGCCCTCAACCAGGGCCAATCGGTGGTGGTCAGTGCCCCCACCGGTTCGGGCAAGACCCTAGTGGGCGAATACGCCATCCACCGGGCCCTGGCCCATGGCCAGAAGGTGTTTTATACGACACCGCTCAAGGCTCTTTCCAATCAGAAGCTGCGCGATTTCCGCGAGCAATTCGGCGTTGAGAATGTCGGTTTAATGACCGGCGATTTCAGCGTCAACCGCGAGGCCAGCGTCGTGGTGATGACGACGGAAATCTTCCGCAACATGCTCTACGCCGAGGTCGAGCGGGGCGATGACCCCCTCGCCGACGTGGAGGCGGTGGTGCTGGATGAGTGCCACTACATGAATGATTCCCAGCGGGGCACCGTCTGGGAAGAATCGATCATCCATTGCCCGTCCTCGGTGCAGCTGGTGGCCCTCTCGGCCACGGTGGCGAATGCCGGCCAACTCACCGACTGGATCGACAGGGTGCACGGCCCGACCCGATTGGTGCTCAGTGATTTCCGGCCCGTGCCCCTGGATTTCAGTTTCTGCAGTGCCAAGGGGCTCCATCCCCTGCTCAACGATGAACGCACCGGCCTGCACCCCAACTGCAAGGTCTGGCGGGCGCCTAAGGGCTCCAACCGCAAGGGCAAGTCGCCGCGGCCGCCCCAGCCCGAGCCGCCGCCCCTGGCCTTTGTGGTGGCCCAGATGGCCGAGCGGGACATGCTCCCCGCCATCTATTTCATCTTCAGCCGCCGCGGCTGTGACAAGGCCATGCGAGACCTGGGCAAAATTTGCCTGGTGAACCCGGCCGAGCAGGCCCGCATCAGCACCCGCCTGGAGGCCTTCGTGCGGGCAACCCCCGAGGCCGTGCGTGAGGGCGGCCACGACGAGGCCCTGCTGCGCGGCATCGCCGCCCACCATGCCGGCGTGCTTCCCGCCTGGAAAGAACTAATTGAGGAGCTGTTCCAGCAGGGGCTGATCAAGGTGGTGTTTGCCACCGAAACCCTGGCGGCCGGGATCAACATGCCCGCCCGCAGCACCGTGATCTCGGCCCTGAGCAAGCGCACCGAGCGGGGCCATCGTCCCTTGATGGGCAGTGAATTCCTGCAGATGGCCGGCCGCGCCGGTCGCCGCGGTCTCGATACCCAGGGCTATGTGGTCACGGTGCAGAGCCGTTTTGAGGGGGTCCGCGAGGCGGGCCAGCTGGCCACTAGCCCCGCCGATCCCCTGGTGAGCCAGTTCACCCCCAGCTACGGCATGGTGCTCAACCTGCTCCAGCGCAATGAGTTGCCCAAGGCGAAGGAACTGGTGGAGCGCAGTTTTGGTCGCTATCTGGCCACCCTTGATCTGGTGGAAGATGAGGCCCGCATCGCCGACCTGCTCCAGCAATTGGAGGCGCTCACGGGCTCTGGCGAGGAGGTGGCCTGGGACGACTTCGAGGACTACGAGAAGCAGCGGGGTCGCCTGCGCGAAGAACGCCGAATCCAGCGCATCCTGCAGCAACAGGCCGAGGAAACCCTGGCCCATGAGCTCACGTTGGCCCTGCGTTTTTCCAGCGAAGGAACCTTGCTTAGCCTCAAATCCCCCCAGCTCAAGGGCCGGGTCACGCCAGCCGTGATCGTTGAAAAGATTGAGGGGCCGGGCCAGTTTCCCCAGCTGCTCTGCCTTAGTGATGAGAACGTTTGGATCCTGGTGCCCTGCCACGCGGTGGTGAGCCTCCATGCCGAGTTGAGCTGCCTGCAGGTCCAGGGGGTCCAGGCCCCGGCACTTCACCACATCGGCGAGATACGCCATGGCGACCAGGCCAGTGGCGGCCTGGCCCTGGCCGTGGCCCACATGGCCCGGCGCCATGACATGGCCACGCCCCAATACGACCTGGCCGGTGAGGTGCAGGCCCAGGCCCTTTTGGTGCGGGATCTGGAGTTAGCACTGGAACTGCACCCGGCCCACCTGCGCGGCGACCGCAAGAAGATCACCAAGCAACGCCAACGCATGGAGGAGCTGGAGATCGAGATCGAGGAGCGCCAGCGGATCCTGCATCACCGCGCCAATCGCCATTGGGAGACCTTCCTTTCCCTGATCGACATCCTGCGCTTTTTTGGCTGTTTGGCCGGCAGCGAGGGGCTTGAACCCACCGAAATCGGCCGCACCGTGGCGGCGATCCGCGGCGATAACGAGCTCTGGATTGGCCTGGCCCTGATGAGCGGCCACCTCGATGAACTGGAGCCCGCCGACCTGGCTGCCGTGCTCGAGGCGATTTCCACCGAGGTCAACCGCCCCGACCTTTGGAGTGGCTATCCGCCGCCGCCGGCCGCCGATGAGGCCCTACATGATCTGCGCGGTATCCGGCGGGAGTTGCTGCGCCAGCAGGAGCAGGCTGAGGTGGTGGTGCCCGTTTGGTACGAGGCCGAATTGATGGGCCTGGTGCAGGCCTGGGCCAAGGGGGTGAGTTGGAACGACCTCATCTCCAACAGCTCCCTTGATGAGGGCGATGTGGTGCGGATCATGCGACGCACCGTCGACCTGCTGGCCCAGATTCCCTACTGCGAGGCGGTGAGCGAGCAGCTGCGCACCAACGCCCGCCAGGCCCTCAAGGCGATCAACCGCTTCCCGGTTTGCGAGCCGATCGACCTGGCCCCCGGGGGGGCTGGCCCCAACCTGGCTACGGTGCGGGCGGCCTAGGCGGCCTCAGCACCAGCCAAACCATCAGCAGCAGGCCGCTGATGCTGACAACGGTGTAGATCCAGTCGGCATAGGGGGTCCAGAAGAGCCCCAGGACCAAGCTGAACGGCTGAGGGGCCATCCCATCAGAGGGGGGCATGGCCATCAGCAGCCGTTTTGGAACTCCCCTTTCCCGTCACGGTTAGATCCCTAACCGTTGCCAGATCACTTCGAGGTTCTGCTGGTGCAGGGCGGTGGAGAAGCACTCGGCCAGATCTGCCGGGCTGAGCCGGCTGGTGACATCAGCATCGGCCTCCAAGTTGGCGCGGAAATCGCCACCGGGCTGGTTCCAGGCGCTGTGGGCGTTGTGCTGCACGATCCGGTAGGCCTCTTCCCGGGCGAGGCCCGTGTCCACCAGGGCTAGCAGCACCCGCTGGCTGAACACCACGCCGCCGTAGACGTTCATGTTGCGGGCCATGTTCTCGGGGTAGACCCCGAGGCCAGCCACCACGGCGGTGGTTTCCCGCAGCATGAAGTGCAGGGTCACCGAGCAATCGGGCAGCATCATCCGCTCCACCGAGCTGTGGCTGATGTCGCGTTCGTGCCAGAGGGCGCAGTTCTCCAGGGCGGCAATCGTGTAACTGCGCAGCACCCGGGCCAGGCCGCTAATCCGTTCGCTGCGGATCGGATTGCGTTTGTGGGGCATGGCGGAGCTGCCCTTCTGGCCCTTGGCGAAGTTTTCCTCCACCTCCAGCACATCGGTGCGCTGCAGGTTGCGAATTTCGGTGCTGATGCGCTCGAGGGCGACCCCCACCAGGGCCAGGGTTTGGACGTATTCGGCGTGGCGATCGCGGCCGATCACCTGGGTGCTGGCGGTATCTGGCTCCAGGCCCAGGATCTGGCAGGTGATTGCTTCCACCTGGGGATCGGTGTTGGCGTAGGTGCCCATGGCGCCGCTGATCTGGCCCACGCTCACCACCCGCTCGAGGCGCTCGAGCCGTTCCTGGTTGCGCAGCACCTCGGCCAGCCAGCCAGCCACCTTGAAGCCAAAGGTGATCGGCTCGCCGTGGATGGCGTGGGAGCGGCCGATCATCACCGTGCCCTTGTGCTCGCGGGCCAGGAGGCGCAGGGCAGCGGCGAGCTGGTCCAATTCGAGCCGCAGCAAGGTCACCGAAGCCTTCATCTGCAGGGCCAGGCCGGTGTCGAGCACATCCGAGCTGGTCATGCCCACGTGGATATAACGGCCCGCATCCCCCACGTACTCGTTGACGTTGGTGAGGAAGGCGATCACGTCGTGGCGCACCTCGGCTTCGATCTCGAGGATGCGCTCCACCTGGAAGCTGGCCTTGGCGCGGATCTCCGCCAACGCCTCAGCGGGGACGCGGCCCAGCTGGCACTGGGCCGCGGTGGCGGCGATCTCCACATCAAGCCAGCTCTGAAACTTGGCCTGCTCGCTCCAGATGCTGCCCATCTCGGGCAGGGTGTAACGCTCAATCAAGGGGCCAGAGCCTGGCAACGGCCCGTCCAATGTATGGCTCAGGCTGCAGCGCAGGCTTGTTCAGCAGTCGCCAAGGGTCCTTGCTGTGAACCTGGCTCCATTGGCCCCGGGGTGCTCAGGCGATCTGGCTCAGGCGGCGATGGGCGACTTCCCCGGGCCGCAGGGGGCCCGTTCTGGGGTGCGGTGACCTGCTTGCGCCATCCTGGCCCGCCCGAGGTGGGAGGCCATTGCCCAGTCGATTGTTTGACCAGCTGGTGGCTGAAAGGATTTTGTTCGGTTTCGTTTGTGGTTTTATGACGCCAGCAGGCTGACAGGCCCATGGCTCGCAAACAGCGCTTGGATCTGGTGCTGGTGGAGCGGGGCCTGGCCGCCAGCCGCCAGCAGGCCCAGCAGTTGATTCGTGCTGGCCGGGTGCGCAGTTCGGATCAGGTGCTCGATAAGCCAGGCCATGACATCGCCCCTGACCTGCCCCTAGAGGTGGAGCAACCGCCCCGCTTTGTTTCCCGCGGTGGTGAGAAGTTGGTGGCCGCCCTTGAGGCCCTGCCGATCCGGGTTGCAGGGCGGGTTTGCCTTGATGGCGGCATCTCCACTGGCGGCTTTAGCGATTGCCTGCTTCAGCACGGCGCCAGCCGCATCTATGGCATTGATGTGGGCTACGGCCAAACCGCCTGGAGCCTGCGCACCGATGCGCGCCTTGTGCTGCGGGAGCGCACCAACCTGCGCCACCTCAGACCAGACGACCTCTACGGTCCGGACGACCCCTGGCCCGACCTGGCCGTGGCCGATCTGTCGTTTATTTCCCTGGGACTGGTGTTGCCGGCCCTGGGGGCCCTGCTGACCCCGGGCCGCCGCGAGGCCCTGCTGCTGGTGAAGCCCCAGTTCGAAGTGGGCCGCTCCCGGGTGGGTAAGGGCGGCGTTGTGCGCGATCCCGTCGCCCATGTGGATGCGATCGAGGGAGTGATCCGCGCAGGCGCAGCTTTGGGTTGGCAGGGTCTTGGGCTGGTGGCCTCGCCGATCACCGGCCCGGCGGGCAACCACGAGTACCTGCTTTGGCTAGGCAGTGGCCTGGCGACCGATGGGGCTGGGGGCGCTGGGGGTCTTAATGGGGCCCTCGTTCGCGCCCTCGTGGCCCAGACCCTTGCCAGCCCCTGATTGCCGGTCATGGTCCCGGCAGCCCGCGATCTAGATCGCGTCGCTGTCCCGGTCACCGGTGCGAATCCGGATCACCGAATCGATGGTGCTGATGAAGATCTTGCCATCGCCAATTTCGCCAGTGCGGGCCGCATCCTGGATGGCGGTCACTACCGTGTCGACCCGATCGTCATCGACTACTACTTCAAGTTTCAATTTCTGGAGAAACTCAACGGTGAATTCCGAGCCGCGGTAGCGCTCGACCTGGCCCTTCTGGCGACCAAAACCCCTGACTTCGCTCACGGTCATGCCGACGATGCCGGCGTTGACCAGTGCCAGCTTGACATCCTCCAGTTTGAAGGGGCGGATGATGGCCTCGATTTTTTTCATGGATCCGGGGGGCAATCGAAGAAAGTCTCCCAGCAAAATGCCAGGAGTGGAAGGGGAGGGCGTGGGGCCCAGGAACGGCCTGGCTCCAGTCCATTAGGCGCCAGTCGCCCGACACCTGATGTAGCTATAGCTACGGGGAGCCGCCGATGCTGGTGATCCGGGGAAGGAGCCACACCTGGGGCCCCGACCTTGTCAGGGAGCATTCGCCTTCCCGGTCCCTTGGCTACGGCATCTGCTGGCAGGACCGGGCTGAGGTGGCCCAGTCCCTATCGTGGGTGCTGCAGCGATTGAAATCGTCGCTTGCCCCTGGCCCCTGGCCCCCTTGCCCTGCCGTCTTGAACCCGTCCGAGCCCCTCACCCAGACCCCCGCCTACGGCCAACGGGCCATCGCTGGGGCCCAGCTGATCTGCTTTGACAATCCCCGGCCAGGGCGGCCCTATGAGATTGCAATCACCTTTCCTGAATTCACCTGCCTGTGCCCTTTTTCGGGCTATCCGGATTTTGCCACCCTGCGCCTGATTTATCAGCCCGGCCCGCGGGTGATGGAGCTCAAGGCCCTGAAGCTCTATGTCAACAGCTGGCGTGATCGCAGCATCTCCCATGAGGAGGTGACCAATCGTATCGTTGATGACTGGGTGGCAGCCTGCGCGCCCACCTGGCTGCAGCTGGAGGCCGATTTTAATCCCCGTGGCAATGTGCATACGGTGATCAAGGTGAGTCAAGGTAAGCGCCATCCCTGTTGAGGATTTGAGCTGGCATCTCCCCCTCTAGGCAGAAAGGATTACTTGCTTAGGTTTATTGAGCAGCCTAATTTTTTTGGTGGGATCACGCTTTTCACCAAGAATATTTGACCCCCTATTTGGCTAGCGGGTCGAGCCGCAGACATCTCCCTGATTGAGGCCGACCCTGGCTCGCCTTGGCATCAGATCGTCTGGTCGGCCTGTTGCAGAGTGCTGATCAGGACGGGCAGTTCCCGCGCAAAGGCGGTGAGGTTACGGTTGCAGAGCCCGCCCAGGTGCAGCCGACCGTTGGCCGGGTCGCTGATCGCCCAGAGCTGGCGCGTCGCCACCAGGCTCAGCACCCCCCCCACCAGGGCGATGCCAAAGCCTCCGTAGACCAGGGGCACGCCCGGATCGCGCTTGAGCAGGATGCCGCTGGCGGCGAGCACGTTGTCAATCCGCATGGGCAGGCCTTCGATGTCCACCGCTTCGCCCCCGGGCACCAGGCTGGCGATCGGTTTGGCCTCGGCCGAAAAAACCGTCACCGGACCCTGTTCACTGCTGAGCGACAGCAATACGGGCTGGCTGCCATCGGGGCGAGTCGGCAGCACGATGCCCCAGATCTGATCGCCTAATTGGGGGAAGGTCTGCAACGGCAATTGCAGCACCGGGCTGCGACCCAGTTGCACGCCGATCGCAGCCAGGGTCCAGTCGGCCTGATACAACGTGATCCCCCGAAAGCGCAGGGGGTGGTTGACGCTGATTTCGGTCTGTTTGAGGGTGGCTCCATCGGGCCCCTTGAGGGTGAGGGCGGAGCGGAATTGTTCCGGCCGCCCGGCCGGATCCCGTTCGATCTCGAACTGGTCCACGGCCACCGTCATCTGGTTGTCGCCGCGGCTATTGAGCAGGTCCAGTTGCCGGCCGGGGGCAAGGAACTGTTCCTGGCGGTGGCCGGCCAGCGAGCCCCAGGCGGCTCCCACCATCAACACCACCAGGCCCGCATGCACCAGTAGGGGGCCCACCCGGCCGGCCACGCCGCGCCGGGCCGCCAGGCGATCGGCCTGGACCTGGAGCGTCCAGCCCTGGCGTTTGAGGAGCTGTTCGAGTTCGCCCAACGTGGCGGCCGGATTGGCGCTGGCAATGGTTTCGGCCAGGGTGAGCTTGCCCAGTTGGCGCGGCGATTGGTAGTCGATCCAGCGCAGGGAGGCCTGCAGGGCGGGCCACTGGCGCCGCCAGCTGCACAGGATCAATGCCAGGCCTAGCCAGGCCAGCAGGGCCAGAAACCAACCGCTCGAATAGACATGATCCAGCTGCAGGCCCAGCACCGCATCGCCCTTAAACAGGCCCAGCCAGGGCTGGTTGTCATAGAGCTGGTGATAGAGGGCGCTGGGCTCCTTCTGGGGCACCAGGGTGCCGAGACCACTGCTGATCGCGATGACCAGCAGCAGGCCGATGGCCACCCGCAAGTCGGAGATCACGCCGAGCAGGCGGCCCAATTTGCGCTTGGCGATGTCCAGGGACTTCAGGTCAAACATCAGGGTGGCTTGTTCGTTAGATCCAGTTAGCCAGCAGGGTGAGGGCGCCCGTAATCAGGAGCACCACGCCACTGATCGGGGGCACCCATTGCCCCAACGCCCTGAGGGCCAACAGGCGGGGCAAGCTTGCTGCCGCCGTACCGGCCAGGAGCAGGGGCATGACCTGGCCGCAGGCAAAGGCGATAAGAAGCACCACGCCAGCCAGGGGCCGGCCGTTCTGGGCAATCCAGCCCAGCAATACCGCAAGGACGGGCGTGGTGCAGGGGGAGGCCGCTAGGCCAAAGGCCAGACCAGCGGCCAGGGGAGCGAGCGCTGGCGGCACCCACTGTCGCCAACGCTCCGGATCAGGGCCCGCCGGCAGGGGCAGCCGCACCAGCCCCAGCAGGTTAAGGCCCATGACCACGGCTAGCCCTGCCACCAGGCTGGGGATGAAGCCGGGAATCTGGCCGTAGAGGCGTCCGAGTAGGCCGCTGGCCAGGCCAAGCACCACGAGCGAAGTGATGATGCCGCCCACGAAACTGAGACTGCGGGGCCAGGCCTTGGTGCCCTGGTCACCGAAGCCAGCCAGGTAGGCCAGGGTCACGGGCAGCAGGGAGAGGGAGCAGGGGCCCAAGCTGGTGAGCAGGCCACCGCAAAACACCAGGCCCAAGGTGAGGGGGCCAGGTGCGGCCAGGGAGGTCTGCAGCAGCTCCTCACTGGCTCTGGCCCAGGCGGCCACGGGCAAAAGGCTCATGCCATCAGCCTATCGGTGCATCCCTGCGGCGGCGGCGACTGGAGGGCCGGGGGGCCTCCAGTCCTGCCCCTTCCAGGCTGCAGCGGATCAGTAGGCCTGCGGTTAACAGGCTCGACAGCAGGGAATTGCCGCCGTAGCTCACCATCGGCAGCGGCAGGCCCGTGGTGGGCATGGCGCCACTGGCCACGGCGATATTGAGAATCGATTGGCCCAACAGCAAGGTGGTGCAACCGATGGCGACCAGCCGTTGTTGATTGCTGCGGCAGGAGAGGGCTACTCGCAGCCCCACCAGGCCAAAAAGCAACAAAAACAACAGCATCATCATCGAGCCGATAAAGCCGAATTCCTCGGCGAATACCGCATAGATGAAGTCGGTGGACTGGATTGGCAGGTATTGCAGTTTTTGGGTGGAGAGGCCAAAGCCCGAGCCCCAGAGTCCGCCCGAGCCGATCGCCAACAGGCTTTGCACCAGCTGGTAGCCATCCCCTTGGGCGTCATTCCAGGGGTTGAGGAAGGAGGTGACGCGAATGCGCTGGTAGGTGTTGAGCAGGATGCTGCCGACACCAACGCTGCCGCCCAGGATCGCAGTGCCCAGCATTGCCGGCACGGAGATGCCCGAGGCAAGGGCCATGAGCCAGAGCAGCAAGCCCGTCAGGGCTGCCGTGCTGAGGTTGGGCTGTTTCAGGATCAGCAGGATGATGCCGCCGAATACCCCCAGCCAAAGCAGCTTTTGATCGACGGAAATCCGGTTCCAGTGGGAGAACAGGGTGGCTCCCTGCAGCACCACAAAGGGTTTAATCAACTCCGAGGGCTGGATCTGGATCGGACCGACCACCAACCAGCGGCTGGACCCATTCACAGTGCTGCCAGCCACCAGGGTGGCCGCCACCATCAGGCCCGTGATCAGTAGGGCCGGGGCAGCCAGCCGCAACCAGCGGCGCAGGTTGAGGCGAATCGCCAGCCAAAGCAGCCCCCAGCTGGCCACCATCCAGATCGCCTGGCGTTTGAGGTAGTAGGCCGCATCGCCCATTTCCCGCGAGGCCACCCACCAACTTGCCGAAGCCAGCACCAGCAGGCCCACCAGACTCCAGATGGCCACCATGCCCAGCAGCAGCCTGGCTTCGGCCGGCCACTGCCCAAAGGGCAGGGGTAACAGCTTGCGGTTTTGGTTTGGGTTGGGCCCTGGGGCCTGGGTGGCATCCACAGTTGCATCCACGGGTAAGTCCATTTAGACGCTTGGAGCTGGCCGTTGGCACAGGGCCAGGGACAAAAAAAAGCCCAGCCGGGGCCGGGCAGCTGTCACCAGCTTGAACGAGAAAGGGATCAAGGGTTTGACAAGCCAGTCTGTTGGCTAACCCTTTAATTTGGC
>JAEMQZ010000006.1:0-14131 GCA_016463595.1 Synechococcales cyanobacterium SupBloom_Metag_052 | reverse complement strand
AACCCTTTAATTTGGCGAAACCTGTCAGTTGGCGATCGGTTAGTTGCCGACGTTGACCTGGCGGCGACCGGTGACGAGTTCCACCTTCAGGATCTTGCCGCCCTGCTTCATGATTCGCTGCTGTTCAGCAAACCAGCTTTCATAAGGCACCCACTTGGTGAAGAAGGTGTTCTGAAGCTCCCGTTGGCTCCGGGTTTTTTCAGGGCAGGGAATGCAGGCTGTGATCTTGAACAGGCGCATGGGTAAGGATCCGCAGGGTGTGCCGTTGGCAGGGATCAGTTACCCAGGCCGGAGCTGATGTAGTCGAAGTACACACCCATTTCGCGACCAGCATCAGGGCCAACCAGCGCTGCGGTGGCTTCCTTCATGGCTTGGATCGATTGCACAGTGGCACCGATGGGCACGCCCAGGGAGTTGTAGGTCTCCTTGAGGCCATTAAGCACCCGCTCATCGAGGATGGAGGTGTCGCCGGCCAGCATGGCGTAGGTGGCGTAGCGCAGGTAGTAGTCGAGGTCGCGGATGCAGGCCGCGTAACGACGGGTGGTGTACATGTTGCCGCCTGGACGGGTGATGTCCGAGTACAGCAGCGCCTTGGCTACGGCTTCCTTGATGATCGAGGAGGCGTTGGCACTGATGGTGGTGGCAGCACGAACGCGGAGCTCGCCGCTGGCGAAGTACTGCTCGAGACGCCCCATGGAGGAGGTGTCGAGGTACAGGCCTTGGACGTCTGCCTGGTTGATGACGTTGGTGATGGCGTCTTGCATGGAACCTTGAAAGGAGGCGGAGGGGTGAAGGGAAGCAGCCTCAGGAGAGGGCGCCGACGACGTAGTCGAAGTAGAAGCCGGCTTCTTCGGCATCAGCGCCGGTGAGCAGGCTCGTGGACGCAGCCTTCATCTCGCGCACGGCTTCTGCCATGGCCTCGAGGGGGGTGCCGAGGGAGCGGTACATCTCACGGGCACCGATGATGCCGACTTCTTCAATCGGGGTGACATCACCGGCGATGACCCCGTAGGTCACCAGGCGGAGGTAGTAGTCCATGTCCCGCAGACAGGTAGCGGTCATCTCCTCACCGTAGGCATTGCCGCCGGGGGAGATCAGATCGGGACGCTTTTGGAACAGCTGACCGCCGGCCTGCTTGACGATGCGCTCGCGGCTCTCGCTCAAGACTTGGGCCACCCGCAAACGGCGCTGACCGCCACTCACGAAGGACTTGATCTGGTCGAGTTCGCCAGGGCTGAGGTAGCGGGCTTCGGCGTCCGCGTTGATGATCGAGTTGGAGACGATGCTCATGCAGTTCTGCCTCGAAACAAGCGGTCGCCAGAGTGGTGACCGATATCCGGTGGGTTAAGGGTGGCACCCTCGGCTTTGGCCTTGCAAGCTTTGCTTGCTTGACCTGGGTCCGGGGGAGGCGTCAGCAATGCTGTTCGCCGAGTCATTCTGCGCTAGGGAGCCGGAGCAGGAGCCGCCTTGGTAACAGTTCTTCACGGCTGCCTGATTGCTGTAAGTCCTTGGCCCGCAATGCTTTTCGCTGAAATTGTGAATAGGGTTGCCGGATAGGGATTGTCAACAATTCTTGGTCTTGATTGACCTGTAAAGACATCTTGCAATTCAGCAAACTTCGCCCCGTTTGGCTCAATAACAAAAGACCCAGGCCAAAAGCCTGGGTCTCGAGGCTCCCCCTAGGGGACGCCATCGCCGCCAAAGCTGTTGGCAAAGTCGGCGCTGCTTAGGAGTTCCTCGATGGCCTTGGTTAGTCCTTGTCTGACTTGGGTGGCCAGGACGTGGTGACGCCACCGCCGGGTTGCCAACGGGGGGCGCTCCAGCGGCGGCTGGGTTCCGGGTCGTCCTTGATGCTGCCGGGCCCCTCGGGCACCGCCGGCTGGCTGCTGCTGAACCCCTGGGCGTCGTCGTCGACCATTTGGAGGATCCAGCCCCCGCGAATCGGAGCCGAGCGGCCGGACAGGTTGCGGGCCGTGAGCTCTCCGCTGAAGCGGAAGTTGGCGGACACGGGCACATCGGGCCGGCTGGCGGGGAGCAGGGCGACAGCGCTGGCTTCGAGCTCCCGCTTCAGGGTCGGCACCCGACGGGTGTTGAGGTCCGAGGGGGTGATGAAGCGCTCGTAGGGGACGGTGTCCTCTCCGAAGGCCGTGGCGTATTCGTTGCTGTTGAGCATCGCGTCGACGACCCCATAGAAGCCCTTACGGGCGGCCACATCGAAGTAGGAATCGATTTCCCAGCGACCAAAGGTGGGGCGGCCCAGCAGGCGGCGGTGCATCACCTCCAGAGCTTTACAGATGTAGAGACCGCTCCAGTAGCGGCTGCGGAAGGCCTTAGAACGGGCCACCTGGCGCACAAACTCCCGCAGGCTGATGTCGCCGTTCTCGAGTTTGATCTCCTCCACCTTGTTCTGTTCGCCGGCATAGCCGGCGGTGCCCAGCACCTGCACATACACAGCCCGAATCACCCCCTGGGTACTCGATTCGGTGTTGCGCACGCTCGGCTGGCCGCTGCGGCGGGGTAAGGAGTTGCCGCCGGTGGCGATTTGCTGCAGCCGCACCACCTTGGGCCCCACCTTGCGGGGGCTGGAAGCCCGGAATTGGGGGCTGTTCATCTGGCCGGGCTGGCGCATGCCATTGCCCACCAAAATCCTGCGGCTGTCGTAGCTAAACGGGGCCGCTCTGGTGGCGACTGACGCCGTGCCGGAGGGGAAGATGGCGCCGTAGGTGAGCGCTAGGGGATCGTTACCGCCGCCGTAGGGGTGCTGGTCGGCAAAGGGGTGGCGGTAGCTGGCGTAGAGGGTGACGTACTGGGGAGCTCCTTCAAAGGGGGCGCTGAAGCGGAACAGCTTGCGGTTTGACCCCCAGCCAGCGCTCTCCTGGGCCTCTTCGCCAATGTCGCGGAGGTAAGGAACGGTCTCCTCGCCAAACACCCGGCCGTATTCGATCGTGTTGATCAGCGAATCCACCAGACCCTTGAGGCCCTGGGCGCTGACGATGTCGAAGTAGCGGGTGAACTCTTCGCGGGAGCTGATGCCCCGGCCGAGGAAGTGGCGGAAGGCCAGCTCCACCGCCCGGCTGTTAGAGAAGCGGCCGTAGAACTGCTGGCGATACTCCTTGCTGCGGCCGAGGGCTCTGATGAACTCCCGCATCGAGAGCTGGCCCTGGCGCAGCTGGGTGGCTTCCACCGGACAGACCACCTGGGAGTATCCCTTGGCAATATCGCGCTCAAACACCTGGCGATAGGCGGCGCGCACCACCTCGGCCTTCTGGGCGCCGGTGAGCACCTTGCGCATGATGAAGCGCTGGGCGCCCTCGGCGGCCAAGGCGTAGGTCGCCGGCAACTGCAGGCCCTGGTTTTCGGGGCTGCCGAGGCGCTGGAGAGCAGACGGGGTGGGAACCTCCAGTTCCTTGATCAGCACGTTGAAGCTGTCGATCACCAGCTGGCGTGCTTCCGGCAGATCCTTGAGCAGGTCGGCGGCGGCGGCGCGCATCTCCTGTAGGGCCACGTTGGTGGCGGCCAGGGAACAGCCCTTTTCGAGCACATCCCGCAGGCCGCGGGTGTTCACGGCCAGGATGCTGGGATCGCCCGCAACCACGGCGTAACCCACGTAGCGCAGGAACCAGGCCAGGTCGCGGACCGATTTCTTCATCCGCTCGGTCCCGTAGATCCCGACGCTGATGGGGTTGAAGCCCGTAGGCAGCACGACGCGCACATCGGCATCGCCGCCAGCCCCTTCCAGCAGGCGCGTGATCAAGTTGCCGCGGCTGGGTGTGCCGCCGGCGAAGGTCTGAACTGAACGTTGGAAGGCGGCCTGGTCGGTGGCCAGGGGAGTGGCGTCAGCGGCAGCAGGGGTGAGGGGCGCATCCAGATAGGACAGGAGCGTGCCCCCCACAAAGATGCGGTTGCCAGCGCGGGCCACGATCTCCTCGGCGTTGGCTGAGAGCCGCTTAGCGGCGGCCACCCGCATCTGGCCGCTCTGAAAGAACGTGGTGAGGGTGTCGAGTTCCCCCCCATCGGGGAAGCGATCCTGCTGCTCCGCTTGACGGACGCTGGAGAGCGGCAGGGTGTCGTAGCGCTGGGGGGCAACCCTGCTGCTGCCGCTGCTTGCGGTCACGGTCATGAACGAGAGCGAACCGGGTTTCGGCACGTTACGGCTCGCCGATAGGGCGTAAGGGTCCCCATGAACAAATGTTTGCAGCCTGGGGGGCCCACTCTGTTCAGCCGGGTGGGGTCATGAAAAGCTCGCCAGGTCAGGCCGCTTTGCGCCCCTCAAGCTGATGACCCAGGTCCCCGCCGATGCCGCCACTCCCGTGGTGAGCGCCTTCTACGACCGTTTTCCCTATCCGGGTGACCCGCTCGAGGACGGACCGCCGCCTGGATACAACTGGCGATGGTGTGTTGATGCGGCGCTCGCCTTCTGCACGGGCTCGCTGCCGCCCCGGGGCCCCGCTGCTGAGTCCCTGAGAATCCTTGATGCGGGCTGCGGCACGGGGGTTAGCAGCGATTATCTGGCCCATCTCAACCCCGGATCAGAACTGCTGGCGGTTGATATCAGTGCCGGCGCCCTGGCCGTGGCCCGGGAGCGGCTGCGACGCTCCGGCGGCGACCAGCGTTCGGCGGTGCGGATCGAGCAGCGCAGCCTGCTGGACCTGGCCGGCGAAGACCCCTTCGATTACATCAATTCGGTGGGGGTCTTGCACCACCTGCGCCAGCCCCAGGCAGGTTTGGCCTCCCTGGCGGCCCTGCTCAAGCCAGGGGGGGTGCTCCATCTCTTCCTCTATGCCGATGGTGGCCGTTGGGAAATCCACCGAAGTCAGCGGGCCTTGGCTCTGCTGGCCGTGGGCACGGGGATGGAGGGGCTGCGGCTAGGTCGCCAACTCTTTGACATGTTGCCCGAAAGCAACCGTCTCGCCCGCCATCAACGGGAACGTTGGGCCATAGATACGGCGGCGGATGCCAACTTCGCCGACATGTATCTCCACCCCCAGGAGACCAGTTACAACCTGGCCAGTCTCTTCGCTTTTGTTGAGTCTGTTGATCTGGACTTTGTGGGCTTCTCCAATCCCCAGATTTGGGATCCCGCCCGCCTGCTGAAGGGGGAGCTGCTGGAGCGGGCCCGGGCCCTGCCCCAACGCCAGCAGTGGCAGCTGGTCGAGGAACTCGATCCCGACATCAGCCATTTCGAGTTCTTCCTGAGCCGTGGGCCCCTGGCCCAGACCAACTGGCAGGCCGACGACGCCTTGCTGGCGGCCCAAGGTCGGCGCAATCCCTGTCTTTGGGGTTGGCCGGGTACGGCGTTGCTCGACTCCGACATGGCGCCCCTGGATCTCAGCGCCGAAGGATTCACCCTGCTCCAGGCCCTCGAGGCGGCTGGGCCGGATACGGCCCTCGGCCAGCTCCCCTTGGGCTGGTCGGAGTCGCAGCTGCTGGCGGCGGCCAGAACCCTCCTGGGGCAAAGGGTCCTGCTGCTGCGGCCGCCTGGGGGTGGGGCTGGGGCTACGTGATAGATTCCGCGCGCTTATCAGAGCTTCTTTGCCCTTGCAGGCAATCTCCAGTTCTCCTTCCGAAGAGGCCCCCTCCCAGGGGCTCCAGCTCGGTCTGGAGAGCCGTGATCAGCCTCCTGCCAACAACTCCCTAGCGGCTGCGACCATTCTGGTGGCAACCACTCCGACCGCTTCGGCGGTCGGCAGCAACGGGATGGAGGATTACGCGAGGCTCAAGCAGCGCCTGATCCTGGCCACCTTGATCGTCTCCGCTGCGGCGGTGGCCCTCACGGCTGTGGTCTTTGATCTACCGACCGCCGGCAGTGTGCTGGTGGGAGCCCTCGCCGGAGTGCTCTATCTGTGGCTCCTTGCCCGCAGTGTGAACAAGCTCGGTAACGGCTCCAAGAAGGTGAGCAAGATCCAATTGCTCGTGCCTGCGGTGTTGGTGCTGGCGGGATCCCGCTTCCCCCAGTTGGAGCTGTTGCCGGCCATCCTCGGCTTCCTGCTCTACAAGCCAGCCCTGATCCTCCAGGCGCTGTTCGACTCCTGAGGGTTCGCCCCAGCCCCACCGGCTGAGCCGGCCCCAACCCCGGCTCTGCCGGTTGTCCCCGACCCGTCGCCTTAGCGACACCGCATATCTCAGCCAGATGCTTCCCTTGCCTCTCGCTCTTCCCCTTGCCGAACTGGAGGTGGGCCAACACCTCTACTGGCACCTTGGGAATCTCAAGATTCACGGCCAGGTGTTCCTGAGCTCCTGGGTGGTGATCGGTGCCCTGCTGGCCCTAGTTTTTGTTGGTACCCGCAAGCTCGAGCGGGACCCCCGCGGCCTGCAGAACTTCCTCGAGTTTCTTTGGGACTACCTCCGCGACCTGGCTCGCGAGCAGATTGGCGAGAAGGCCTATAGAGACTGGTTACCGTTTATCGGTACCCTGTTTCTATTCATTTTTGTCAGCAATTGGGGCGGCGCCCTACTGCCTTGGAAGCTGATCTCGCTTCCCCACGGCGAACTGGGAGCCCCGACTGCTGACATCAACACGACGGTGGCCCTGGCCCTACTTGTCTCGCTCGCCTACTTCTATGCTGGCTTGAGCCGCAAGGGTTTCCGGTACTTCGAGTACTACGTGGAACCCACTCCAATCATGGTTCCCTTCAAGATTGTTGAGGACTTCACCAAGCCCTTGTCCCTATCTTTTCGTCTGTTCGGTAACATTCTTGCTGACGAACTGGTGGTGGCTGTGTTGGCCTTCCTCGTACCGCTTGTCGTGCCCCTGCCGGCCATGTTGCTGGGTCTCTTCACCAGTGCCATCCAGGCCCTGATCTTCGCCACCCTCGCCGCCTACTACATCGGCGAAGCGGTGCACGAGTCCCACCACTGATCAGCTGCTGATCCCGCCAGGCCGGTCCGCCGGTCTGGCAAACTCCCATCGCGCAGGTCCGGTTTGCATCGGGCCCATCTCAGCAGTGAGATGTCCTTAGCGCAGGGTTTCGTCCCCGGTCCGTCCCGCGCAATCCCAGCGCTCCACACTCCCCGTTCCACCATGGATTCCATTACCTCCGCTGCGTCTGTCCTGGCTGCTGGCCTGGCTGTCGGCTTGGGCGCCATCGGCCCCGGCATCGGTCAGGGCACCGCTGCCGGCGGCGCTGTCGAAGGCATCGCGCGTCAGCCTGAAGCCGAAGGCAAGATCCGCGGCACCCTGCTGCTGTCCCTGGCCTTCATGGAAGCTCTCACCATCTACGGCCTTGTGGTCGCCCTGGTGCTGCTGTTCGCCAACCCCTTCGCCTGATCGCGAACGGAGGTGATTGGGGGCAGGGGCTGGCCGCGGTTGATCATCCACTGATCGATCCGGCTTTCCTCCCCCTTTTTCCCCTTGCTTCGCCCTCAGCATTTCTGCCCCGCTCGCCCCCCCAGGCGACAGGCAAGCCCGGTCGCCTCCAAGGCGACGCCGCAGCCACTCCTAGTCAAGCCCAACGTTCCGGATTCGCCGGCGTTGACGATTGTCTGGAGTTTCGGCCTCAAGTCGGATCATCCGCCCGCACCCCCGCCTCATGACCAGCTGGCTTCTGCTAGGTGCCACGGAGGGAGGTCTGTTTGACCTCGATGCCACCCTGCCGCTGATGGCGGTTCAGGTGGTGCTCCTCACCTTGATTCTCAATGCTCTGTTCTTCCGCCCCGTTGGTCGGACCGTGGAGGAGCGGGAGGGCTACATCACTACCAGCCGTGCCGACGCCAAGCAGAAGCTGGCCCAGGTCCTAAGGCTCCAGGCCGACCTCAAGGAACAGCTCAAGGACGCCCGCAAGGCTGCCCAGGCTCTGATCGTTGAGGCCGAGCAGGAATCTGACCAGCTCTACCGTGGGGCCCTGGCTGAAGCAACGGCCTCTGCCAATGCGGCACGGGAAGCCTCACGCCGCGAATTGGATAGCCAGCGCGACGGGGCCCTCGGCCAGATTCAGGCCGATGCCACGAAGCTCGGCGACCTGATCGTTGACCGTTTGTTGGCTCCCAAATGATGTCCTTTAACACCTTGGTTTTTGCCTCGCACGGCAGTTTTGGTCTGAACTTCGATCCGTTTCAGACCAACATCATCAATTTGGCGATTGTGATCGCCATTTTGGTTAAGTTTTTGCCGGGCTTCCTTGGCGGCATCCTCCAGCGTCGTCGCGAGGTGATTCTCGCCGAGCTTAAGGACGCGGAAGAAAGCCTGGTCCAGGCTTCGGCAGCCCTGGCTTTGGCCCAGCAGGAACTCAGTAGTTCCCAGGCGAAAGCCGACCAAATTCGCATTGATGGCAAAGCCCGGGCCCAGGCAATTCGCCTCGAGGCTGACCACCGCACGATCCAGGAAATGGCCCTGCTCAAGCAGGGTGCTGATTCCGATGTCAACGCAGAGGTTTCTCGGGTTCGCGACCAACTGCGTCGGGAGGCCGCCCGGCTCGCCATCGAGAAGGCCCTCGTCAGTTTGACGAAAAAGCTCGATTCCAAATCCCAGGCCCGCCTGATCGACCAGTCCATTTCGAATCTGGGGAACGCCTGATGCCACTCCTCAACTCCATCACCACCCCCTACGCCGAGGCGTTCTTGCAGGTGGCCGATGGCCGCAACGAAACAGATGAGATCGTTGATCAGGCTCGCCAGATTTTGGCTCTATGGCAAGAGTCCCCTGAGCTAAGGGAGGCCATGGCATCTCCAGTGCTGGAGGTGGGTTCCAAGAAGGCCGTCCTGCAGGCCCTCTTCGCCGATCAAGTCACCCCATCCTTTCTCAACCTGCTCAAGTTGCTGGCCGACCGCCAGCGCATTGGTTTCCTGGATGCGGTGCTGGAGCGCCTGCTGGAGCTCTACCGCGAGCAGCGCCAGATCTCCTTGGCCCAGGTGACCTCAGCCACGGCCCTCTCCGAGGAGCAACAGGCCCAGATCGCCCTGAAGATTCAAGATGTTCTCGGCACCGACAAGCTGGAGATCCAGCACCAGGTCGATCCGGCCCTAATCGGCGGCTTCATTGTTGCCGTTGGCTCCCAGGTGATCGACGCCAGCCTCTCCGGTCAGGTGCGCCGCCTCGGATTGGCCCTGGCCAAGGTGACCTAAAGCCCGGCCGCCTTCCCCTTCACCTCCGACCCATCCCATCTCCTCCCCTGCCGGGGACTTCCTCCCATGGTTTCCATCCGCCCCGACGAGATCAGCGCCATTCTCAAGCAGCAGATCGCTGACTATGACAAGTCGGTTTCGGTCAGCAATGTCGGAACCGTGCTGCAAATCGGCGATGGCATTGCCCGCGTCTATGGCCTCGAACAGGTCATGGCTGGCGAACTGGTGCAATTTGAAGATGGCACCGAAGGCATCGCCCTCAACCTCGAGGACGACAACGTCGGCATCGTGCTGATGGGCGAGGGCCGGGGTATTCAGGAAGGAAGCACGGTGAAAGCCACCGGCAAGATTGCCTCGGTGCCCGTGGGCGACGCCATGCTCGGTCGGGTGGTCAACGCCCTCGGCCAGCCGATTGACGGCAAGGGTGAAATCGCTAGCAGCGAAACCCGCCTGATCGAATCGATGGCGCCTGGCATCATCCAGCGCAAGTCGGTGCATGAGCCGATGCAGACCGGCATCACGGCGATCGACGCCATGATCCCCATCGGTCGCGGCCAGCGCGAGCTGATCATTGGGGACCGCCAGACCGGCAAAACCGCCATCGCGATCGACACGATCATCAATCAGAAGGGCGAAGACGTTGTTTGCGTCTACGTGGCCATCGGCCAAAAGGCCGCATCCGTGGCCAACATTGTTGAAGTGCTGCGCGAGCGCGGCGCCCTCGATTACACGATCATCGTGGCGGCCAGTGCCTCCGAGTCGGCTGCCCTCCAGTACCTAGCCCCCTACACGGGCGCGGCGTTGGCCGAATCCTTCATGTATAAGGGCAAGGCCACCTTGGTGGTCTATGACGACCTCACCAAGCAGGCCCAGGCTTACCGCCAGATGTCCCTGCTGCTGCGCCGTCCCCCTGGTCGTGAGGCCTATCCCGGCGACGTGTTCTATTGCCACAGCCGCCTGCTCGAGCGGGCCGCCAAGCTCTCCGATGCGATGGGCAAGGGCAGCATGACCGCCCTGCCGATCATCGAAACCCAGGCTGGTGACGTGTCGGCCTACATCCCCACCAACGTGATTTCGATCACGGATGGCCAGGTGTTCCTCAGCTCTGACCTCTTCAACTCCGGCCTGCGTCCCGCCATCAACGTCGGCATCTCCGTGAGCCGGGTTGGTGGTGCTGCCCAAACAAAAGCGATCAAAAAAATCGCCGGTACTCTCAAATTGGAGCTGGCCCAGTTCGACGAACTGGCCGCCTTCTCCCAGTTCGCCTCCGACCTCGACGCTGCCACCCAGGCCCAGCTGGGCCGGGGCAAGCGCCTGCGTGAACTGCTCAAGCAGCCCCAGTTCAGCCCCCTAATCCTGGCCGAACAGGTGGCTGTGGTCTATGCCGGTGTCAAGGGCATGATTGACGACGTGCCCGTGGAACTGGTCAGCCAGTTTGCCCGCGAGCTCCGCGAGTACCTCAAGACCAACCTGGCTGACTATGTCACCAAGGTCCAAACTGAGAAGGTGCTCAGCGATGAGTCCGAAGCCCAACTCAAGGCTGCCATTCTTGAAGTTAAATCGTCCCTGCTGGCTGCAGCCTGAGCCCTAATCCATGGCGAACCTCAAGGACATCCGCGACCGCATTAGTTCGGTCAAAAACACCCGCAAGATCACCGAGGCCATGCGCCTGGTGGCAGCCGCCAAGGTGCGACGCGCCCAGGAACAGGTGCTGCGTAGCCGCCCCTTTGCCGACCGCCTAGCCCGGGTGCTGGAAAACCTCCAGTCCCACATGGGTTCCGGTGAATCGGAATCGCCGCTTTTGCAGTTGCGTGATGTGGCCAACATCACCTTGATGGCCGTGACGGGCGATCGTGGTCTGTGTGGCGGCTACAACGCCAACATCATCAAGCGCACTGAGCAACGGGTTGCCCAGTTGAAGGCCAAGGGCTTCAATGTGGATCTGGTGTTGATCGGCCGCAAGGCGATCACCTACTTCCAGAACCGAGCCCATCTTTATTCGATTCGAGCCACTTTCACTGGCCTAGAGCAGGTCCCAAATGCCGACGAGGCCGGCAAGATCGCCAATGAAATTCTGGCGGAGTTTCTTTCCGGTAGCACCGACCGGGTTGAGATCATCTTCACCAAGTTCATCAACCTGGTGAGCTCTTCTCCTGTTGCGCAAACACTTCTGCCCCTTGATCCCCAGGGCATTGCCAGCCCGGACGATGAGATTTTCCGTCTCACTACCCGCGATGGTCGCCTTGGTGTTGAGCTTGGCAAGCGGGCCAACCCCCAGCCGGCGTTGAAGCCTGATTTTGTGTTTGAACAGAGCCCCGACCAGCTGCTCGATGTGCTGCTGCCCCTGTACCTGCAGAACCAGCTGTTGCGCTCCCTCCAGGAAGCAGCAGCCAGCGAACTGGCTAGCCGCATGACCGCCATGAATAACGCCAGCGAAAACGCCAAGGACCTGGCTAAGAAGCTCACCCTGGATTACAACAAGGCCCGACAGGCCGCCATCACCCAGGAGATCCTTGAAGTGGTGGGTGGTTCTGCCGCGATGAACTGAGTTAGGTCTTCTGTCTTAAGTCGACCTGTCTTCAAGGCGCCAAGCGGCGTTGTTGTCAATGTTTCTCTAGCCGGCTCAAGGCCGGCTTTTTGCTGCCCACATCCCATGGCCCCTCCCGTTCCCGAGCTCCAGCTGTGCCAGCTCTTCCCCTTGGCCTTGGCCCAGGTTCAGCTGCGTCCCGATCCGCTCGATTCGGCCGTGATGATGCAGGCGCTGCTGCAGCTGCGGGGCGAGCAGCAGGGCAATCCCAATCCCGGCTACGCCTGGACTGGCGACCTCCATGGCGTCGCCCAGATCCACCGCTTGCCCCCTTTTGCCTGGCTAACCGACCTGCTGCATCAGCAGGTCTGGGCCTACCTGCAGGCCCTGGGCTTTGATCCGGCCCAGCTGGCCGTCCACATCCAGCGCTCCTGGCCCGTGGTCAGTGCCCCGGGCCAGGGGGTGGGGCGCCACCACCATCCCAATGCCCATCTCAGCGCTGTTTACTACGTCAATGGCGATGGCACAGGTCGCAGCGGCTGCCTGCGCCTTTATCCCCATCGCCAGGCCAATGAGCTGGTGCCGGGTTTGGCCGTGGGCCATGGCGGTCCTATCGCTGCGGACCATCCGCTCAATTCCGCCTGGTTCGACCTCGCCCCCCAGGCGGGCCTGTTGGTGCTCTTCCCCTCCAGCACCGACCATGCCGTGACCTGCAACGACGAGGACGGGGAGCTGCGCTTGTCGGTGAGCTTCGATCTGGCGATCACGGCCCCAGCTAGAGCTTCTCGGCCCGGGGCGGGCTCCGCTTGCGAGGCCGGGGAGGCGCCGGAATATCTCTCCCCCCACCCCAGTGACTGGACGGCCCTGCCGGCTCCGGCCGGTTTCGCCATCCGGGAAGATGGGGGCAGCCAGATCGAGCGCCCCAGGGGTCCCCTTGCCAATGAGTGACAGCTTCTCCGTGACCGTCGACCTCGATGGCACCTCCCATACCTTTGCCTGCCGCGCCGACCAGACCGTGCTTGCCGCCGGTGAAGCGGCCGGGCTGGCCTTGCCCACCTCCTGTGGCTCTGGGGTGTGCACCACCTGCGCGGCCCTGATCAAAAGCGGCACGGTGCAGCAGAGCGATGCCATGGGCGTGCGCGCCGACCTGCAGGAACAGGGGTACGCCCTGCTGTGCGTCTCCTATCCCCGCAGTGATCTCACCGTCCTGGCCCGCCAGGAGGACAACCTCTACGAAGCCCAGTTCGGCAAATTCCAGAAGTGAGGCGGCTCGGGTGAGGTTGGAACCGTTGGAGATTTGGATGGAGCGGGGCCCGGGCCCCCTGCGCCCCCAGATCCTGGCTGCCCTGCGCCAGCACGGAGATCCGTTGCGCTGGGCGATCACGGCGGTTGAACCCAGCGGCTTTGCGACCGTTGCCAGCGATGGCACCGCCCTAGGGGACCCAAGCGGTGATCGCCCAGGCCGCCTCCGCCTTGAGGCGGTGATGGTGCGATGACTCCCGCCGCGCCGCTCTTGACCCTGCTGGTGATTCCCACCGGGATTGGCTGTGCAATCGGTGGCTATGCCGGCGACGGCCTGCCGGCGGCCCGGTTGCTGGCGGCCGCCAGTGGTTGCCTGGTGACCCACCCCAATGTCATGAACGGGGCCTCCCTCTATTGGAGTGATCAGCGCATCCACTACGTGGAGGGCTCGGCCCTGGATCGCTTTGCCGCTGGTGAGCTGGCCCTGCGGCCGGTGCGGCGCCAGCGGCTGGGGGTGTTGCTGGATGCCGGCATCGAAGACAGCCTGCGGCTGCGCCACCTGCAGGTGGCCGAGGGCTGCCGCGCCAGCCTGGGCCTGGAGATTGGTCCGGTCGTCACAACGGATCGGCCCCTGGAGGTGAGCCTCAACAGGGGGCCGAGCGGCATGAGCTGGGGCCGCCTGGGGCAGCCCGAGTCCCTGCTGCGGGCGGGGGAGCGCCTCAAGGCCCTGGGCGCCACGGCAATCGCCGTGGTCAGCCGTTTCCCCGATGACGACGGCAGTGAGGCCCTGCAGGCCTATCGCCAGGGCAGTGGCGTGGATGGGCTGGCCGGCGCCGAGGCGGTGATCAGCCACCTGCTCAGTGGCCACCTGGGCCTGCCCTGCGCCCACGCCCCGGCCCTGGCCCCCCTAGAGCCGGATCCCCGGCTCGATCCCCGCGCCGCCGGCGAAGAGTTGGGCCACACGTTTTTGGCCTGTGTGCTGGTGGGCTTGAGTCGGGCGCCCGATTTGGTCAGCCTGGGGGCTGATTTGGAGCGCAGGGTGGCCATGGCCGATCCAGGCCTGCTTTTGCCGGAGGCTATTGGTGCCGTGGTGGCCCCGGCCGGGGCCCTGGGGGGTGGGGCCGTGCTGGCCTGCGCTGAGCGGGGCGTTCCCATCATTTCCGTGGCCAACCCTTGCCTGTTGCAGGTGACGGCAGGGGCCCTGGGTTTGCCGGCTTTGGCGGCTTCGAGCTATAGCGAAGCGGCTGGGCTGCTCTTGGCCCTGCGCGACGCTGGCGAGGATGTAGAGCGGACAGCCGTTGC
>JAEMQZ010000133.1 GCA_016463595.1 Synechococcales cyanobacterium SupBloom_Metag_052 | reverse complement strand
TTCTTCAACGGCGAAGTGATCTCAGACTTCAGCGACGACATGGCCTGAACGGGGCCCGTTTGGAGCACCGCTACGGCCACCCTCCGCCCTGGCCTGGCCATGGCCGGGTTGTCCAAGCCCCGCGTCGGACCTACGGCGTCGGATCCACCAGGGCCGGTTCGACGCTGGCAGCCCCACCCCCATGCGAGGTCTTGGCCCAGACCAGGGTCTTGGGCAACAGGGCCATGCGCAGGGTGGTGTAGGGGATCACCACGAACCAATGGCAGAGATAGAAAATGCCCAGGGCCAGGTTGGCCAGGTCCATGGTCGGCAGGGCCGGGCCTTCGCTGGAGCGGCGGCACCCTTTGAGAATCGCTCCGCCGGAGAGACCCAAGGCCAGCACGGACAGGGGCCACAAGGCTGGGGCCGTGCGGCTCAACAACGAAGCCAGCAAGTCGGCGGAGGCCATCACCGGCAGCCCATATTGCAGGAGGAAAAACACCGCCAAATCGAGCCGTTTTTCGACGGGCAGGGCCCCAGACCAAAGCCGGGGCCAGTAGTCAAAGAAGCGCTGCAGACCCCCTTCTGCCCAACGCTGCCGCTGGCGCCATAGGGCCGCAAGCGTCGTCACCGCCTCCTCCTGAACCGGTGGATTCCAGAGCAGGCCCACGGGCTGGCCTTCGAGCAGCAGGCGAAAACTGAGATCCAGGTCATCGGTGACCGTGGCCTCATTGAACCCATCGCAGGCGAGCACCACCTCGCGGCGCAACAGCTGGCCGTTGCCGCGCAACTCGACCACTCCGCCGCTCTGCAGCCGTCCCTCCTGGATTACCGCATCGAGGGCCATCTCCATGGCCTGACAGCGGGTCACCAGGTTGTGCCCGGCATTGACCACCGCCTTGCGCAACTGCACCGCCGCCCAGCCGCCGGCCTCGGCAACGGGCAACAGCCGCCTGAGCACATCGCTCTGCAGGTCCGCATCGGCATCAAGAACCATCAGCCAGCGGCCGTTTAGCTGGGGCAACACCGTATTGAGGGCGCCCGACTTACCACCACCGGCGTTGCGGGGCCGGCGCACCACCTGGAGCTGGGGATGGAGGCGCTGCTGCTCGGCAAGCACGGCTGCGGTGCCGTCCTCGCTGCCGTCGTCCACCACCCAAAAGCGCAGCAATTCCTGGGGGTAATCGAGCTGGCTCAGCCGCTCAACCAAGCGGCCGATGACCGCCTCCTCATCCCGGGCCGCCACCACCAGGTCGACCGCCGGCAGATCGGTTGGCAAGGGGGCCCCCTCGCCAGGCTTGGCCCCGTCGAGCAAAACCCTGGACGGGGTCAGGAAGACCGCCTTAAACCCATAAGCTCCCAGGGCGATGGCCACCACCACGGCAGGAAGCGGCGACCAAACCCCCAAACCATGGGGCAAGCTGCCGCCGAGTCCGCAACTGAAAATGAACAGGGCGGCCTTCACGCGGCGGCGTCCTGTGGCTATGCCGCCCGCGTCCATAGGTCCACCAACCGTTGCGGCATCCTAAAGGCCCTGCTTGAGCGCTTCGATCGGCACCAAGGCTGTGCCGGGGTAGTAGTGCTCAAGAATCCGGGCCACGCTCCAGCCGCGCCGGGCCAGGTCGATGGCACCGGCTTGGGAGAGGCCGGCGCCATGGCCGAAGCCTCCGCCCACCACAGTCCAGAGGCCTGCACCGGCCGGCTGCACCACAAACAGGGTGCTGGGCAGCTGGCGCAGGGCCCGGCGAATGGCATCCCGGCGCAACACCAATGATCCCTTGGTGCCCTGGATGCTCAAGGCCAGGACCCGGCCGCTGGCACCCCGCTCCAGCACCACCAGGCGCCGCACGGCCCCCAGGGCCGTGCGGGCGGACCCCAAAGCCTGCCCGACCTGGGCGGCGCTGAGCTGGCGCTGCCAGCGGTAGCGCGGGTGGTCAGCGCCATAGCCCGCCTCGCCCTGGCGCAGCAAGGCCTGCAGCTTCTGCTTGGTCAAGGGCAGGGCAAAGGCCTGGCGAAAGGGGGCGGGACCGTCGGCAAAGGCCTGGAGGTAGGGCAAGGGCACCCCTCCCCAGGCCTCCTCAAATCCTGCCGATACGCCGCCATTGCTGGCGTGATACACCGCATGGATCGGCTGATCGCGCCACGTGAGCAGCTGGCGGTTGGTGGCGGCCACGGCCCGGCGCAGCTCGGAGCTGGCCTGGCCCGGATCGCCATAGACCTGGCACTGGGTATCGGCGCAGAGGTGGTAACCATCGGCGATGAAGCGCTGGCGATTGCGCAGGGCCCAGGTGCGGGCCAGGATCGCTTGGGCCGAGAGGGCCGCCCCAGGGGCACCGGCGCCAATTTCATGCGGCACAACCCCCAACAAGTAGCGCTCCAGGGGCACCACTTCAACCAACGTCCAGCTGCCGTAGGCATCGCCCTGGAGCCGGAAGGGGCCCTTAAACACACCCCCGTCCCAACGCAATCCCGCCGGTGCCCTCAGGCTGATCGGCCCCTGCAGGGCCACGGTTCCCTTCGGCCCCTGGACCGCCAGGGCGGTGCGCCGCACTAGGCGCAAGCTCAGCTGGCTGGCCTTCAGGCCCGCCGGGGCCGCCGTACGCGGCGGCGCCCACACCTCCCAATCGGCGGGATGGGCGATCACCACCGCCACCCCCTGCTGGCGCCAACGGTCGGCCGCCAAACTGGCGGCCTCATAGCTGGGAAAGGGACCCAGCACCGTGCGGCTGATCCGCAGGGGACTGGCTAGGGGCTCGCTGCGCCAGACCAGTTTCAGGCTGGGTTCCAGCAGCCGCTGGCCCTTGGCATCCACCAATTCCAAGGGCCCCTTGACGCTCTCCAGCAGGAGCGGGGCCGCCGAGGGCTTGCTGCCCAGGTGGGCCGCCAGCCCGACCCAGAGCAAGGGTTGGTCGCTGCGGACCGCAGGCGGCGGCGGCACGGGCCAGGCGAGCCCGTCGGCGGCGCGGCAACCGGGCGCCAGCAGGGGCCAGGCCAGCAGCAGGGAAACCAGGGCAAAACGCCTGCGCCCCAGGGGCTTGATACGCAGGTGCGACGGATGGGGCAGGGGGGATGGGGGCACGGCCTGAGGACGGGAGCTTGGCGGAAGGCACTTCCGCGTCGTACTTTGATTGTTTGTGCCC
>JAEMQZ010000053.1 GCA_016463595.1 Synechococcales cyanobacterium SupBloom_Metag_052 | reverse complement strand
CACCGGCACCACCTTCGTCACCTCCTGGTACACCCACGGCATTGCCAGCTCCTACTTGGAGGGCTGCAACTTCCTCACCGCCGCGGTGAGCAGCCCCGCCGATGCCATGGGCCACAGCCTGCTGTTGCTCTGGGGCCCGGAAGCCCAGGGTGATTTCGTGCGCTGGTGCCAGCTGGGCGGCCTCTGGGCCTTCGTGGCCCTCCACGGCGCCTTCGCCCTGATCGGCTTCATGCTGCGTCAGTTCGAGATTGCCCGCCTGGTCGGCATCCGTCCTTATAACGCGATTGCCTTCTCCGGCCCGATTGCGGTGTTCGTCAGTGTTTTCCTGATGTACCCCCTGGGCCAGAGCAGCTGGTTCTTCGCACCATCCTTTGGGGTAGCGGCGATTTTCCGCTTCCTGCTCTTCCTGCAGGGCTTCCACAACTGGACCCTCAACCCCTTCCACATGATGGGAGTGGCCGGCATCCTCGGCGGTGCCCTGCTGTGTGCCATCCACGGCGCCACGGTGGAGAACACCCTGTTTGAGGACTCGGAGCAGGCGAACACCTTCAAGGCGTTTGAGCCCACCCAGGAAGAAGAGACCTATTCGATGGTCACCGCCAACCGCTTCTGGAGCCAGATCTTCGGGATCGCCTTCTCCAACAAGCGCTGGCTGCACTTCTTCATGCTGTTTGTGCCGGTGATGGGTCTTTGGACCAGCAGCATCGGCATCATCGGCCTGGCCCTCAACCTGCGCGCCTACGACTTCGTGTCGCAGGAAATCCGCGCCGCTGAGGACCCCGAGTTCGAAACCTTCTACACGAAGAACATTCTTCTCAATGAAGGTCTGCGTGCCTGGATGGCACCGGCCGACCAGCCTCACGAAAACTTCGTCTTCCCTGAAGAGGTTCTGCCCCGTGGTAACGCTCTCTAATCCCTCCCTAGTGGCTGTCGGGGGCAAGGACCTCGACTCCACCGGCTACGCCTGGTGGTCTGGCAACGCCCGCCTGATCAACCTCTCCGGCCGCCTACTTGGCGCCCACGTGGCCCACGCTGGCCTGATGGTCTTCTGGGCCGGCGCCATGATGCTGTTTGAGGTGAGCCACTTCACCTTCGACAAGCCGATGTACGAACAGGGGCTGATCCTGTTTCCCCACGTGGCCACCCTCGGCTACGGCGTCGGTCCCGGTGGTGAAGTCACCAGCCTCTACCCCTTCTTCGTGGTTGGGGTGCTGCACCTGATCAGCTCTGCCGTACTCGGCTTGGGCGGTCTCTATCACGCCCTGCGTGGTCCTGAGATTCTGGAGAACTATTCCGCTTTCTTCTCGCAAGATTGGCGTGATAAGAACCAGATGACCAACATCATTGGCTATCACCTGATTCTTCTTGGTGTCGGTGCCCTGCTGCTGGTCTTCAAGGCCATGTTCTTCGGCGGTGTCTATGACACCTGGGCCCCAGGTGGTGGCGATGTGCGCCTGATCACCAACCCCACCCTTAGCCCCGGCGTGGTGTTCGGTTACCTGACCCGCGCCCCCTTCGGCGGTGAGGGCTGGATCATCGGTGTGGACTCCATGGAGGACATCATCGGTGGCCACATCTGGCTCGGCCTGATCTGCATCTTCGGTGGCATTTGGCACGTGATCACCAAGCCCTTCGGCTGGGTGCGTCGCGCCTTCATCTGGAACGGTGAGGCCTACCTGAGCTACAGCCTGGGCGCCTTGAGCTTCATGAGCTTCATTGCCTCGGGCTACATCTGGTTCAACAACACCGCCTACCCCTCCGAGTTCTACGGCCCCACCAACGCCGAGTCCTCCCAGGCCCAGAGCTTCACCTTCCTGGTGCGTGACCAACGCATGGGCGCCAATATCGGTTCGGCCATGGGCCCCACGGGCCTGGGCAAATACCTGATGCGCTCCCCCACCGGTGAGATCATCTTCGGTGGTGAAACCATGCGCTTCTGGGACTTCCGCGGTCCCTGGCTGGAGCCCCTGCGGGGCCCCAATGGCCTGAGCCTGGACAAGCTCCAGAACGACATTCAGCCCTGGCAAGTGCGCCGGGCCGCTGAATACATGACCCACGCCCCGAATGCTTCCCTCAATTCCGTGGGCGGCATCATCACCGAGCCCAACTCGGTGAACTTCGTCAACATCCGTCAGTGGCTCGCTTCCACTCAGTTCGTGTTGGCGTTCTTCTTCTTGGTTGGTCACCTCTGGCATGCGGGCCGCGCCCGCGCCGCAGCTGCTGGCTTCGAAAAAGGCATCGACCGCAAGGCCGAGCCCACCTTGGCCATGCCTGACCTGGATTGAGTTCGGGGCTCCGTTCCCTGGATCAACCCAACCCCTGCCCCCGCCGCAAGCGGGGGCTTTTTCATGGTCAGGTCCCGGGGCAGGGGCGCCAGGGCGAAGATCAAGCCGCCAGCCAACGGCGCAGCAGGGGCAGGCTCAGGCCGATCACATTGCTAAAGCAACCCTCGATCCGTTCCACCATCTGGCCGCCCATGCCCTCAAGGGCAAAACCACCGGCGCATTGCAACGGTTCCCCCGTGGCCACATAGGCCTCGATCTCGCTGGTGGTGAGGGCCGCAAACTGCACCCGGGTGGTAACCGTCTCCAGCTGGATCGCCCCTGCTTGGGGAAGCCTGGTGCCAACCCCAGCCCCGGCAGGCTTCAGCAAGCAATGGCCCGTATGCAGCTCGCCCCAACCTCCAGCCATCCGCTGCCAGCGGCGGGTGGCCTCCTGGGGATCGGCTGGCTTGCCAAAGACCTCACCGGCAAACACCAGCAGGGAATCGCAGCCGAGCACGTTTTGTCCCGCGCCTGGCTCGAGCGTGTCCACCACCGCCTGGGCCTTGGCCTGGGCCAGCAACCGCACCAGCTCGCTGGGATCAGCCGCCGTGATGGCCCCCTCATCAACGCCACTGACCTGGACCCGATGGGGAATGGCCGCCTGCTGCAGCAACCGGCGCCGGGCTGGGGAGGCGGAAGCGAGTACCAACATGGCGCCAGGCGGATCAAGGACTCCAGCCTGCAGCAGGGCCCACCACCAGCCGCAATCGGGACCCCCAGGCCAGAGAATGGCCAGCAAGGCGAGCAGGCGGCGTGGGCGAGGACGGCATCGGATCTACAACCCCGCGGGCACTGCGGCGGGGCCGACTGGCCCTGCGCTGCCTGCCCTTTCGCCAGGCCTTTTACAGGCACCTTGAATCCCGGGCCCTGGGCAGCAATGACCTGGCCAGGGCCCCAGCGGCCACCGGATGGTGCCTTAGCCCCGTGGGCGCCTACGAGGCGGAGGGCCACTTGATCTGGTTGATCCAGCTGGGTGTGTTGCGGCGGGAGGTGGATGGCCAGGGCCTGACCGAGCGGGTGCGGCTCACCCCCCTTGGCCGGCAGGTGCTGGCGCCCTGGAGCGCCGAGATCCCGCGGGCCAACCCCGGCCAACGGCTCTGGGGCTGGTTGCAACGCCACTGGCCCCGGCTCTGATGGCCAGCAGCCCGCCCTTCCCCAGGCCCTTGATGGTGCTTGGCACCTCTAGCGGAGCCGGCAAATCGCTGATGACCGCTGCCCTCTGCCGGGTGCTGCGTCGCCGCGGCGAAACGCCCCTGCCCTTCAAGGGCCAGAACATGAGCAACAACGCCTGGGTGGATCAGGCTGGCGGCGAGATGGCCTATTCCCAGGCCCTGCAGGCCTGGGCCGCTGGCCTAGAGCCCAACTGCACCATGAACCCGGTGCTGCTCAAACCCCAGGGCGACAGCACCAGCGAGGTGATTCACCTGGGCCAATCCGTCGGCACGGCCCGGGCTGAGCACTACTACCGCGACTGGTTCAAGCCCGGCTGGGCGGCGATTCGCACTGGCCTCGAAAGCCTGCAGCAGGCCCATCCCGGCGGGCGATTGGTGCTCGAGGGGGCCGGCAGCCCGGTGGAAGTGAACCTGCAATCTCGAGATCTCACCAACCTGCGTCTGGCCCAATACTTGAAGGCCCACTGCCTACTGGTGGCCGATATCGAGCGGGGCGGGGTGTTCGCCCAGCTCGTAGGCACCCTCGACCTCCTGAGGCCAGTGGAACGGCCCCTAATCCGCGGGCTGCTGATCAATCGCTTCCGCGGCCGCCGCGAACTCTTTGATTCCGGGCGCTCCTGGCTGGAGCAGCACACCGGTGTGCCGGTGCTTGGGGTAATGCCCTGGCTCGATGAGCTCTTTCCGCCGGAAGACTCCCTCGACCTCCTGGAGCGCCGCGGCCGCAAGTCGGACGCCGAGCTCGAGATCGCCGTGCTGCGCCTGCCCTCACTCAGCAATTTTTCCGATCTCGACCCCCTGGAGGCCGAACCCAGCGTGCAGCTGCGCTGGCTCCAGGCCGGCCAACCCCTGGGCCAGCCCGATGCGGTGATCGTGCCGGGGAGTAAGCAAACCTTGCGGGATCTGGCCGCGCTCCAGGCCAGTGGCCTGGGGGAGGAGCTGGTCCGTTACGGCTTCAGCGGCGGCCAGGTGTTCGGCATCTGCGGCGGCCTGCAGATGCTGGGAGCATCCCTACAGGACCCCCAGGGCCTGGAAGGGGGCAGGGCCGGCCAAGCCCGGGGCCTGGGATTGCTGCCCCTGGACACGGTGTTTACAGACACCAAGGCCCTCACCCAGCGCCGCAGCCTGGCCCTCTGGCCGGCAGGGGAGCCGTCCTTAGAACTCGAGGGCTTTGAGTTGCATCGGGGCCACAGCCAGCTCCAAGACCCGGACGCCCAGGGAGCCTGCCAACCGATCGCCGCCGCCGCCGATCTGGGCTGGTGCCAGCCCTTGGGCGACCAGGGCGGCCTGGTGGCCGGCACCTACCTGCACGGGGTGTTTGAAAGTGGGGCCTGGCGCCGCCGCTGGCTCAATGGCCTGAGGCACCGCAAGGGATTGGCTCCATTACCGGAAACGGTGCCCCACCACAGCCAGCAACGGGAGGCCCTGCTTGATCGGCTCGCCGATGCGTTTGAAGCCCATGTGAACCTGGAGCCGCTGCTGCGATGACGGTGATGGGGTCCCAGGGTCCGGTGACAATCCACTGGCCCGACGGCCAGATCAGTACGGCCCTCCCCGGTCAGGACTGGCTAGTAGCGGCAGCGGCGGCAGGCTTGGCCATCCCCACGGGCTGCCTGGGGGGCAGCTGCGGCGCCTGTGAAATCGAGGTCAACGGCGAGATCGAAAGGGCCTGCATCGCCCAGGTGCCCCCCAGCCCCGCCGGCCCCCTAACCGTGGCCTGGGCCAGCGATCCTTACTGGTAAATCAAGGCAGCCGACTAGGCCGCAGAGGGGTCCTTTTGAATCAGACCCCCGCCGAGGACCACTTCACCCGCATAAAACACGGCTGCCTGGCCCGGGGTGATCGAGAACTGCTCCTCGGCAAACTCCAGCCGACAACGGTGGGGTCGACCCGCCTGCCGGTCGGCCTCCGTGGCGGGTAGGGGGAACAGGGTGGCCGGCTCAGGGCCACTGCGATAGCGCACCTGCACCTCCACGGCGATCGGCGCCTCGGGCGGGGCCATGGACAGCCAGTTGACGGCGCCAACGAGGGCTCCGCAACGGGCAGCCTCGGACCGGGGAGCCACTACCACCTGGTTCATGGCGCCATCAAGGCGAACCACATGCAACGGTTCGCTCCAGGCCACGCCGAGGCCGCGGCGCTGGCCAATCGTGAAGTGCTCGATGCCGTCGTGTTCGCCCAGCACCCGTCCATCGCTGAAAACAATCTGGCCCTGGCGGGGCGGCAGGTAGGCATCCAGGAACGCCTTCATGGACCCGTGGTGATCGGCCAGGCAGAGGTCCTGGCTTTCCGGTTTCTCTGCGGTGCGCAGGCCGTGGCGGGCGGCCTCCAACCGGGTGTCGGCCTTGGTGAGCTCGCCCAGGGGAAACACCAGCCGCCCCAGGATCTCCTGGGGGAGGTCGTAGAGGAAATAGCTCTGGTCCTTGCGTTGATCGAGGCCGCGCAGCAGCTGGTGGCGGCCCTTGCCGTCGCCCGGCACGGGCAGGGGATCGGCAGCCTCGCTAAGGCGTACCCGGGCGTAATGGCCGGTGGCGATGCGGCCCATCCCCCGCTCCTCGGCCGCCCAGGCCAACATCGGCCCAAACTTCACCTCCCGGTTGCAACGGGAGCAGGGCAGGGGGGTAACCCCGGCGCCATAGCCCTCCACCAGAAACTCGACGATCTGCGTTTGGAACGTGGCCCGGGAATCGACCACATGGTGGGGAACCCCCAGCTGGTCGCAGATGGCCGCCGCATCCACCAACCCCTCGGCGCAGCAGGCGCCCTTCCCACTCATCAACCAGAGGGTGAGGCCCTCCACCTGCCAACCGGCCTCCACCAGCAAGGCCGCCGTCAGGGAACTGTCCACCCCACCCGAGAGTCCCACCGCCACCCGCCGCACGCCTGGCCAAGCCCGCAGCCGCTCAATCGCCGCCGCCCCGGCCGGTGTGGCCGCAGGGGCCGCACCGGGAGCAGTGGGCTGGGGGGGTGCGGAAAAACGGGCCACAACGGGGGTTCGCCCGCCTTAGGGCAGACAGGACGAGATTTGATTCCATCATGGAACTGTGCCGGGCCGATTACGGCCAGCCCCCCAATGGCCACGTCCAAGCCCCTGGAGGTCCCCGTGCCTGACCCCGTTGCCGCTAGCCCTTGGCCCACCTGGCCAGCGGCCGATGCCGACCATCTGCTGGTGACGGGGACCCAGATGGCCGAGCTGGAGAGCCAGCTGTTCACCAGTGGCCTGCCGGTGGAGGCCCTGATGGAAAAAGCTGCCCTGGCGATCGCCCGCCGGCTGCTCGCCACGCCGCCAGCGGCGGCCCTGGTACTGGTGGGACCCGGCCATAACGGCGGCGACGGGCTGGTGGTGGCACGGGAGCTGCACCTGGCCGGGGTGCCCGTACGCCTCTGGACCCCTTTTGAGCGCCCCAAACCGCTGACAAGCGCCCACCTCCGCCACTGCCGCTGGCTAGGGATTCCGGTGCTGGAGGGGCAGCCCGATCCCATGGATGGGGCCCTCTGGATCGATGGCCTCTTTGGCGTCGGCCAGCAACGCCCGATCGACGACTCCCTGGCCAGCCTGCTGACGCGGCGCCACCAGGGGCGGCCAGGGGCCCTGGTGGCCATCGATGTCCCCACGGGCCTTTGCAGCGACAGCGGTCGACTAGTCGGCAGCACCGCCGCCCGGGCCCGCATCACCTACTGCCTGGGACTGTTCAAGCAGGGTCTGGTCCAGGACGCCGCCCTGGCCTGGGTGGGCCAATTGGAGCGGATCGACCTGGGCTTGCCTACGGCCCTGTTGGCACCCCTGGCCGCCAGCCAGCCCCTGGCCCTCGGGGCGGCGGATGGGGCCACGGCCCCCTGGCCGCCGCTGGATCCGGCCGCCGGCAAATACGGGCGCGGTCGCCTGCTGGTGGTAGCCGGCAGCCCCAGCTATCTGGGCGCCGCCCAGCTCTGCCTCCAGGGGGCTAGCGCCAGCGGCTGCGGCAGCCTCAAGGCCCTGGTGCCCGCGGCTGGAGCGCCAGGGCTTTGGGCCAGCCAGCCCCATGTGGTGCTCTTGGATACGGCCGCCTTGGAACCGCCCAAGGCCCTGGAGAGATTTGATGCGGTGGTGTTTGGTCCTGGCCTGGGGGCCGACCAGCGCCAGGCAGATCCAAGCCAGCAGCAGCTGTGGAACCGATTGCAGGGCTTCCGGGGGCTCCTACTGCTCGATGCCGATGGCCTCAACCGGCTGGCAGAGCTGGGCCAAGGCCTCGAATCGGGCGCCAGCCAATGGCTGCGCCAACGCCAAGGACCGACCTGGCTGACGCCCCATGGGGCCGAATTTGCCCGCCTATTCCCCGATCTGGCCGGCCTTGCGCCCCTAAAGGCCGCCGCCACCGCCGCCCAAGCCTCCACGGCCACCGTGCTGTTGAAGGGGGCCCACAGCGTCATCGCCACAGCCGATGGACGCAGCTGGCAACTGGTTAAAACCTGTGCAGGCGCAGCCCGGGCCGGCTTGGGCGATGTGCTGGCCGGCTATGCGGCCGGCCGCGGGGCCATGGCTGTTGCTGCGGAGAGGGCTGTTGCTGCGGAGAGGTTTGTTGGTGCGCAAAGAGCTGGAGCTGGCAACCAACCTGTCGCAGAAAACCGGCTTGGACTAGCCACCGCAACGCTGCGGCTTGATGGCGCCCTCTTGGCGGCAGCGGCCCTCAACCATGCCCTAGCTGGCTGCCAAGTCCATCGCCGCGGTGGCCCCGGTGGGGCGACACCAATGGCCGTAGCGGCAGCGCTTGCAAGGCAAAGCTTTTATCAATCCGCTCAAATATGAAGCCAATCTGCTCCAACAATGGGGCCGAGAAATCCCCTGTCAACAGATGCCTCGCAATGCTGAAAGATTCATGAAGACACAGACAAATTTCGCTTTTCTGTAGCAAGTTGGCTTAACTTCTATTCCCCACTCCATGACCGCCTCAGGCCCGCCCGACAGCGACGGCCCCCGCCGGCGTAGCAGTGATCCGATCAGCTGGTATCTCGGCACAATCGGGCGTGTGCCTTTGCTGACACCAGCCGAAGAGATTGAACTAGGCAATCAGGTGCAAACCATGATGCGGCTCTTGGAGGACCCCAAGGATGGGGGCTATAGCGATCAGGAAAATAAATTAATTCGGGTTGGCCGTCGCTGCAAAGAGCGCATGATGAAGGCAAACCTTCGCCTTGTTGTCAGCGTTGCCAAGAAATATCAGGGTAAAGGCCTCGAACTGCTCGACCTGATCCAGGAGGGCTCCCTGGGCCTGGAACGGGCGGTTGAAAAGTTCGATCCCACCCGGGGCTACAAGTTTTCGACCTACGCCTTCTGGTGGATTCGCCAAAGTATGACCCGGGCGATTGCCTGCCAATCACGGACAATCCGGCTGCCGGTGCACCTGTCCGAACGGCTCTCGGCGATTCGCAGGGTGAGCCTGGATCTCGCCCACAAACTCGGGGCGATGCCCAGTCGCCAGGAAATTTCCGAGGCCATGGCCATGCCAATCGAGGAGCTCGATTCGCTGCTGCGCCAGTCACTCACTACCTCCAGCCTTGATGCACCGGTCAACGGTGATGACGATCGCAGCTTCCTGGGCGACCTAATTGCCGATACCAGCCAAAGCGAACCCCTGGAGTCGGTCGAGCGGGGCATCCACCTGGAACAGCTGGGCCAATGGCTGGGCCAGCTTTCGGAGCAGGAGCGCCAGGTGCTGGAAATGCGTTTTGGCTTAGAAGGCCATGAGCGACATACCCTGGCCGAAATTGGCCGACTCCTCGAGGTCTCCCGGGAGCGGGTGCGGCAGGTGGAACTCAAGGCCCTGCGCAAACTGCGCCACTTCACCCGCCGAAGCCCCTCCCTCCAGGGTCCCTAAGGACTACCCAAGCTGCCGGGATTGATCTCTGTGGGATCTGGTCCTGGAGTGCCATCCCCCCAACCGTTCAGTCGTCAGCCCAGATGTAGCGGGTCAATTCGGCCGGGTCGGGCTCGGGGGCGGCGAGGGCGAACTCAACACAATCGGCCACATGGGCGTCGATCTCCTTTTCGATCTGCTTGAGATCGGCTTCGCTAGCCAGTTGCTGAGCGAGCAGGTGGCCAGCTAGCTGCTTGATTGGATCGCGCTGGGCCCAGAACTGCTTCTCGGCCTCAGCCCGCAACTCATCGGGGTCGGCGAGGGAGTGGCCCCGGAAGCGATAGGTGAGGCACTCGAGCACGGTGGGACCCTCTCCAGCCCTGGCCCGCTCAATCGCCCGCTGGGCCGCTGCCCGCACGGCTAGCACATCCATGCCGTCCACCTCTTCGCCGGCCATGCCAAAGGCAGCAGCTTTGCGCCATATCTCTGGGTCACTGGTGGCCCGGTTGTGGTCCATGCCGATGGCCCACTTGTTGTTTTCCACCACGAAGAGGATTGGCAGCTTCCAGAGAGCCGCCATGTTTAAACATTCATAAAACTGGCCAATATTACAAGTGCCATCGCCAAAAAAGGCCGCCGTAACAGCATCGCTGCTGGCATCTCCGAGGGCATCGCGCTTATAGCGACTGGTGAAAGCAGAGCCGAGGGCCACGGGAATCCCTTCACCGATGAAGGCATAACCACCAAGCAGGTGGTGTTCCTTCGAAAAAAGATGCATGGAGCCGCCCCGGCCCTTGCTACAGCCGGTTTCCTTGCCAAACAGCTCACTCATAACCTCCCGAGCCGGCACGCCGCAACTCAAGGCATGGACGTGGTCGCGATAGGTGCTGCAGAACCAATCGTGTTGCAATTTCATCGCCCGGATCACGCCGGTGCTCACCGCTTCCTGGCCGTTATAAAGATGCACGAAACCAAACATCTTGCCGCGGTAATACATCTCGGCGCACTTGTCTTCGAAGCGGCGCCCGAGGGTCATGTCGCGGTAGAGCATTAGGCCCTCCTCGCGCGTCACCGTGGCAGGGGTTGCGGGGTAGAGGGCTGAAAGCCGCTCGGCGTGGCTGCCGGCGGCGGCGGCTTGCTCACTGGCGGATTGGTCCCTGGCACCAGGGCCACCGGCCTGGGGAGCCGCAATTCCCGTTGTTAATTCAGCCGTCATCGCCGAAGGGCCTGGAGCGTTTCGCGACTGTACGGGGTCCAATGGCCCCTGGTGGCGGCAAGAGCGGCCAAAACTGACTAGCCAGCTTAAACACAGCTGCTTACAGTCAGTTGTCAGTGAAGCTCCTGGATTGGAACTGCCGATCGACCATTTCCACCTGCTTGGGGTGCAGCCGACAACCGATGCCCAGTCCGTGCTGCGCACGCTGCAGCAACGGCTCGATCGCATTCCCGACCAGGGCTTCACCCAGGGGACCTTGCAGGCCCGGGCCGAGTTGCTTCGCAATAGCGCCGACCTGCTCAGCGATGAACAGCGGCGGCGGGCCTATGAGGCCCAGCTGCTGGCGATCCCTAGCTCGGGTGGCAGCAGCCAGATCGCCGCTTTGGAGATTCCAGCCTCCCGCGACGTCGCCGGTCTCTTACTGGTGCTGGAGGCCGGCCTGGCCCAGGAAGCCTTTGAAACCGCCCGGCGCAACCTGCAGCCCCCCCAGGCACCGGCCCTGGGCAGCGGCCGTGAGGCCGATCTCACCCTCTTGGCTGGCCTGGCCTGCCAGGCGGCCGCCAAGGATTACCAGGAGCAGCGCCGCTTTGAGGCGGCCGCCACGGTCTTGCAACAGGGCCTGCAACTGCTACAACGCATGGGCCAGCTGCCCCAGCAACGGCGCCAGCTGGAACAGCAGCTGGGCCAGCTGCTGCCCTACCGGGTCCTCGATCTAGTCAGCCGCGACCTGGGCGCCGCCCTAGAGCGCAATGAAGGTCTGAAGCTGCTCGAAGAGCTGGTTCAGCGCCGCGGCGGCCTCGATGGCGACAGCGACCGGGAGTTCGACCAGGCCAAGTTCCAGACCTTTTTCAAGCAGATCCGCCCGTTCCTGACGGTTCAAGAACAGGTTGACCTGTTCAGCCGCTGGGCCCAGGCCGGCTCCGCCACCGCCGATTTCCTGGCCAGCTACGCCCTCACGGCCTCTGGCTTTGCCCAGCGCAAGCCCGAGCGCATTCGCGAGGCCTATGGACGGCTGGCCGCCGCTGGCCAACAGGGGATCGAACCATTCCTGGCCTGCCAGCAGCTGCTGCTGGGCCAGGTGGAGCAGGCCGAAGCCCATTTCGACCAGGGCGCCAGTGCGGAGCTGCGCCAATGGGCCAGCGAGCAGGGCAGTGAATCCCTCGAGCGCCTTTGCGCCTATTGCCGCGACTGGCTGGCTCGCGAGGTATTGCCGGGCTATCGGGATATCGAGGTGGATGCCGATCTCGATGCCTGGTTCGCCGACCGGGACGTGCAGGCCTACGTGGAACAACAGGACCGCCGCAGTGGCCGCCAGGTTCCAGCCAGTGGCCGCCAACAGGTCAGCCCGCCCGGATCAGACCAGGCCGGAGCGGGTCTGGACGCCCGCCAACCAGCCCCCTGGAATGCCCCCTGGCTGGAGTCCTCCAGCCAAGGGCAGAGCGGCCTTGCTCCGGCCGCCCCAGGCGCTGACGACGCCAATGACTTCTGCCAACCCGACGGGCCCGAGGCTCCCTGGGCTAGCTGGGGCCTGCCCCAGCTGCGCTGGCCCTCGATCGGCTGGCCCCAGCTGCGCCAACGGCTGGGATCGGGATTGGCCAAGGCCAAGGCCGCCAAGGCGGACCTGTCCCGCTTGCAGCCAGGCCAGCTGGGACTAGGCGACCTTCGATTTTTTCCCGATCGCTTGCGGTCCCTGATCCCCGCCTGGAGAGGGCCTGGGGGAGCTACCGAGACGGGGGCCATGGACCCAGCCATCGGGGCCAAGAACGAGCCTGGCTACTCCCTAGCGCCCCTGTCCTGGCCAGAGCTTTCCACCCCCCAGGCCGAGCCGATCCAGGCGCGGGCCAATCCGTTTGGCCCCCTTCCGGGCGGAGACGCCCTAGGGGCGCCCCATGTCCCCAGTGCTGGCGCCCAGGACCCAGACCCCCGGCCGGCACCCGCCTGGCCCTTCCCCCTGGTTGCCACGGTGGCGGGGGTGGCCCTGGCA
>JAEMQZ010000132.1 GCA_016463595.1 Synechococcales cyanobacterium SupBloom_Metag_052 | reverse complement strand
GCGATCACCATGGAGCTCGTACCACTCATCGGTCAGCACCTGGATGTAATCGAGCGTGCTGGGGCGCTGGGGGTGGCGGGCCACCTGGATTTTCTGGGCCGGGCTGAGGCTGCTGAAGATTTCGACCCGTCGCCGGGCCGCCAGGGTTTCCAACTGGTGCAGCTGTTGGCTGACATCCACCTCGGAGTCCTTAGCCAGCTGGCGGATCTGCTCGATCTGCTCCTCCAGTTCCACCAGGGGTTTTTCGAACTCCAACAGTGGACGGCGGGCCATAAACGGGAAGGGAGTGGGGGGAAAACCAGTGGGAGGGTAAACGCCAGGCGGCGCTGGTTCGCGGATGGGGTGCCTAGACGGCGGCGCGTACCGCCCCAGGGCTGGGGTGGGCTGCCTGCTCCAAGCCCAGAGCCCTGAAACCATGGCGCAGGGAGGCTTCACCAACCCAATCCATGGACTCCAGGCTGATGTTGTTGCGGCCCCAGCTGAAATTGGTGTGGCGCGCTTCGAAATCGAGAATCATCGCCTCGGCAAAACAGGCAAACATCTGGCGCTGGGGTTTGGCCATTTCTGCCACCTCCATCATCTGCCAGCCGATGTCCTGCCAAAACTCCACAATGCCGCCCTTAAGCACATGCACGTCATCACTGACGACTTTGCTATCGAGATTTTTGGGATAGCCACCATCCACCATTAGGCAGGGCTTGCGCAGGCTGCTGGCTTCGATACTTAAGCCCTGGGGCAGGCTCGCCACCCAAACAACCACATCGGCCTCGGCCAGGGCTTCTTCAAGGGCCAGAATCCGACCACTGCCCAGGGAGGCCTGCAGGTCGACCAGGGGCTGGGGGCGCCGGGCCACTAGCAGCAGTTCAGCAACTCCGGATCGCTGCAGCCAGCGGCAGCAGGCACTGCCAATGTCGCCGCTGGCGCCGACCACGGCCACCTTGGCGCTGGCCAAATTAATACCCAATTTGGGTGCATTCTCCTCGACCTGGCGGCAGATCACCCAGGCGGTGTGGGTGTTGCCGGTGGTAAACCGCTGCCAGTCGAGGGCGGTGGCGCTAACGCGCTCCTCCTTGAGCAGGTTGAAATCCTCAAAAATGATCGAGGTAAAACCGCCCAGGGCCGTGATGTTGATGCCGCTCTTCTGGGCCAATTCCATGGCCTTGATCACCTTGCGCTTGGCCGTCTTGAAGCGCCGCAACATCTCCGGCACAAAGACCGAATCGATGTAAGCCCCCTGGATCGTCTTACCCGTAGGGCTGCTGACCGACACCCGCTCCACCAGTTGGGGCGGAGCACTGCACCACATGTCCAGGTCGCCGTCGGCGTACTCCTCGAAGCCCAAGCTTCGGGCCTTATTGCGGGCCTCTTCGAAGCTGGTGGAATGACCGATCAGACCGAACATGAAGCCAATAGGAAAGGGGCGTAATGGCTGGGGATCAGGGACCATCCCTGCAGGTCCGGCCATCTTGCCACTGCTATCGGCCGGGGGAGACCCGCTGGTGGGCTGGCGGCTGGAGCTTTAGCCCACCAGGGCGGCGGCGGCCATCTTGGCGATTTCCCGGTTGGTGAAGCCCACTTCCACCAGGGCTTCCTGGTAAGAGGATAGAAAATCAGCCATCAGATCTTCCTGCTCCATCTGCAGCACGGAGGCATCGGCAGAAACCTGCTCAAGCATCTTGCGGACTAGGGGGAGGTTCTGGCGGTTGGCCTGCTCAAGCTCTTCGCGGGCCGTGTCCAGGTTGGCCTTGAGCCATTCCTGGCCGTAATTGAGATGGGTGTATTCGTCCTTGACAACCCCTTCGGTAATCTTGCGGGCGAAGGGGTCGGCCACGGGGATATAAATGTGGTAGGCGGAAATCGCAAAGGCCTCGATCAAGATGGCTTGGATCAGCAGGCAGGTCACCACCTTGCCTTCGGCAAGGGCCGTCTGAAAATTCTGATGCAGGGGCAGGAAAAACTGCTTAGCGAAAGGCATGTCAGCCGTCACCCCCAGGTTGTTGGCACAGGCGGTGAAACCACGCATGTGCTTTAGCTCCATCCGGGCCAACCGGGAGAGCTCTTCAGCCTGCTCAGGAATCAAGGTGCCGATCGAAATGTAATTGTCGTGAGCTTCCTGCTCACCCTCGATCACAATGGCATTGATGCGGCTGTAGGCATCCTTGTAGCTAGCGCTGCTGAAATCAGGCAAGCCAAGCGATTGGGAGCCAACCGCTTCGGCGCCGCTGGGGCTTGCCACTGCGGTTTCAAGGGTTGCCATGGCTACCAAATTCAGGAAGGGAGTGGAATTTACTGTAACCATGCCAAGTGGAAACGGGCTGGCCGGGGGCCCGGCAATCAACGACCAGCCCATCAACGACCAGGCAAGCGACAGGGAGCGACTAGGGCCCCGTGGGCGGCCAGTCACTGCGCAGCAGATTGGTGAGCAGCTCGCCCCAGCCCGCTACCAGACGGCCAAATAGGGCCTCGCCCAGGGCGCCATCGGCTCCGCTGGCATCGCCAATTACCCCCGATTTAGAAAAGTCGGCGGTGCGCCAGGCCAAGGGCACGGCCCCCTCCAGGCTCCAACCCTGGGGAGGATCCTCTCCTGCCAAGCCATCGCGGGGCCGCTCCGGTCCCACTAGCTCTGGTGCCAGGTGCAGCATCAAGCTGGTTTCGGCCTGGCCGGCATGCAAACCCTGGCGCCGCTCTGGCTGGGGCAACAGGGCTGATAGGCCCGGCGGGCCGCTCCAGAGGAAACAGGGCAGCACCGCCAGCGAGGGATGGCGAGTGCGCAGTTCCCGGGCCGCCACCTGCAAAAGGGCAATCTGGCCGCCGTGGGCGTTGAACAACACCAGGCGCTGGAAGCCAGCCTCCGCAAGCTGACTGCCCACGCTCACCACCAGGGAGATCAGCAGCTCAGACGGCAGGCTGAGGGTGCCGGCAAAGCCCAGATGTTCGGGGGAGAAACCCAGGCTCTGGCAGGGCAGGCGCCAAATCGGCAGCTCGGGGTCGAGTTGGGACAACACCGCATCGGCCACCCGTTCGGCAAAGATTGCGTCCGTGGCCATGGGCAGTTGGGGCCCGTGTTGCTCGATCGCGCCAAAGGGCCAGAGCACGGTGCTGCCGCCCTGGCGGGCGGCCTCCGCCAGCTGGGGCCAGGCCAGCCGATCCAGACACCGTGGCGCGGGCATGGCTTGGCTCGATCAGGCGTCCCTACAGTGTGGGGCTTAGAGCATCCCCTCGGTCATGGCCGGAT
>JAEMQZ010000131.1 GCA_016463595.1 Synechococcales cyanobacterium SupBloom_Metag_052 | reverse complement strand
AGGGCGTGGCCCCAATCCAGCCCCATGGCGCTGGCCACGATGCGGAGGGTGCGCAGGGTTTCGTTGTTGGGGTCGAGCTGGGCGGCGCGCTCCAGCAGGGGTTTGGCGGCGCCGGGTTTGAAGCGATAGAGATTCACCACGCCTAGCCCCAGGAGGGCGTTGGGGTTGGTGGGATCGAGGGGCAGGATCCGCGCCAGGGTGGCGGCGGCGCCTTCGGCTTGGCGTTGTAGGGCCTGGGCGAGGGCCAGGGCGTAGAGGTCATCGAGGTTGCGGGGATCCTGCCGCAGCCGCGCCCGCAGGATCGCGGCACCGTCGCGCAGGTAGACCTGGCCTGGATCGGTCTGGTTGAGCTGGCCGACGCGGGCAAACAGGGGGTCTAGTTGGCCGGCCCGCAGTTGTTGGCCGAGGTGGCGCAGCACGGTGATGCGGTTGGCGGCCAGGGGCGGCGCCTCGATTGGCTTGCCTATGCCTGCGTCCACTTGGATGGTTGGGGACGTCACCTTCAGCGGCAGGACCTGGCCTTTTGGTGTGAGCAGCTGGGCGTGCAGCTGGTAGGTGCCTGGGGCCAATGGGGCCGGGAGCTGGAGGGCCAGCTGCTCCTGAATGCGGAGTCCGCCTGGCCTGGGGCGGCCCTTGGGCTGGGGGGCCCGCACCATCCCCTGGCCGATGGCGTGGTCGGCTCGCCAGCTGGTGGCCCCTGGGCTGGCGGCATCGGTGCCGAGTGTGCCGGGGGCCGATGCCGCCCGAGGGCGCCACTCCAGCAGCAGCAGGCCTGTTGCCAGTTGCTGGCTGGGACCTTGAAGCTCCAGGCTGAGGCCCAGCGGCTCCAGGCGCTCCGGCGCGGGGGCCTGCAGGCTGGCCACCAGGCTCGCGGGCTGGCCGGCGGTCCAGTCGATCGGATCCACCGCCAGGCTCAGCTGGCGCCGCCGGTAGAGATCGGCGCGGCTGCCATCGGGCAGGGGCCACTGGCCGGCTGGCTCGAAGGCAGGGGATTGGGCCACGAGCTCGCTGAGCTTGGCCTGGCGCTCGTCGCTCATCACGCCCTGGTGGCCGCCCTTGAGCAGGAACCAGTCGAAGCCGGCCAGGTCGTCCTGCAGCTGGTCGAGCGGGGCCAGGGTTTGGCGGGCCGCCAGCTTGAACTGCTGGCGGCGGCCTTCGGCATCGAGGTTGAAGGCGTTGAGGAATTCGTGATCGGGCAGCACCGCCAGGGTGGAGAGCTGGTGGGGGCTCTGGGAGCGGATCGTGGCCACGATCGCCTCCACCGGCCACCCCCGTTCGCCCCGGGGGGGATGGGGGGCAAAGCCGGTGAGGTTGGGGCCCAGGCCGAAGTGGTTGGAGAGCAGGCCCGAGAGGGCCACCACCACCAGGGCCGCCTGCCAGGGACGGATCCAGGGGCGGGCCTGGGCGGCGGTTTGGGCCGTGACCACCCCCAGGGCCAGGCCGAGCTGGGGCAGCAGCGGCAACACGAAGCGGAAGTCCTTGCTGGTCATCAACACGCACACCAGCAGGCCGCCGAGGGGGAAACTCAGCCACCAGAGCAGGGCCCGCCGCTGGGATCCCCTGGGCCAGGAGCCGGGCCGCCAGCCCCGCCGCCAGGCCAGGGCCAGGGCCACCAGGGCTCCTGCCGCCACCAGGGCCACCAGGGTTTGGCCCAGCATTGTGGGTAGCAGCTGGGGGTAAAAGAGCCAGCCGGCCAGGCTGGTGGCGCCCATGCCCTCCTGGTAGGCCACGCCCCATTGGCGCGCCTTGTTGATCGTGGAGAGGATCGTCAGCCAGTTCTGGCTGAACCAGGGGCCGGCGATCGCTGCAGCGATGGCCAGGGCCAGGGCGCAGCGGCCCAGGGGACCCCAACGGCGGGGGCCGCACCGCCCGGACGCAAGCCGGGGCGGTGCCACCAGGGCCGCCAGGCCCGTCCAGCCCAGGGCAACCAGAGGCAGCCAAAGAAGTACCACCCCGGTTGGCCGGGTTAACACCACCGCGCCAAGGCCCAGCCCGCAGGCCCCCGCCCACAGCCAGCGCCGCCGGGGCCGGGTCAGCACGGCCACCGCCAGCAGCCACCAGCAGGCCGTGAGCACGGCCGTGAGGCTGAAATCGATCAGGTAGTCGCTGCGCTGGTTGAGCAGGGCCGGGGCGCAGGCCAAAAACAGGGCCGCCCACAGCCCGGCGGCGCGGGAGTGGGCCAGCCGGCCCAGGCCATAGACGCTGGCCAGCAGCAGGCCGTTGAACAGGCTGTTGGAGAGGATCGCCGCCCCAAAACCGGGGCCAAGCAGCGAGAACACCGGCGCGCTCACCAGGTAGGTGAGCGGCCCCCGGTAGCTGGGGGATTGGTTCCATAGCTCAAACCACCAGGCGCCGCTCCAGGGGGCCGGCTGCTGCAGCACCTGCCAAAAACCGAGGGCGCGGCTGAGGTGGTCGCCCTGGTCCCAGGCGGGGGGCAGGTGGTGCTGGCCCACCCAGAGGCCATCGGCCAGCAGGCAGCCCAGCCAGAGGGCCAGCAGCACCAGCGCATCCGTGCGATCCCGCCCGCGGGCCTGGCGAGCGGACTCCTGGCTCAGGGACCTGCCGCGGGGTTGCCTCAAGGCCGCTTCCTCACCAATGCCCAATCCGCGAGAGTCTCGCCGCTGGCCACCAGCTCAACACTGGGGGCTTGATCGCGGACCGCTTGAACCCCCTGCACCCAGGCCAATCCGCCCGCCGGCAGGGCCTCCAGGCTCGGGAGCCTGGGCCCCAGCTGGGGGCTGGCCAGGGCCAAGAGAATCAGCTGGGCATGGGCCTCGCCGCTGAGCGGCTCGGGCGCCAGCACCGCCACCGGCCCCTGGCCTAAGGCACTCACAATCGCCGGCTCGGCTAGGGCCAGCCGCAGGGCGCCACTGCGGTCGCTGAACAGGCCCGCCTGCACCAGCAGCACCAGCGCCAGCCAGGGCCCCAGCACCGCTGCGGCCAGCAGGGCCCGGGGCCGGCGCCCGAAGGGAAGCAGCAGCCAGGAGCCCCCCAGGGCCAGGGCCGCCAGGCCATAGGCATGCAAGCCCCCCGGCAGTTGGGCTGGATCGAGCTGTAGGGCCAGCGCCAGGGGCGCCCCCGGCCAGAGCAAGCCCAGCCCCGCGAACGCCAGCAGGCCGCCAAAGCCCGCCAGGCCCCAGGCCAGCCCCCGTGGCCTAGCCCGCCCCGCCTGGCTCCAGGCTTGCAACACCTGGGCTGCCACGATCGCCAGCTCGCCGGCGCGGCGTGCCTGCTCCACCAAAGC
>JAEMQZ010000005.1 GCA_016463595.1 Synechococcales cyanobacterium SupBloom_Metag_052 | reverse complement strand
GGCCAGCCAGGGGGATGCGCTCGAGCTGGAACTGCGGCGCCAGGGGGGCCGCCAGGCGCGCCGCAACGGCAAGCTGCTCGAGCGCCAACTGGATCTGGTCGGTCCCCTGCGCTGCGTGGGCTTCAGCGCCCTGGATCTGGAGCTGGTGCGGGGCGAACCGGCCCTGCGGCGCCAATGGCTCGACCGGGTGGTGCTGCAACTGGAGCCGGTCTACGCCGAACTGCTCAGCCGGTATGGCCGCCTGCTGCGCCAACGGGCCCAGCTGCTGCGCCGCGGCCTGGGCGGCGCCCACCTAGCCGACCTGCTCGATGCCTTTGACCAGCAGATGGCCTTGATCGGCACGCGCCTGCACCGGCGGCGGCGACGGGCCCTGCTTCGGCTCGAACCCCTGGCAGCCGCCTGGCAACGGCACCTGAGCGGCGGCAACGAACAACTGCTGTTGCACTACCAGCCCGGCACGGTGCTGGAGGGGGAGGAGGCCGAAGCCCCCTGGCGGGAGGCCCTGGCCTGGCAACTGCGCCAGCAACGGGACAGCGAGCTACGGCTGGGCCAATGCGGCGTGGGTCCCCACCGGGACGAAATCCAGCTCCAGCTGGGCGGCCAGCCGGCCCGGCGCTATGGCTCCGCCGGCCAGCAGCGCAGCCTGGTGTTGGCCCTGAAACTGGCGGAGCTCGAACTGGTGCGCCAACTCTGGGGCGAACCACCCCTGCTGCTGCTCGATGACGTGCTGGCCGAACTCGACCCCACCCGCCAGCAGCTGCTCCTCGAGGCCGTGGGCCAGGGGGAGGGCTACCAATGCTTGGTCAGCGCCACCCACCTGGGCAGCTTCAGCGATGACTGGTCCAAGACATCCCAAGTGATTCGGGTCGAAAAGGGCTTAATCAGGACTTAAGATGGACAACTGTTCAACAGGAATCAATGACCCAGGCCTGCATCCACCCCAACCCGGGATGGACCGGAGCTGCGAGCCCCTTCTCCCCAAGCCCCAATCCCAACCTCAGTGCCACCGACATGGTGGGCAAACACTGCATTCTCGAGCTCTACAACTGCGATCCCGCAAAGCTCGATGACGAAGCCTTTCTCAGGACCGCCATCACGACAGCAGCCAAGCGTGCTGGCGCCACTCTCCTGAACTTGATTACCCACCGGTTTGAACCGCAGGGAGTCACGGGCCTAGCCCTTCTCGCCGAATCGCACATCTCGATTCACACCTGGCCCGAATCGGGCTACGCCGCGGTGGATGTGTTCACCTGTGGGGACCACACCATGCCGGAGCGTGCCTGCGCCGTGTTGAGTGAAGAACTCAACGCCGCCCGCTTCAAGCTCAAGAGTTTCCTGCGGGAAACCCCAAGCGAAGTGGCCGGTGCCGACCGTGCTCCCGTAGTAGCTGCGGCCGCAGCCGGGCACAACTAACGCCAAGGACGATCAAGCGATCTGATGTAGGGGCCTTAGGGCCCCTTTTTTGTGGGCGCCTGGGCCTCCCGGCGACTAGCGGCCTCGAGGTGGTCGCGGTTGAGCTTGCCGCTTACCAATCCCTCCAGATCCAGGCTCACGGCGCTGAAGCCCAGCTGGCGGAAGGCCGCCACCAGGGGTTCGCGGGCGCCATCGACCAGCAGGCCGGCGATCAGGGCCGCCGGCACCTCAATCCGGGCCGCCTCCCCCTGGCTGCGCACCCGCACCTCCGGCAGGCCCCGGGCCCGTAGCCAGTCCTCGGCGGCGGCCACCCGCTGCAACCGGGTGGCCGAAATCGGCTCGCCATAGGGAAAGCGGGAGGCCAGGCAGGGCTGGGCCGGCTTATCCCACCAGGGAAAGCCCAGGGCCCGGGAGATCGCCCGCACCGCCGCCTTGTCGATACCCAGCTCCGCCAAGGGCGAAAGCACGCCCCGCTCCTGGGCCGCCCGCAGGCCCGGACGGTGGTCACCCAGGTCGTCGAGGTTGACGCCATCCAGCACCGTGGGCGCCAGGGCCTCCCCAGCCTGCTCACCCCAGCCAGCCTCGGCAAGCCCGACCCGTTCGGCCTCTGCCAGGGCGGCGAGCAAGCCATGCAGTTCCTTTTTGCAGGCGTAGCAGCGGTCGATCGGGTTGCTGGCGTAGGCCGGATCCTGCAGCTCGGCGGTGGCGATCTCGCGGTGGACCAGACCCAGCCAGGCGGCCTGGAGCTGGGCCTCGCTGCGCAGGTGGGGGGCCAGGGCGGGAGAGATGCCGGTTACGGCCACCGCCCGCTCGCCCAGCTGCTCGGCGGCGATCGCCGCCACTAGGGCGCTGTCCACCCCGCCGGAATAGGCGACCAGCACCTGGCCGTAGCTGGCGATGCGCTCGCGCAGGGCCGCCAGCGCCTGCTGCTGGGCAGGAGCCAGCGTCTCCACTTGCCGGTGGCGATTCATCGAGTCGGAGCCCCCCAGGGCCGTCGTTAGGATTCAACGGTATGAGCCCTGGCATGGCCCTGCAGGGCAGCACCTCCGTGACAGGCATCGCCAACCGCCGTTCCAGCAGTAGTTCCACCGCCGGCAGCTCCCGGGGTATCGGCATTCGCACCGCCGCTGACGCCAGTGAGCGCAGCCATGGCCAGCTGCACGTCTACGACGGCAACGGCAAGGGCAAAAGCCAGGCCGCCCTAGGGGTGGTGCTACGCACGATCGGCCTGGGCATCTGCGAACAGAAACGCACGCGCGTGCTGCTGCTGCGGTTTTTGAAGGGTCCGGGCCGCTCCTACGACGAAGACGCCGCGATCGAGGCCCTGCAGCAGGGCTTTCCCCACCTGATTGACCAGGTGCGCACCGGCCGCGGTGAGTTCTTCACCGCCGATGAAGCCACCAAATTCGATCGTCAGGAGGCCCAGCGGGGCTGGGACATCGCCAAGGGAGCGATCGCCAGCGCCCTTTATTCGGTGGTGGTGCTCGATGAACTGAGCCCGGTGCTGGACCTGGGCCTGCTCGACATCGCCGATGTGGTGCAGACCCTGGCCGCCAAGCCCGGCGGCATGGAGGTGATCGTCACCGGCCGGGGCGCGCCGCGCCAGCTGGTACAGATCGCCGATCTCCACTCGGAAATGCGGGCCCATCGCCGCAAGGATCTCTGGCTCGACGAGGAGGGCTACCCGGATGGGGCCGCCAACCCGGGGCTCGATGGCATCGAGATCTACACCGGCGAAGGCAAGGGCAAATCCACCAGCGCCCTCGGCAAGGCGCTGCAGGCAATTGGCCGCGGCATCAGCCAGGACAAGAGCCACCGGGTGCTGATCCTGCAATGGCTCAAGGGTGGCAGCGGCTATACCGAAGACGCCGCCATTGCCGCCCTACGCGAGAGCTATCCCCACCTGGTCGACCACCTGCGCTCCGGCCGCGATGCGATCGTTTGGCGCGGCCAGCAGCAGCCGATCGACTACGTGGAAGCGGAGCGGGCCTGGGAGATCGCCCGGGCAGCGATCGCCAGCGGCCTTTACAAAACCGTGATCCTCGATGAGCTCAACCCCACCGTGGACCTGGAGCTGCTGCCTGTCGAACCGATCGTGCAAACCCTGCTGCGCAAACCCTCAGAAACGGAGGTGATCATTACCGGCCGCTGCAAAAATCCACCGGCTTACTTCGATCTGGCCAGTGTCCATTCCGAGATGGTTTGCCACAAGCACTACGCCGAACGGGGCGTGGACCTCAAGCGTGGCGTGGATTACTGAGGCCCAAAAAGCAGTCTTTCGCTTCCCAAGCTCAATAGCGCTGCACGCTGGAATCCACCTCCAAGCTCCAAGCGTCAATGCCGCCGGCCACGTTGATCCCGTCGATGCCGGAGCGCTTTAGGGCAATCAGGGCCTTCGCAGAGCGCCCCCCCAGCTTGCAATGGACGTAGAGGGTTTTGCCCGCCGCCAGCTGCTGCACGCGCTCAAGCGCCGTGCCGTTTTCAATTTGATCAAGGGGAATCAAAATCGCCCCAGGGATCACGGCAATGTCGGCCTCGGGTGGATTGCGTACGTCGATCAACACCAACCCACTGGTGTCGCCATCAAGCAGGGCCTTGAGTTCGCCCACCGAGATGCTCTCTACCGAGCCGGCTTCCTCCTGACCGGGAGCCGAGCCGCCGACGCCACAAAATTCCTGGTAATCGATCAGTTTCTCGATCACGGGGCGCTCGGGGTTGGGGCGCAGTTTGAGCTCGCGGAACTTCATCGCCAGGGCATCAAACAGGAGCAGCCGACCGCTCAAGGTGGTGCCAATGCCAGTGATGATCTTGATGGTCTCGGTGGCCTGGATCACGCCAATAATCCCGGGCAGCACCCCAACTACGCCGCCCTCGGCGCAGGAGGGCACCATGCCCGGCGGCGGCGGCTCGGGAAAAAGGTCGCGGTAATTGGGGCTCTCGCTGGTGAGGTTGAAAACCGTGGCCTGGCCCTCGAAGCGGAAGATCGAGCCATACACATTGGGCTTACCCAGAAGCACGCAGGCGTCATTGACCAGGTAGCGGGTGGGGAAGTTGTCGGTGCCATCGCAGACCAGGTCGTAGCCGGCGATGATCTCGAGGGCGTTCTCGCTGGTGAGGGCGGTCTCGTAGAGGTCCACCTGGCAGTGGGGGTTGATCTCCAGGATCCGGGCCTTGGCCGATTCGATCTTGGGTTTACCGACCCAGCTGGTGCCATGGATCACCTGGCGTTGCAGGTTGCTGTGGTCCACCACGTCAAAATCGACGACGCCCAGGCGCCCCACTCCAGCTGCGGCCAGATAAAGAAGCAGCGGTGAGCCAAGGCCACCGGTGCCAACGCAGAGCACGGCGGCGGCCTTCAGGCGCTTCTGGCCCTCCATGCCCACCTCCGGCAGGATCAGGTGCCGGGAGTAGCGAGCCACCTCATCGGGGCTCAGGCTGATGCCAGTGGTATCGGGGGGAAGCATGGACGGTTTCGGCTCCAGATCCCCATTCTCCCAAATGCCTGAACCGGATCGGAATCCGGGCGGCTCGATCACAAGAGATAGAAACCTGCCCTGGCCCAGGTCCGCCATCCCGCCAGCGGCCATGGCGAGGGTTAGGACGCGATCTGGATCTCCAAGGCCAGGGGCGCAGCCCCGTCCCCCGGCAGCCACCAGGCCCCCAGGCCCGCCAGGGGACCGCCAGGCTGGTCCGCGGCTCCAGCCCCAACCAGGCCCGAACGGATGACCATCAAGGTGGGGCCAACGGCCAGCTCTACGTCGGTGGCGGAGGGCTGCGCTGGGCTGGCCGGGTGGCTGTGGGCCGAACCGAGCACTTGAACTCCCCGCTGCCGAGCCCAGCGCTGGGCCAGCAACTGCTCGCGCGGATCAAGCAAAAAACGCTGGCAACGTTCGCGTTTGGGCTCCCATCTGTTCTGGCAGGGCCAGACCTCGTTCACCTGCAGCAGTTCTCTCCCCGGGGTAACCAGCATCCGCTGCCCAAGCAGCAAGGCGCAGCCCTCCTCGGGGGCCGCCGCCGCGAGCACTCCCACCAGGATCGTCAGCCAATCCAAATTAAGGCGCAAAAGCGCTGGCGACAAAGGACTCACACCGATACCTTATGGGTCATGAGTGATAAACACTGTTGACATGAGCGACGAGACCAACGACCAACAGGAGCAGGCGACCGCCGCTACCGCAGACACTGGCGCCAACTTCACCGAGCGCTACAGCGAAATCCTTGGCAAGGTCAACGCCACCCTCGACCAGGTGGATTGGACCCAGATGGGTCGCCTCGGCAAGGGTCTCGGAGTCCTGGTGGCGGTCATCGTCGCCCAGGTTCTGATCAAGGGGGTGCTCGACACCATCAATCTTCTGCCCGTGATTCCCGGCCTGCTCGAACTGCTGGGCCTGGTCGTAGTGGGCACCTGGAGCTGGCACAATCTCACCACCAGCGACAAACGCCAGGCGGTGGTGACCAAATTGCAGTCCTTCCGCCAGGAATACCTGGGCTGAGCCTTGATCGGCCCTTTGGGCCTAAAAACCTGCTGAATGCCTTCCCTGTCGGGGGCCATTCAGCAGGTTTTTTGTTGCAAATTTTTTGCCTGTCCAAGTTTTTCCTGGGAAAACTCGGCTGGGGGAGGGGGGTTTTTGGCCAAGGGTCCCTAGCCCATCAGGGTGTCGATACGGGCCTGGGCCTGGCGCCAGTAGCCGCCGCCGAACAGGTTGGCGTGGTTGAGCAGGTGATACAGGTTGTAGATCTCAAGGCGCTGGTCGTGGCCGGGGGGCAGGGGCCAGCGGCCCTCGTAGCCCGCAAAGAACGGCGCCGGGAAGCCGCCGAACAAACGGGCCATGGCCAGGTCCACTTCCCGGTCACCCCGGTAAACGGCTGGATCAAAAAGCGAACCGCGGCCATCCTGCAGCAGGCCGCCGTTGCCGGACCAGAGATCGCCATGGACCAGGCAGGGCCCGGCCCCGTGCTGATCCAGCCAGGCCGGCAGGCGCGCCAATAGCGCTTCCGCCTGGCGTAGGGGCCGGCCCGCCCTGGCAGCCAGGAGCAGCTGGGGACCCAGACGCCGTTCCGCAAAGAACTCGCCCCAACCAGCCAGCCAGCCGTTGGCCTGGGGGCCGGAGCCGATGAAGTTGTCCTGCTGCCAGCCAAAGCGGCCATCACTGCTGGCCAGGCTGCGGCGATGCAGGTCCGCCAGGGCCGCCCCGAAGCGCCCCCAGGCCTGGGCTGGGTTGGCGTGGCTAGCGAAGGGAGGCGGAGCGGAGCCTGGTGATCCAGGCAGGGACGGACCAGCCCCCGCCAAGGGCAGCCAGTCCAGCAGCAACAAAGCCCGATCGCCCAAGGCCTCGCAAGCAAGCGGCTGGGGAATCACCAGCTCCCCGGCCTCGGCCGCCAGGGCCTCCAAGCCATGGGCCTCGGCCCTCAGCAGGGGCAGCGCGGCGAGGCGATTGGTTTTGGCAAACAGGCGCCGGCCATCGGCCAGATCCAGGCACCAGGCCTGGTGGATGCAGCCCCCTCCCACCGGGCTCTGGGCCGCCAAGGGGACCCCCAGGCGCCGCTCCAGCCAGTCGCTCAGGGGGGCCTGCTGCACCGGATCCACGCTGGCGTCACACCCTTGCCAGCATGCCGCCCGCTCCCCTGGTGCTGGCTCCTGCCCCTCACGGCTCGCCCCAACCTCGATCGCTCCCCCCTTGATCGCCCCCAGCGCTGCGATGTGGCCGTGGTCGGGGCCGGCATCGCCGGTCTCACCGCCGCCGCCCTGTTGGCCGGCGAAGGGCTGGAGGTGGTGCTGCTGGAGGCCCACAGCCAAAGCGGTGGCTGCGCCGGCACCTTCCGCCGCGGCCCCTACACCTTTGATGTGGGTGCCACCCAGGTGGCGGGGCTGGAGAGCGGCGGCATCCATCGCCGCCTGTTCGACCATTTCGGCCTGGACCTGCCGGCCGCAAGCCCGCTTGATCCCGGCTGCAGCGTGCAGCTGGCCGGCGAACGGGAGCCGATCCGGCTCTGGCGCGATCCCGAGCGTTGGCGGGCCGAGCGGCGGCGCCAGTTCCCCGGCAGTGAGCGCTTCTGGGACCTCTGCGCCGCCCTCCATGGCAGCAACTGGGCCTTCGCCGGCCGCGATCCGGTGTTGCCGCCCCGCAATGGCTGGGATCTGGCCCAGCTGCTGCAGGCGATCCGCCCGGCCACCCTGGCCAGCGGCCTGGCCAGTTTCGCCACCGTGGCCGACCTGCTGAGCGTGAGCGGCTGCGGTGGCGATCGCCGCCTACGCCGCTTCCTCGATCTGCAGCTCAAGCTCTATTCCCAAGAACCAGCCGATCGCACCGCCGCCCTCTATGGCGCCACCGTGCTGGCCATGGCCCAGGAGCCCCTAGGGCTCTGGCACCTGGAAGGCTCCATGCAGGAACTAAGCCGCGCCCTGGAGCAGGCCCTGGCCGTGGCCGGCGGCGCGATCCACTGCAACCACCGCCTGACCGCTTTACGGCCAATCCCTGGCGGCGGTTGGAGCCTGGACGGCCTGCAAGGTCGCCTTGGGGCGGACGGCCATGGTGGGGGACAGGGCGGTGAACCCTTGCGTCTGGACGCCCGGGAGGTGGTGCTGACCCTGCCCCCCCAGGCGCTCAAAGGCCTGCTGGGGAACGCCATGCCCCGGGGCTACGACCGCCGCATCAGCGGCTTTGGCGATCCCTCCGGCGCCCTGGTCTTCTATGGGGCCGCCCCCCGCGAGGCCCTAGCCCAAGACCTCGGCCTGCATGGCCAGTTGGAATGGGCCGACCCCGGCAACCTGTTCGTGTCGATCAGCCGCGAGGGCGATGGCCGGGCGCCGGCGGGACAGGCCACGGTGATCGCCAGCGTGTTCACCGCGGCGCGCCCCTGGTTTGGCCTCGATCGGGCCAGCTACCAGGCCCGCAAAGCCCAGGCCCTACGGGGCATCCAGGCGGGCCTCACCGAATTGCTCGGCATCGAACCGGAGCAGTTTCTGCACCAGGAGCTGGCCACCCCCAGGGGCTTTGCCCGCTGGACCGGCCGCCCCTTTGGCTTTGTGGGCGGACTCGGCCAGCAACCAGACCGCTTCGGGCCCTTCGGCCTGGCCAGCCGCACCCCCCTGCCAGGCCTATGGCTCTGCGGCGACGGCATCCACCCCGGCGAAGGCACCGCCGGGGTATCGCTCTGCGCCCTGATGGTGGCCCGCCAGCTCCTGGCGGGCCGGGGCCGGACCCTGCGGCTCAAGGAGAACTGACCCCCTCCAACGGCTCCAGCTCAGAGAAATTCGGGCCTGTGGGCCTGGGCCTGGACGAGCCGTTGCTCCAATCCCGGCCAATCGCCGCCCTGAACCAACTGCTCAAGGACCGCCAGGCTGGTTCGGTAGCGGGCCAGGGCTACCAGCAGCGCTTCGCGGTTATATCGGGCCATCAGGCTGCCCAGTTCCGGGTTGCCAGCGCCGACGCGGCTGGTGTCGGCGAAGCCACTGGAGGCCAGGGCCCGGGCCAGGGGCGCCTGGCCAGCCGCCTCGATCAGGGCGGCCCCCAGCAGCACCGGCAAATGGGAAATCAAGGCCACGGCCTGGTCATGGTCCGCGGCCAGGCATTCGATCCAGCGGGCGTCCACTGCCTCGGCCAGGCCCCTCACCACCGCCAGGGCCTCGGGGTCGGTGGCGTCCGTGGGCGTCGCCACCCAGGGCCGGCCGGCAAACAGGCCCGCCAGCCCCGCCTCCACCCCGGCTTGCGCCGTGCCGGCCATCGGATGGCTGGCCACAAAGCGGGGCCAGGGGGCCCAGCGATCCAGCACCGGCCCCTTGACCGAGCCCACATCGGTAATCACCGCACCGGCCGGTAGGGCCCCCAGCAACTCGGAGCTGGGCTCAAGCAAGCGATCCAGGGGCAGGGCCAGCACCACCAGGGCGCAATCGGCCAGCACGGCCGGATCGGTGCTCACCTGATCGGCCAGCCCCCGCTGGCGGGCCCGCTGGGCCGTGGCCTCCCGGTGCACCAGGGCCTGCACCCGTAACCCCTGGGCCCGCAAATCGAGGGCCAGGGAGCCGCCGATCAGGCCCAGGCCCACCACACCGATTGGACGATCGCGCCAGGAAATGGTCATGGCAGACCCCCTGGATTGGCGATGGCTATACCCCCCCGTTGGTCATGGCTGAACCAGTCGGTCATCGATGCGCCAGTTTGCTGGCCCCAGCTTCCTACGATCGCCCCATGTTGGAAGCCCTGGCCCACCAGCAGCTCAAGGCACTCCTCCGGCTGGAGGGGGAAACCCGCTGGCCCCACCACCTCACCCTCAGCCGCCTGGCGGCCCGCAGCTTGCGGCGCGGTGATCAAACCCTGGTGCGCCTGGCCCCTGGCAGTGACCCCAGCTGGCTACTGGCCCTACTCGTGCCCATCGCCCTCACCGACACCGGCCTAGCCCTGGTGGTCAGCGAAGGGCTGCGCCAAAGGCTGTTGCAGGTGGAACTGCCCCGACTCGAGGCCGCCGGCCTGACCCTGCCCTGCTGGGAGGGCCCGGCCGCCCCGCCCCAGGCGCGGCTGTGGCTGCTCGATCACCGCCAGCTGGTGCAGGCCTGGCGCGCCCAGGGCCTGGGCGCTCGCCAGCTGGTGATCCCCGAGGCCGAAAACCTGGAGCTGCTGCTGCGCAGCGCCCTGGGCCTGGTGATCGAAAACCACGACTGGGAGGTGCTGCGCCGCAGCCTGCCCGCCGCCTCCACCGGCCTGCTGGGCCTGCATGAACGGCTCAGCCGGCGGATCTTCGCCCATCCCCAGGGCCCCGTGGAGCAGGTGGGCGTGAGCCCGGAGGAGGAAGCGCCCCTACGCCAATTACTGGCGCTGATGGAGGCCCTACCGGAGCCCTGGCCCCATTGGCTGGCCTGTGGCGGCAGCGACTGGGTCAGCTGGGCCACGGTTAATCCCAGCCTGCTGCGCTGGCAACTGCACCGCCAACCGCTCGATCCCCTGGCCGCCCTGGCCGGCCTGTTCGCCGATCGGGGTGCCCTGCTGGTGGGGGAACTCCCCAGCGGCGGGCGCCTGGGTAGCCCCGGCAACGCTGGCTCCCGGGCCGGCTTCCGGCCCCAGGTGGAGGTGGCCCTAGGCGATCCACCCCTGCAGGACCCGCTGCCGGTCTTTGCCCCGGCTGGCCAGCCCCTGCCCAACAGCCCCCACTTCGCAGGCCACCTGCTTGATCAAGCGCGCAGGCTGGTGCTGGGCCAGGAGGGCCTCACCCTGGTGTTGCTCGATGACGATGGCCTGCGCCGGGGCCTCACCAGCGGCCTGGCGGCGGAATTCGGCAGCCGGGTGGTCCATCAAGACACTGCTCCCGATAGCAATGGCGTGATCTGCGCCAGCTGGGGCTGGTGGCTGGACCAGCAGGCCCGCCTGCCCGCCCCCTGCCAGGTGATCGCCTGCACCCTGCCCCTGGCCAGCCTGGAGTCGCCCCTCACCGCCGCCCAGGTTCAGGCCCTGCGCCAGCAGGGCCGGGACTGGTTCCGGGAGCTGCTCCTGCCCGAGGCCCTGGGCCGGTTGCAGCGCGCGGTGGCCAACCTGCGCCGCAGCGGCGGACGCCTGGCCGTGCTTGATGGCCGCATGCGGCGCCGCGGCTGGGGCCGGCAGGTGATGGCAGCCCTGGAACCCTGGGTGGCCCTGCCACGGCTCCTGCCCCGGTAATCGGCTCCTGCCCCGGTAATCACCCCCTGGTGGGGGCTTGGCTGGCCTGGCGGGATCCCCAAGCGCCCACAAACCAAAGGGACCCTGGCCAGGGTGCCCGAATTAGCCTGGCCAAAACGATCGATGACCAGGGCATGGGCGAAGCCAAACGACGCAGCGACCAGGGCCTAGCCCCCCGCGGCCCCAGGCCCACCAAGGACAACTCGCCGCGGATCCTGCCCTGGTTGCCGCTGACCCGAAACCAGGGCGAGCGTTTCGTATCGATCACGACCCGCAGCGCCTGGATTGGCATCGGCGCCCTGGCCGTCTTCTGGGTGACCGTGCGCTTCATCGGCCCGGCCGCCGGCTGGTGGGCCCTGGCGGACGGTTGACCGCTTACCAGGGCCCTTCAGGGGCTGTTGAGGCGCTGTCGCCGCATCTAAACCCAGACGGGGCAAGCAGTGTCGGCACTCCTGTGGGGAATCCAGCACGCCTTGCAGCATCCCCAGGAAGTAATCCTTAGGATTCCTTCAGATTTTGTGCCCCAGGCTCCATGTTCCCCCGTCTCGCCGAGCACTACCGAGCCCTGGTCGAAGATCTGGTCCTCAGCCTGCGCGCCCTAGCCGACCGTTTACAGCGTCAGGGGCATGCGGCCACCTGCTACGTCTGCGGCGATGGTCGCGACGGCCAAGGGGCCTCCTTCGTGGCCGACCTGGGCGAAGGCCACATGGTGCGCTTCCTGGTCTCCGACGATGGCATCAGCTGGGTGGAGTCCCGCAACGGCCACGAGCTGATCAAGCTGGAAGGCGCGGCGGCAATCGAAGAGCTCGACCGGGTGGCAGGGGTCGTCCAAAGCGTGGGCAACCTGGTCGCCGTACCAACAGCCGAACCCCTGGGCCCCCAGGAAATCGCCGCCTGAGCCTCCGAATCCTTTGCCGGGTCAGCCTCCGCTCAACGGACCTAAACCCACGAAAAAGCCACCCAAGGCCAAGCCCTGGGTGGCTTTTTGGTTTTCAGCCCTTGGACATTGCCTGGGCCAAGCCCAGAAGACCTGGGCTGGGCCGCCTGGACCTTCGAGCCCCAACCCACCTAGCGAGAAAGCGGGTCGGGGCCCCCACCCCAGCACACTTGCCGGCCCAAAGACAGCCAACTGGCCGGTCAGTCAACCGGAAAATTGGTCGCCTCCTCCACCGCTGCGGCGGCAGCGGCCAACTTGGCCGCTGCCGCCGCAGCCAGGGGCTTCATCGAGTTGGCGGTGACATCGGCCCCTTCGGTGAGCTTCTGGCGCACCAGCACTTCGATCGCATCCTTCGGCGCCGGGTTTTGCTCCAACCAGATGATCGTGTTGTCGCGACCCTGGCCAATGTTGTCGCCCTCGTAGCTATACCAAGCGCCCTTACGCACCACCACACCGGTTTCTTCGGCCAGGTCGAGCAGGCAGCCAATCGTGCTAATGCCGCGGCCAAACAGGATGTCGAATTCGGCGATGCGGAAGGGAGGCGCCACTTTGTTTTTGGCCACCTTCACCTTGGCGCGGATGCCGTATTCCTCCGTACCCCGCTTGAGGGTCTGAATGCGACGGATGTCGAGGCGCACCGAGGCGTAAAACTTCAGGGCATTGCCACCGGTGGTGGTTTCCGGGTTGCCGTAGGTAACGCCGATCTTCTGGCGTAGCTGGTTGAGGAAGATCACGGTGCAACCGGATTTGCCGATATTGCCGGTGATCTTGCGCATGGCCTGGCTCATCAGCCGGGCCTGGGCCCCCACCGCCAGATCGCCCATCTCCCCCTCGATCTCAGCCCGGGGCGTCAGGGCCGCCACCGAGTCCACCACCACAATGTCGACCGCGGCGGAGCGCACCAGCTGGTCGACGATTTCCAGGGCCATCTCGCCGGTGTCGGGCTGGGACACCAGCAGGTTTTCGATGTCTACCCCCAGGGCCGCCGCATAGACGGGATCGAGGGCATGCTCCGCATCCACGAAGGCCGCCACACCACCACGCCGCTGCACCTCAGCAATGGCATGGAGGGTAAGGGTGGTCTTGCCGGAACTTTCCGGGCCGTAAACCTCCACCACCCGTCCCTTGGGATAGCCGCCGCCCAGGGCCAAATCCAGGGTGAGGGCCCCAGTGGGGGTCGTTTCAACCCGCATGCGGGAGGCATCCCCCAACCGCATGATCGAGCCCTTGCCGAAGTTGCGCTCGATCTGGTTCAGCACCAGGCCGAGGGCCTTGTCCCGTTCGCCAGCGGCGCGGGCATCCGAACCCCGAGTCTCGCCCAGGCGTGTTTCGAGGCCCCGGGAATCCGTGCCCCGGCCGGAGGTGGCTTTGGACTCTGAAGATTTGTCGTCAGCAGGCATGTCTGCGAATCAGCGATGGAATGGGCCGCAGGGCTGGAGCGGGGCAACGGCAAGGCCGAAGCCGAAATCGAGGCCGACCCCAGATCTCCCAGGGTGAGTTGCCCCGGTGAGTTCACCTGGCATGGTCACCGGAGCGACCCCACAGAAGCCAATGCCACCGGAAGGCCCAGGTGTCCCAGGGGAACGGACTGGGGATTGGGATCGGGCCACCGAAGCCGGGGGGCCGAACGGGAGAGGGCAGCCCCGAGGGGACGCATCTAGTACAGGCGTACCCTAGCGAATCAGGGCCAGCTCGCCAAGGGGGCCGCAAAGCGATCCGGCTCCAACAGCGCGATCCCGCGGGGCAAGCCCTGGCGATCCTCAGGACCCAGGTAGCCCCAGGACACCAGCAGGCAGCGCACCGATTCGAGGCCCAAGGTGGCGCGCACCTGCTCGAGGGTGGCGCGCCGGTCTTCGACAAACCAGAGCGGCACGTCTGGTCGCTCCTGGACCAGGCGCAGCAAGACCTCGGGCTTGCTGCCCTGCTCGTGGCCGTACACGGCCCGGGGCTCCAGGCCATGGGCCGTTAGCAGCTCGCAGGCGAAGGCCCGACCCTTGGTGGTGAGCACGATCCAGTCGGAGCCTTCAGCGGCGAGCTGGGCCAACCTCTTGGCGACTCCCGGATAGGGCTGGTGGAGCGCGAGCCAGGCGGCCCGATCGTGGTCCAGGGCCTGGTGGCGACCGGCTTCGAGGGCCCGCTGGAGCGACTCAGGCTCCAGCTGCCAACGCTCCAGGGCCGCCTGGAGCTGGACCCGGTAGTGGGCCAGATAGGCCTGCAGGTCCAGGTCTGGGCGGGAGAGCTCGAGGGCGACCAACACCATCTCCCAGCCCTTGTGGATCAGGGGTCGCAACAGGCCAAAACCAGGCGGGGCCATGGCCGGCAACGGCACCTGAGGCTGGAGGGCCAGGGCGGCGCGGCGAGCGCTCCACCAGTATTCGGCCATGCCATCGACCAGCACCCCATCAAAGTCAAAAACCAGCAGGGGAGCTGTGGTCAGGGGCTTTTAAGGCAGTTAAAACTGGGTCGCTAGGATTCGAACCTAGGAATGGCGGGACCAAAACCCGCTGCCTTACCACTTGGCGACGACCCAACAGGTTCAGTGGGTCGAAACAGCACGATCAGCGGCAGGAACCGTGAAGCGCTGAATCTCACTTGAACACCTTGATAGTTACCCACAGCGGGCCGACCTTCGTCAATGTCCGAGCCCCCATCTCGGCCCAGGCACCCGCCAAAAGCTGAAAAGCCCAGCAGCCATCCCCGGCCGGCCCCTCAGGGCGGGAACACCCGCAGGCGCTGCTGATCGCCCCGGCCGAACACGGCCGACGCCAGCCGATAACGGGCCACCAGCTCGGCCTGAAGGGCCCGGATGGGCTCCCTGCGGGGCAGGAGCTCGATCGGCCGCCCCTGGGCCAGTACCACCTGCTCCACGGCCAGACGGCACTCCTCCAGGGCCTCGAGGCTGTCGTCCGGGCTGTCGTCTGGGCGACTGGGGAAGCCGCTGGGGGAGCCAGGCGAACTGGAGAGCGGGCCAGGGCTCCCGGGGCTGGCCTGAATACCCCTGGGCTGGTCTGGGCCGCCGCGACGGGTTAGCAGCCGCTCCAGGCCCCGCTGGATCTGGGGCAAGGTGTCGGCCTTGATCACCAGAATTGGAAGGCCCTGGCGATGGGCCGATCGGCGCACCTGGGGATCGAGGCCCAACTGCTGGCGCACCGCCAACACCGCCTCCGCCTGCTCAAGCGACTCGACCCGCTGCACGGCCAGATCCCGGCTCCGCACCGCCTGCTGCCAGAGATGGGCGCTCACCCCCACCCCATAGAGCCGCAGCGGCCCGGGGGGATCCAGCTCAGACGGCGGGGATGGCTCCCGAACCCCAGTTTCCAAGGCCTCGATGGGATGGGTCCTGGCCGGACTGACGGCCCCATTCCCCCCTGGCCCGGGGCGGCGGCGGGGATCGGGCAAGGGAACCGGCGCCAGGGGTACCAGGCGCGGTCGGGCCGGCCCTTGGGCAGCGAACGGGCTGGGGAAGGAGGGGGCCCGGCTGGCCGGCGGGCGCGGTGGCGGGGCTGGCTCCTGCACCAACACCTGGCCGTCCGCTCCCAGCTGGCGCAACTGGGGCATGGCGGCCTGGCCCCGCAGCAGCAAATCAACGGTGGCCGCCACATCAAGGTGCACCAACCAGAGGCTGCGGCTATGCATTTCCACGGCCAGGGGGAAAGTGGGTTCGGCCGCCCGTTCCTGCACGGTCTTTTGGCTGCGCCGGCGCCGCGCCTCCTCATCGCCCAGGGTCACCGACTCAATGCCGCCGACCAGGTCGCTGAGGGTGGGGTTCTTGAGCAGGTTGCCGAGGGCGTTGCCATGGGCCGTGGCCACCAGCATCACGCCCCGCTCGGCGATCGTGCGGGCCGCCTGGGCCTCCAACTCGGTGCCGATCTCATCGATGACGATGACTTCGGGCATGTGGTTTTCCACCGCCTCGATCATCACCTGGTGTTGCAGCTCCGGCCGGGCCACCTGCATGCGCCGGGCCCGGCCAATGGCGGGGTGGGGGATATCGCCGTCGCCGGCGATCTCGTTGCTGGTGTCGATCACGACCACGCGGCGCAGCAGGTCATCGGCCAACACCCGGGCGATCTCCCGCAGGGCCGTGGTTTTGCCCACCCCGGGCCGCCCCATCAGCAGCAACGACTGGCCCGTATCGAGCAGGTCCAGCACCATCGCCACCGTGCCGTAGACGGCCCGGCCCACCCGGCAGGTCAGGCCCACGATCTCGCCGGTGCGATTGCGGATGGCGCTGATGCGATGCAGGGTGCGCTCGATCCCGGCCCGGTTATCGCCGCCGAAGGGGCCCAGCTGCTCAACCACCGCCCCCAGATCCCGGCGCTCGATCACCGCCGAACCCAGGGCCAGGGCCCGGCCGGGATAGCGGGCCTCCGGGATCCGGCCCAGATCCAGCACCACTTCCAATAATTGATCGCGGGCCTCGGGCGCTGCCAGGGCCAGGCGCACGGGCTCAGGTAGGAGCTCCAGCAGGCGATCGAGGTCATCAGCCATCCGCTGCAGGTTGGTCCCATCGCCCTGGAGATTCCCAGGGCGCTCTCCAGGAAACCCTGCAGTTGGGTGCCTAGCCGGGGGGCCAACCCAACCGGCCCCAAGGGACTGGGCGCACGCGGGGCCTAAGGGCTGATCAGGCTGGGGCCCATGGGCCGATGGGAGGGCCATCAGGGGCTGGGCGCGTCCGGTCCCTGTTCTAACCAGCGGCGCTGGCGCCAAGGGGCCACCAAGCCGCGGGCCAGGCCTAGGGCCTGGCGGCGCAGGTCGACCTGTTCGCGCAGGGGTCCCCCCCGGGCTTCGGCCTCCATCAGGAGGGGCTGGAGCAGGCTGCGGGCCCTGCCGCCAAAGGCCACCCCTGCGGCGCCGGAATGAACAGGAAGAAGGGTGAGGCTGGCCCCGTTGGTACCGCCTGCCAATTGCAGGGGGCCCGGCGGCGCCCAGGGACGGACCGCCTGGAGAAGGGCCACCGCTGCCCGGGCGGTGCCCACGCCCACATCACCACTCATCGGCCGGCCATCCAGCTGCCAGAGGGGCCGCAGACCCGCCTGACGTAGCAGAGCGAAGCGATGCCAGAGCTCGGCGGCCAGCTGCCGGGCACTGGCGGGCCCGGGCCCGTCCTGCTCCAGCCCACAACTGACCGCCAATCGCCGCAACGGCACCCCACTCGCCAGCACCTGCTGCAGGCGGAGCCCAAAGGCCCTGGCCCGGCCAATGCGGGTGTGGATCTCAACCGCGTCGGGCCGCAACTCGGCCAAAAGCGCTGGCACCGCCTCGGCACTAAACACGGTCTGGCGCTCCTCAATCAGTCCGAGGGGACAGGCGGGCCGGCACCGGCCACAGCCGTAGCAGCGATCAGGCTCCACCCCGCCCACGGCGCCGATCGCCAGGGCCGGACAGACCCGCTGGCAGGGCCTGGGGCAATCCGACGGGCAGAGCCGGGGATCGAAGCTTGCCTTGCGGAAATGGGGGTCATCGCCATCGCTAAGGCTGACCATCAACCAGGGGGGTTGGAAGCCCTGGGGGTGCTCCTCGAGCTGGCCCTGCCGTTGGCTTTGGGTCTCGGCCCAGGCGATGCCGCGCCGGGCGGCGGCAACCGCCGCCGGATCGGCCGCCACATCAATGCAATCAACGCCTACCAGGCTGTACAGCGCACACAGATCTTCGATCGCGGCCAGGTCGTGGTTGCTGGCTCCGCAGATCAACTTGACCCATTGGCCCCGGGCCAGGGCCAGCTCCGGCGCCACCCAGCTCAGGCGACAACCTGGGCGAGGGGTTGCCAGCGCAGGGCCCGGGCACCCCCCATCTCCACGACCACCTTCAGGCGCCCATCCCGCTGGGTGAGTTCCACCAGGGAGGCCCGTTCAGCGTCAGAGAGCACCTGACCCTCGAGCAACCAAAGCAACATCGGTTGGGAGCTCTCCAGCAGGGCACCCAACTGGGGCATCACCCGCTGCACCTCGCCGACGGCGGCGCTGCGGCCCACGTTCTGGTGACCCAGGTGGGGAGGGCGGATGCCGTGGGATTGATAGAGAAAGGCCTCTAAATCGCCCAGGCCCCGGGCCGAGGTCATCTGGGCCCGGTAGCCGGCGGCGCGCAGGCGCCGCAGCAGCCGGGTTTCCGATCCCCCTTCTAAGGGGACGTAGAGGGCCAAGGCACCGGAGCGCTCGAGATCCCGACGAAAACCACGGCCGGTGAGCAGCAAGGGCATGCGGAGGTCGACGGGTCAGGTCAATCCACTTTGACAGCAGCTATCCGCATGTGGGGAATGCTGCCTGCAGGGCTGGACCAGGGCAGCCATGGATACGAGCCTGGTCAACGGGCCGAGATAAAGAGGTTCTGTCATGAGGTAAGTTATTTGCTTGTGCTACTGCCTGTGCCCGTCCGCTAGCCGGGCCTCCAGCGCATTGCACAGGGTTGCCCTTGGGGGCAGCTCCCTCGGCCAGTGCCATGGAACCTGCTCTTCGGAGCTGGTGCCATCGCCGGGAAACTGCTTCTCACGCTGCTGGGCTGGTTCATTCCAACCCGACCAAGCAGCCCGGATGAGTAAGTCCCAGCCTGCTGCTTCGAGCGTCGCTAGCGCCTTCAGATGGACCACCCCGGTGGCCCTCTCCAGCCTGCATCGATCGAACCAGCTTCACCTCAGGGACGACCAAACCGGTCCTTTCCCTAGGTGGTCCTGCTGGCGTTTGTTCAGAGTTCTATGTCCATCGGCATTCTTGGGAAGAAATTGGGCATGTCCCAATTCTTCGACGACACAGGCAAATCCATCCCGGTCACCGTGATCGAGGCGGGTCCCTGCCGCATTACCCAGCTCAAGTCCACCAGCACCGACGGTTACACCGCCGTGCAGCTGGGCTTCGGTGACATTCGCGTCAAGCTCGTGAATAAGCCGGCTGCGGGCCACCTAGCCAAGTCAGGCGAAGAGCCCCTGCGCCACCTACGCGAATACCGCGTTGACAGCGTTGAGGGCCTTTCGCTGGGCAGCAGCATCACCGTCTCCGACTTTGAAGCCGGACAGAAGGTTGATGTGAGCGGCGACACCATGGGCCGCGGTTTTGCGGGCCTGCAGAAGCGCCACGGCTTCAGCCGGGGCCCGATGAGCCACGGTTCGAAGAACCACCGCGAACCGGGTTCGATCGGCGCAGGCACGACCCCCGGTCGCGTCTACCCCGGCAAGCGCATGGCCGGCCGCTACGGCGGCAAACAAATCACCACCAAGGGCCTGGTCATCCTCAAGGTGGACACCGAACGCAACCTGCTGGTGGTGAAGGGCTCGGTGCCGGGGAAACCCGGCTCCCTGCTCAACATCCTCCCCGCTAGACGGGTTGGCTTCAAAGCCGCGAATTGAGGAGGACGTAAGTAAGCCATGGTCAACTGTGTCGTCCGCGATTGGCAGGGCAAGGAAGCCGGCAAGGCCAGCCTTGATCTGAAAGTCGCCAAGGAAACAACTGCCAACGCTCTGGTGCATCGCGCCATCGTTCGGCAACTCGCCAATGCCCGCCAGGGCACGGCCAGCACGCTCACCCGGGCCGAAGTGGCCGGTGGTGGTCGTAAGCCCTACAAGCAAAAAGGCACCGGTCGCGCCCGTCAGGGCTCGATCCGCACCCCCCTCCGTCCCGGCGGTGGTGTGGTGTTCGGTCCCAAACCCCGCAGCTACACCCTGGGGATGAACCGCAAGGAACGTCGCCTGGCCCTGCGCACGGCCCTAATGAGCCGCGGCGCTGACCTCGTGGTGGTGAAGGGTTTTGCCGAGGGCCTCACCGCTCCTAAAACCAAGGAAATCCTCGCTGGCCTCGGCCGCCTCGGCATCGCCGAAGGCACCAAGGTATTGCTGGTGCTCGATACCCCCAGCGATGTGGTGCGCCTCTCGGTGCGCAACCTCGAGAAAGTCAAACTGATCGCCGCCGATCAGCTCAACGTGTTTGACCTGCTCCACGCCAGTTCGCTGGTGGTGAGCGACGAAGCACTCGCGAAGATTCAGGAGGTCTACGGCGATGACTGAACGTTTTGCAGGCCGGCTTGCGGATGTGATCCGCCGGCCGCTGATCACCGAGAAGGCCACCCGGGCCATTGAGCAGAACCAGTACACCTTCGAGGTGGACCACCGGGCTGCCAAACCCGACATCAAGGCCGCCGTTGAACAGCTGTTCGACGTCAAGGTCGTCGGCATCAGCACCATGAATCCGCCGCGTCGCAGCCGTCGCGTCGGCCGTTTCGCCGGCAAGCGTGCCCAGGTGAAAAAGGCCGTGGTGCGCCTAGCCGTGGGCAACGCCATCCAGCTCTTCCCCGAGGCCTGAGGGGTCTGAACCGACATGGGAATCCGTAAGTACCGCCCAATTACCCCAGGCACCCGCACCCGGGTCGCCAGCGACTTCAGTGAAGTCACTGAGCGGCGTCCGGAACGCAGCCTGGTGGTCGCCAAACACCGCCGCAAGGGCCGCAACAACCGCGGTGTGATCACCTGCCGCCACAGGGGTGGCGGCCACAAGCGCCTCTATCGCATCGTCGACTTCCGTCGCGATAAGCACGATGTAGTGGCTCGCGTCGCCGCAATCCACTACGACCCGCACCGCAACGCCCGCCTGGCCCTGCTCTTCTACTCCGATGGCGAGAAGCGCTACATCCTGGCTCCGGCTGGGATCGAAGTCGGTCAAACCGTGGTCTCCGGCCCGGAGTCACCGATCGAAACCGGCAACGCCCTGCCGCTCTCGTCCATTCCCCTGGGCTCCAACGTTCACAACGTTGAGCTCTACGCCGGCCGCGGCGGCCAAATGGTGCGCACCGCCGGCGCCAGCGCCCAGGTAATGGCCAAGGAAGGCGATTACGTCGCCCTCAAGCTGCCCTCCACCGAGGTGCGCCTCGTTCGCCGCGAGTGCTACGCCACCCTGGGTGAAGTGGGCAACGCCGAGGTGCGTAACACCAGCCTCGGCAAAGCCGGCCGCAAACGCTGGCTCGGACGCCGCCCCGAAGTGCGCGGCAGTGTGATGAACCCCTGCGATCACCCCCACGGTGGTGGCGAGGGTCGGGCACCGATCGGTCGGGCGGGTCCCGTCACCCCCTGGGGCAAACCGGCCCTGGGATACAAGACCCGTAAGCGGAACAAACCCAGCAATCGGTTTGTGCTCCGGAAACGTCGCCGCACCTCCAAGCGGAGCCGTGGCGGACGCGATTCCTGATGAACCACACCGCTTTGCTTTTCGCTTAAACCACCATGGGACGTTCACTCAAAAAAGGTCCGTTTGTTGCTGACAGCCTGCTTCGCAAGGTTGAAAAGCAAAACGCCACCGAAGACAAATCCGTCATCAAGACTTGGTCGCGGGCTTCCACGATCCTGCCGATGATGATCGGTCACACCATTGCCGTCCATAACGGCAAGGCCCATCTCCCCGTCTACGTGACGGAACAGATGGTGGGCCACAAACTCGGAGAATTCGCGCCCACGCGTACCTTCCGAGGCCACATCAAGGACAAGAAAGGAGGTCGCTAGGACATGGCCAACCCACCCCCCACCCAGGCACTCGCCCACGGGCGCTTCATCCGAGGCTCCGTGTCAAAGGTCCGTCGCGTGCTCGACCAGATCCGTGGTCGGACCTATCGGGACGCCTTGATCATGCTGGAGTTCATGCCCTACCGCTCCACCGGACCCATCACCAAGGTGCTGCGTTCGGCCGTGGCCAACGCTGAACACAACATGGGCCTGGATCCGTCCTCCCTGGTGATCACCACCGCTAGCGCTGACATGGGTCCGTCCCTGAAGCGCTTCCGGCCCCGCGCCCAGGGTCGCGCCTACGCGATCAAAAAACAGACCTGCCACATCAGCATTGCTGTGGCCCCTTCCGCCTGACCCCCGAGGACACCGACCGATGGGACACAAGATCCATCCAACCGGACTGCGCCTGGGGATCACCCAGGAACACCGGTCCCGCTGGTATGCACCCAGCAAAACGTATCCGACCCTCCTCCAAGAGGACGACCGGATCCGCAAGTTCATCCACAAGAAATACGGCGCCGCTGGCATCAGCGACGTGCTGATTGCCCGTAAGGCCGACCAGCTTGAAGTGGAACTCAAGACCGCCCGCCCAGGCGTGCTTGTCGGCCGCCAAGGCACCGGCATTGAGGACCTCCGCACCGGTATCCAAACGACCATTGGCGATCGCAACCGTCAGGTGCGCATCAACGTGGTCGAAGTGGAGCGCGTCGACGCCGACGCCTTCCTGCTGGCCGAATACATCGCCCAGCAATTGGAAAAGCGGGTGGCCTTCCGACGGGTCATGCGCATGACCGTGCAGCGGGCCCAACGGGCTGGCGTGCTTGGCCTCAAAATCCAAGTGAGCGGTCGCCTCAACGGCGCCGAGATCGCCCGGACCGAATGGACCCGCGAAGGTCGTGTTCCCCTGCATACCCTGCGGGCCGACATCGACTACGCCACCAAGGTGGCCACAACCACCTATGGCGTCCTGGGCATCAAGGTCTGGGTGTTTAAGGGCGAAGTGCTGCCAGGGCAATCCGACAAGCAGCCGGTGGGTGTTTCACCCAAGCGGCGCGCGAATCGGCGGCCCCAACAGTTCGAAGACCGCTCCAACGAGGAGTGATCAGGAAATCTAAATTATGCTAAGTCCTAAAAGAGTCAATTTTCGCAAACAGCAGCGGGGCCGCATGCGCGGCGTCGCCACCCGGGGCGCCACGATTGCCTTCGGTGAGTATGCGCTTCAGGCCCAAGAATGTGGCTGGATCACCTCCCGCCAAATTGAAGCCAGCCGTCGGGCCATGAGCCGCTACGTCAAGCGGGGCGGCCAGATCTGGATCCGGATCTTCCCGGACAAGCCCGTCACCATGCGCGCGGCCGAAACCCGGATGGGCTCTGGTAAGGGCAACCCAGAGTTCTGGGTGGCCGTGGTCAAGCCCGGTCGCATCCTCTTTGAGATGGGTGGTGCCGAACTCACCCCCGAAATCGCCAAGGAGGCCATGCGTCTGGCCCAGTTCAAACTGCCGATCAAGACCAAGTTCCTGAGCCTGGCCGACCAGGCTCCCTCTGGTGCTGCCGTCAAGGCCAGCCCAGAAGCCGCCGTCACCGTGGAGTCCTGACCATGGCCCGTCCCGACATCGCCGAGGCCCGCAAGCTCACCGACGGCGAGATCAATGATCAGATCGATGGCATCCGCCGCGAACTGTTCACCTTGCGCTTCGAGCAGGCCACCCGCCGGCTCGAAAAACCCCACCGTTTCAAAGCTGCCCGCATCCGGCTGGCCCAATTGATGACGGTGAAAACGGAGCGCAGCCGCGCCACCGTCGCCTCCTGAACCCCCACTGAAACGCCATGGCACTCAAGGAAAGGGTCGGCACCGTCGTCAGCGACAAGATGGAAAAAACGGTGGTAGTGGCGGTCGAAAACCGCTTCCCCCATCCCATCTATCAAAAGACCGTCAGCCGCACCACCCGCTACAAAGCCCACGACGAGGAGAATTCCTGCCGCGTGGGTGACCGGGTTCGCATTACCGAAACCCGTCCCCTCAGCCGCACCAAACGTTGGGCCGTGGCTGAAATCCTGTCCCCATCCAGCGCCAGCTGAGGAGTCCCAACCGATGATTCAGCAGGAAACCTACCTAAACGTCGCTGACAACAGCGGCGCCAAGCGCATCCAATGCATCCGGGTGCTCGGCACCAACCGGCGTTATGCCCACGTCGGTGATGTGATTGTGGCCGCCGTCAAGGACGCCATGCCCAACATGGGCGTCAAGAAGTCCGATGTAGTCAAGGCCGTTGTGGTGCGCACCCGCGCCACCCTGCGCCGCGACACCGGCAACTCGATCCGGTTTGACGACAACGCCGCCGTGATCCTGGGCAACGACAACAACCCCAAGGGCACCCGCGTGTTCGGTCCCGTCGCCCGTGAACTGCGGGAGCGGAACTTCACCAAGATCGTGTCCCTCGCTCCGGAGGTGATCTGACCATGGCAACCGCCACCCCCAAGGCCAAGCCCACCACGCGCATCAAGATGCGCGTCAAAAAGGGCGACACCGTCCAAGTGATCAGCGGCAAGGACAAGGGCAAGACCGGTGAGGTCCTGCGCACCCTGCCCACGGAAAACCGGCTGATCGTGCAGGGCATCAACCTGCGCACGCGCCATGTCAAGCCAACGCAAGAAGGCGAGACAGGCCGCATCGTTACCGAGGAAGCCTCGCTGCACGCCTCCAATGTGATGCTGTATTCCACCGATAAAAAGGTGGCCAGCCGCGTCGAGATCGTTGTCAACGCAGACGGCACCAAACAGCGCCGCCTCAAGAAAACCGGTGAACTGCTCCCTTAAGCAGCCCACGCGTTTTGCCCCATTCCCCATCCCCTGACCCGATCCCGTCCGCCTTCTGACAACGCCCAGAAGCGCACCCCCTTCCCCCCGCCATGTCCCTCAAACAGAGCTATCGGGAGACGATCCAGCCCAAGTTGCTGAAAGATCTCAATCTCTCGAACGTCCACGAAGTCCCGAAGGTGCTCAAGGTCACCATCAACCGGGGCCTAGGTGAGGCCGCCCAGAACGCCAAGGCGCTCGAGGCCTCGATCCAGGAAATTGCCACGATCACCGGCCAAAAGGCCCTGGTGACCAGGGCGAAAAAAGCCATCGCTGGTTTCAAGATTCGTGCCGGCATGCCAATCGGCGTTGCTGTCACCCTTCGCGGCGACCGCATGTACGCCTTCCTGGAGCGCCTGATCAACCTGGCCCTGCCCCGCATCCGGGACTTCCGCGGCGTCAGCCCGAAAAGCTTTGACGGCCGGGGGAACTACACCCTGGGTGTCCGCGAGCAAATCATCTTTCCGGAGATTTCCTTCGACAAGATTGACGCCATCCGGGGCATGGACATCACCATCGTGACCAGTGCCCGTAACGACGAAGAGGGCCGGGCCCTCCTCCGCGAGATGGGAATGCCGTTCCGCAGCAACTGAGCCCTCCTCGGACCCGACCCATGGCCAACCACGACCCAATTTCAGACATGCTCACTCGCATCCGCAATGCGAGTGAGAAGCGCCACCAGACCACCAAGGTGCCTGCCTCGCGCATGGCCCGCAGCATTGCAAAAGTGCTGCAGCAGGAGGGATTCATCAGCGACATCTCCGAAGAAGGAGAAGGCGTTTTGACCACCCTCGTGCTTGGTCTCAAGTACAACGGCAAGCACCGCCTGCCGATCATCCGTTCCGTGCAACGGGTGAGCAAGCCAGGCCTGCGGATTTACAAGAACACCCGCCAGCTCCCCAAAGTGCTGGGCGGTCTCGGTGTGGCCATCATCTCCACCTCCAAAGGTGTGATGAGCGACCGTGACGCCCGCAAACAGGGCGTGGGCGGCGAAGTGCTCTGCTATGTCTACTGAACTGGGAGGTTTCCATGTCTCGTATTGGTAAAGCACCAATTTCTGTTCCCGATAAGGTCAGCGTCAGCCTCAACGGCCTCGCTGTCACCGTGAAGGGCCCCAAAGGGGAATTAAGCCGCACCCTGCCCGACGGGGTGAGCATTGCCCAAGACGGCAACACCATTGTGGTGAGCCCGACCAGCAGCCACCGCCGCTCGCGCGAGCGCCACGGCCTCTGCCGCACCCTTGTGGCCAACATGGTCGAAGGGGTGAGCCAGGGCTTCACCCGCAAGCTCGAGATCATCGGCGTGGGCTACCGCGCTGCTGTTCAGGGCAAGAAGCTGGTGGTCAGCGCCGGTTACAGCCATCAGGTCGAGATGGATCCTCCTGCCGGCATCACCTTCGCCGTCGATGGCAACACCACGGTGTTGGTGTCTGGCGCCGACAAGGAGATTGTGGGCAACGAAGCCGCCAAGGTGCGGGCCATTCGTCCCCCTGAGCCCTACAAGGGCAAGGGCATCAAGTTCGAAGGCGAGAAGATTCTCCGCAAAGCCGGCAAGACCGGTAAGAAATGAGATCTGTCTGATCGCCGTTACCCTGCATCCCCATGGCCACCCTCTCCCGCAAACAGCAGACCCAGAAGCGACACCGTCGCCTGCGCCGCTACCTCAATGGCAGCGCCGTGCGTCCACGCCTGGCTGTGTTCCGCTCCAACAACCACATCTACGCCCAGCTCATCGACGACGACGCCCAGAGCACGATCTGCTCCGCGTCGACCCTCGACAAGGATCTGCGCGTCACGGTCAAAACCGGTGCCACCTGCGATGCCTCTGTGGCCGTCGGGGAGCTGGTCGCCCAGCGCGCCCTCGCCCAGGGCATCCAGCAGGTGGTCTTCGATCGAGGCGGCAACCTGTACCACGGCCGGGTCAAGGCCCTGGCTGACGCCGCCCGGGAAGCGGGCCTTCAGTTCTGATCCCTGCTCTCACCATGACCGAAACCAACGATCAAATCCAGTCCAGCAAAATTCCGGCGGCATCCGACGTGCCCGCAGCTGCCGAGGGTCAACCGACCCGCGGTGGCGGTGGTGGCGGTGGTAACCGTGGCGGTGAAGGCAAGGGCGGCGGCGACCGCCGCGGCGGTGGCGGCCGCGGCCGTGACAACCGCCGTGGCCAGGAGCGTGACTCCGAATGGCAGGAACGGGTGGTGCAAATCCGCCGGGTTTCCAAAACCGTTAAGGGCGGTAAAAAGATGAGCTTCCGGGCCATCGTTGTCGTCGGCAATGAGCGCGGCCAGGTCGGCGTCGGTGTCGGCAAGGCCGGCGATGTGATCGGAGCCGTCCGCAAGGGCGTCACCGATGGCAAAAAGCACCTGGTCAAGGTGCCCCTCACCCGCCACAGCTCGATCCCCACCCTCAGCAATGGCCGCGATGGCGCCGCCAGTGTCCTGATCCGTCCGGCTGCCCCTGGTACCGGTGTGATCGCGGGTGGCTCGATCCGCACGGTGCTAGAGCTCGCCGGCATCAAGAACGTGCTGGCCAAGCGCCTCGGCTCGAAAACGCCGCTGAACAATGCCCGCGCCGCCATGGAAGCGCTCCAGGGGCTGCGCACCCACAAGGAGACCGCCAAGGAGCGGGGCATTTCCCTTGAGCAGATCTACTCCTGAGAATCGCCATGACGCTTCGTCTTGAATCCCTCCAGCCCCAGCCTGGGTCCCGTCGCCGCAAAACCCGCAAGGGCCGCGGCATCGCCGCCGGCCAGGGAGCCAGCTGCGGTTTCGGTATGCGCGGTCAGAAGTCCCGCTCGGGCCGTCCCACCCGCCCCGGTTTTGAGGGTGGCCAGATGCCCCTCTACCGGCGCGTGCCCAAGCTCAAGCACTTCACCCTGATCAACCCCAAGAACTTCACCGTGATCAACGTGGAGAACCTGGCCGACCTGGAGGCTGGCAGTACTGTCACCCTGGATTCCCTGGTGAAGGCCGGCATCGTCACCAGTCCCAAGTACCCCCTCAAGGTGCTCGGCAATGGCGAACTGGCCGTCAAGCTGACGGTTCAGGCTGCGGCTTTCACCGCCAGTGCCCGGGCCAAGATCGAAGCGGCCGGCGGCAGCTGCGACCTCAACGACTGATCCGCCTTTGGACGCCCTTTCCTAAGGTCTTGCCGTCTGCCATGCCCCTAGGGCCGGGCAGACGGTTTTTTTTCGCCTCCGCCCCTTCTCCCTCTCCCCTTGTCGTCACCATGCTCGTAAGCCGGGGCCGAAATCCCAGTGCTGGGGAAATCATCAGCCAGCTGATCCAGGCCAAGGCCCTGCGCGACCGGGTGCTAGTCACCCTGGGCCTGCTGCTGCTGGTGCGCCTGGGGATCTACATCCCCGTGCCCGGCATCGATCGCCTCGCCTTCCAAGACTTCATCGCCAAGGGCGGCCAACTGATTGGCTTCCTCGACATCTTCACCGGCGGCGGCATCTCCACCCTGGGGGTGTTTGGCCTGGGCATCCTGCCCTTCATCAACGCCTCGATCATCCTGCAGCTGCTCACGGCCGCCCTGCCCCAGCTGGAGGATCTCCAAAAAAATGAGGGCGAGGCAGGACGACGCAAGATCGCCCAAATCACTCGCTATGTGGCCCTGGGCTGGGGCCTGCTGCAAAGCATCGTTTTTGCCCTGATCCTGCGCCCCTATGCCTCGGCCGGCAGCAGCGACCTGGTCTTTGTGGTCCAAACCTCCCTGGCCCTGGTGACGGGTTCGATGGTGGTGATGTGGATCAGTGAGGTGATCACCGAACGGGGCATCGGCCAGGGAGCCTCCCTGGTGATCTTCGTCAACATCGTTGCCACCTTGCCCCAGGCCCTGGGCTCCACGATCGAGCTGGCCCAAAGCGGTGACCGCAGCACGGTTGGCGGCATTGTTGTGCTGGTGATCGTGTTCCTGGCCACGATCCTTGGCATCATTTTTGTGCAGGAGGGCAACCGCCGCATCCCGATCGTCAGTGCCAAACGCCAGGTGGGCGGCGCCAACCTGCTGGCCGCCCGCCAGAGCTACCTGCCCCTGAAGCTCAACGCCGGCGGCGTGATGCCGATCATCTTCGCTTCAGCGGTGGTCTTCCTGCCCCTGACGGTCGCCAACATGACCAAGACTCCCTGGCTGATCAAGGCAGCTGGCTACCTGAGCCCAAATAGCAGCACCCCCTGGCTCTATGCCCTGCTGTTCTTTGGCCTGATCTGCGGCTTTTCCTTCTTCTACGCCAGCCTGGCGGTGAATCCGATCGATATCGCCACGAACCTCAAGCGCTCCGGCGTCGCCGTGCCGGGGGTGCGGCCCGGTTCGGCCACGGCCCTCTATCTCGGCAAGGTGCAAAACCGGCTCACCCTGCTAGGGGGCCTGTTCCTCGGGGCCGTGGCCATCATCCCCTCGGCAGTCGAATCAGCCACCCAGGTGAAAACCTTCCAGGGCCTGGGGGCCACCTCCTTGTTGATCCTGGTGGGTGTGGCGATTGACACGGCCAAGCAGGTGCAGACCTACGTGATCTCCCAGCGCTACGAGGGCATGGTGCGGCAGTGAGCCGGCCAGCGCCGAACCCCTCCCTACCAGAGCTTGGGCTCCTGAGCCATCCCGGCCGGCCCCTCCCGTATCCCTTCGCAAGCCCTTGATGAAACAACGCCTCCTCTTCCTTGGCCCCCCCGGCGCCGGCAAGGGCACCCAGGCCGAGCGCCTAGCCGCCAGCCAAGGTCTTTTACACCTCTCCACCGGTGACCTGCTGCGGGCTGAAGTGGCCGCGGCTACGGAGCTGGGCCGCGAGGCCGAAGCGGTGATGGCCCGCGGCGAACTGGTCAGCGATGGCCTGGTCTTGGCAATCGTGCGCAGCCGCCTGGTGGGCCACAGCGGCGGCTGGCTGCTCGATGGTTTCCCCCGCAACCTGGTGCAGGCTGAAGCCCTCAACAGCCTCCTGGAGGATCTGGCCCAGCAGGTCGAGCTCGTGGTGCTGATGGAGCTCGACGACGACCTACTGATCCAGCGCCTGCTGGGTCGGGGCCGGGCCGACGACAACGAGGCAGTGATTCGCCACCGGCTCGAGGTCTACCGGGAGCAAACCGAGCCCCTGATCAGCTACTACCGCCAGCGCCAGCTGCTGGAACCTGTCGATGCCTCCGGCAGCGTCGAGGCCATTGCAACTCGGATCCTGGAGCTCACTAGTTGACCAGTGTGGTACAGTCGTCGTTTGGAAAGTGGAGAGCTCACACCCATGAAGGTGCGCGCCTCGGTCAAGAAAATGTGCGACAAGTGCCGGGTGATCCGCCGCCATGGTCGGGTGATGGTGATCTGCCCCAACCCCAAGCACAAGCAGCGCCAGGGTTGACCCAACCCTGGGCCCCTTGCCGTTCCATTCCTGTCTGGATACCTGCCCCGTAGCAGGTCCAGGCTCCCCAAGTTGGCTCCTGCCCACCTGGGTTCCGGTCCTGCCTCCGCCAGGCCCAGCTTCAAGGTCCACTCAAGCCCGACCCCCAATCGGGCCCCTGATCTGAACCCACCCCCGCCCAACCGCCTGCGGTTAGGCCCCAACTGCCCAACTGATCGTTTTTTCGTGGCTCGGATCGCCGGTGTCGACATTCCTCGTGACAAGAGGATCGAGATTGCTCTCACCTACGTGTATGGCATCGGGTTGACCCGGGCCCAGAAAATCATTGCTAAGTCAGGCGTGAACCCGGACATCCGGGTCAAGGATCTGGAGGACGCCGACGTGCAAAAACTGCGCGCCGCCGTCGAAAGCTTCACCCTGGAAGGCGACCTGCGCCGCCAGGAGGGCATGGCCCTCAAGCGCCTCCAGGACATCGGCTGCGTCCGTGGTCGTCGCCATCGGGCCGGCCTGCCGGTTAGGGGCCAACGCACCCGAACCAATGCCCGCACCCGCCGGGGTGCCCGCAAAACCGTGGCTGGCAAGAAGAAATAGGCCGCCCACTGAGCCCCAACTAGTGGCTCCTCTCCCGACTCCCCTACCCCCAGGTCCATGGCCAAGCCAGCCAAAAAATCAGGCGCAAAGAAGACCAAGCGCAACGTGCCCAACGGTGTCGCCCACATCCAGAGCACCTTCAACAACACGATCGTGTCGATCACCGACACGGCCGGTGAGGTGATCTCTTGGTCCTCGGCCGGCGCCAGTGGCTTCAAAGGGGCCCGCAAAGGCACCCCCTTCGCTGCCCAAACGGCGGCGGAAGCTGCCGGTCGACGTGCCCTGGAACAGGGCATGCGCCAGATCGAAGTGCTGGTCCGGGGTCCTGGCTCCGGCCGTGAAACGGCGATCCGGGCCCTGCAGGTGGCTGGCCTGGAGATCACCCTGATCCGGGATGTCACGCCGCTGCCCCACAACGGTTGCCGCCGCGCCAAGCGTCGCCGGGTCTGATCCAGACCGGCGCCCCAGGCCCCAGGCGGGCCCAATCCTTTCCTTTTGAGCCTCAGACCGTGCTGCAGTATCAGATTGATCGGGTCGAGCACCAGATCGCCGAAGACCGTTCCCAAACGGGCGTTTTTGTGATCGGGCCCCTCGACCGGGGCCAGGCCATCACCCTTGGTAACTCCCTACGGCGTGTCCTGATGGGCTCCCTCGAGGGCAGCGCCATTACGGCTGTGCGCATTGCCGGGGTCAACCACGAATATGCCACCGTGCCGGGGGTCCGCGAGGACGTGCTCGACATCTTGCTCAACTGCAAGGAGGTGGCCGTCAACAGCCGCAACCGCGAGCTTGAGATCGGCCGGCTGGTTGTCACTGGTCCTGCCACGGTCACCGCCTCCCACCTGCAGTTCTCCTCCCAGGTTCAGGTGATCGACGGCAACCGGCCGATCGCCACCGTGGCCGAAGGCTTCGGTCTTGAACTGGAGGTCCATGTGGAGCGGGGTGTGGGCTATCGGCCCGTGGATCGCCGCCATGAGGACAGCAGCGCCATCGACCTGCTCCAGATCGATGCGGTGTTCATGCCCGTGCGCCGGGTCAACTACACGGTGGATGAAACCGCCGTGGGCGAAGGCGGCTCGGCCCGCGAGCGCCTTCGCCTGGAAATCCAAACCGATGGCTCCGTCACCCCTGACGACGCCATGGCCCAGGCCGCCAACCAGCTGATCGCCATGTTCCAGCCCCTCGCCAGCCTCACCATGGCTGACGAACCCGGCCTGGAGCCCGAGCCTTCGGCTGAGGCCCAGATCCCGCTTGAAGAGCTCAACCTCTCGGTGCGGGCCTACAACTGCCTTAAGCGGGCCCAGGTGAATTCCGTCTCCGACTTGATGGGCTTCAGCTACGAAGACCTGCTCGAGATCAAGAACTTTGGTTCTAAGTCTGCCGACGAGGTGATCGAAGCCCTCGAGCGCATCGGCATCTCCCTGCCCCAGAGCCGCACCACCGCCTGATCGGCCAGCCCCGGCTGCCCCTGCCGATCAGCGCAGCGCCCCCTACCCGCCCGAATCGCTTTCTCGCCCCAGAGCCATGCGCCACCAGTGCCGAGTCCCCATGTTGGGACGCCCCGCCGACCAACGCAAAGCCCTGCTGCGTGGTCTGGCCACCCAGCTAATCCGCGAAGGTCGCGTCACCACTACCAAAGCGCGGGCCAAGGCCCTCCGCGATGAGACCGAACGCATGATCACCCTGGCCAAGGACGGCACCCTGGCCGCCCGCCGCCGGGCGATTGGCTACATCTACGACAAGCAGCTGGTGCACGCCCTGTTTGATAAGGCCCAGGAGCGTTACGGCGATCGCAACGGTGGTTACACCCGCATCATCCGCACGGTGCCCCGCCGGGGCGACAACGCCGAGATGGCAATCATCGAGCTGGTCTGAGCACCAGTCCCCGCGGCAGCCGCACCTGGTTTCTCCCCCACCCCTCTGCCGCGCTGGATTGACCTCCATCGCGGCTTTTTCATGGATTCCACGCTCGCCCAGACCAGTCCAACCAGCCGTAGCCAGGCGGCACCAGGCACCCGGCGCATCGCCATCTGCCTGCAATACGACGGCAGCGCCTACTGCGGCTGGCAACGTCAACCGCATCACCCCAGCGTCCAGGAGACCCTGGAGGGGGCGATTGCCCAGCTCGACCCCCACCGGCCCGCCACGGCGGTGGCCGCCGGCCGCACCGACAGCGGCGTGCATGCGGCCGGCCAGGTGGTTCATTTCGATGTGGCCGGTCCGATTCCAGCCCAGCGCTGGGCACCCGCCCTCAATGGCCGCCTACCCGCCAGCATCCGCGTGCGGGCCGCCCGGGAGGTGCCCGCCAGCTGGCACGCCTGCTTCTCTGCCCGCTATCGCCGCTACCGCTACACCCTCTACAACGGCCCGATTCCCAACCTGTTCCTCAGCCCCTGGAGCTGGCATCGCTACCAGAGCCGGCTCGATGAGGGCCTGATGGCGGCGGCCCTCGAAGACCTGCTGGGGGAGCATGACTTCTCTGCCTTCATGCGAGCCGGTAGTAGCCGCGCCCATGGCCGCACCACGGTCCAGGCGGTGGAGCTGGAACGCCAGGGAGACCTTGTTGTGGCCGAGATCCAGGCCAGCGGCTTCCTTTACGGCATGGTGCGCCTACTCATCGGCCAATTGGTAGCCGTGGGCGAGAGGCGCCTGAGCCTGGCCGATTTCCAGCGGCGCTGGCGCAGCCAGGCCCGCTCGGAAGTGAAGGAGGCAGCGCCTCCCCAGGGGCTCTGCCTGCTACGGGTGGGCTATCTCGAACCGCTTTTCCCAAAAGCGGCGTGGTACGCTAGCCAACCACGGTATTTGCTTGGGTCAAGCGAATCTCTGGAGTCCAGCTCCCCCGGCCCAGCCGAGGAGCCTGGACCCTGAACCTGGGCACCCCATCCAAGGCAGCCCGGTTCCACGGAGATTTCCACCACCCAGGGCCGATCAAGCGATCAAGGCCCCCCGTGCAGCCGATCGAGCCCCGATCTCGCCCGTCCCTGGCCCCCAGGGGCCGGGACGCCGAAGAGGTAAGGTCGTTTGTACGAGCTTCTGCCACCTGCCTTGTCAGGTGAGCTGCCGTTCCCTGTCCAGCCCCATCTCCCCCGATGGCGCGCTACCCCGATCCGGCCCGCCGGCGCGATGAACAAGACTCTCGTCCCCAACATTGATGCTTCCGACCGCCAGTGGTTTCTGGTGGATGCGGAGAATCAGACCCTGGGCCGCCTTGCCAGTGAGGTCGCCCAAGTTCTTCGGGGCAAGAACAACCCCAACTACGCCCCCCACCTCGACACCGGTGACTTCGTCGTCATCGTCAATGCCGAAAAGGTGAAGGTGAGCGGCAACAAGGCTACCCAAAAGGTTTATCGCCGCCATTCCGGTCGTCCGGGTGGCATGAAGACCGAAAGCTTCGCCGCCCTGCAGGCCCGCCTTCCAGAGCGGATCATCGAGAAAGCGATCAAGGGCATGCTTCCCCACAACGCCCTCGGGCGCCAGCTGTTCCGCAAGCTGAAGGTTTACAAGGGTGTGGAGCATCCCCACGCTGCCCAGCAACCCAAGGTTCTCGCGCTCGATCCCGCCACCACCGCATCATGAGCACCTCCAACAACCGCGTCGTCTACTGGGGAACGGGTCGTCGCAAGACCTCCGTGGCCCGCGTTCGGGTGGTTCCCGGTACCGGAGCTATCACCATTAATGGGCGCCCCGGTGACAACTACCTCAACTACAACCCCGCCTACCTGGCGGCGGTGAAGGCTCCTCTCCAGACCCTGGGTCTCTCTAGCGAGTACGACCTGCTGGTCAACGTGCGTGGCGGTGGTCTCACCGGCCAGTCCGATGCCATCAAGCAGGGTACGGCCCGGGCCCTGTGCGACCTGTCCCCGGACAACCGCAAGCCCCTCAAGACCGAAGGCCACCTCAGCCGCGATCCCCGCGCCAAGGAGCGTCGTAAATACGGTCTGAAGAAAGCCCGTAAGGCACCCCAGTTCTCCAAGCGCTGATTTTCGCCATGGCCAAGCCCGACATCCATCCCACCTGGTATCCCGATGCCAAGGTGATCTGCAACGGAGTGGTGGTAATGACCACCGGCTCCACCTCACCCGAGCTCCACGTCGATGTGTGGAGTGGCAACCATCCCTTCTATACCGGCACCCAAAAAATCCTCGATACCGAGGGCCGGGTGGATCGCTTCATGCGCAAATACGGCATGGGTGGCAGCCCCAGCGCCGTTGCGGCGGCCGAAAAGACGGCTGCAGAAACAGCTCCCGAAGCAGCCAGCACCGAAGCCTGAGATCGGAACGCGCTGTTCCCCTTGTTCGCCGCCGGATGCTCCAGGGCATCCGGCTTTTTGCTGTCCCTGCAGGGGCCCCGAGCCATGGACACCTCCTTTCTGAGTGAACGGCTGGAGACGGCCTGCCGCACCTTTGCCAGCCTCGAGCGCCAACTGGCCGATCCCTCCGTGGCGGCGGACCCCAGCCAGCTCGAACCGATTGCCCGGGAGCGGGCCAAGCTGGAACCCTTGGTCAACGACTACGGCGAGCTACAACACCTGCAGCAGCAGCAACTCGACGCCCGCAGCCTGCTCAAGGAACACCGCGGCGACCTGGAGATGGAAAGCCTGGCCCAGGAGGAGCTAGCCAGCCTCGCAGGCCAGATCGGGATGATCGAAAAACGGCTCACCCTGGCCCTGCTGCCCACCGATCCCCGCGATGAACGCAGCGTGATGCTGGAGATCCGGGCCGGGGCCGGCGGTGATGAGGCCAGCATCTGGGCCGGCGATCTAGCCCGGATGTATGAGCGCTACGCCCAAAGCATTGGCTGGCGAGTCGATCCAGTGAGTGCCTCGGAGGCCGAACTAGGCGGCTACAAAGAACTGATCCTGGCGATCAAAGGCCCGGGTGTTTACAGCCAGCTGAAGTATGAGGCTGGCGTGCACCGGGTGCAGCGGGTGCCGGCCACCGAATCCCAGGGGCGGGTGCACACCTCCACGGCCACGGTGGCCGTGATGCCCGAGGCCGATCCGGTGGAGGTGCAGATCGATCCGGGCGACCTGGAGATCAGCACCGCCCGCTCCGGCGGCGCCGGTGGCCAGAACGTCAACAAGGTGGAAACGGCGGTGGACCTGCTGCATAAACCCACCGGCATTCGGGTGTTCTGCACCCAGCAGCGCTCCCAGCTGCAAAACCGCGAACGGGCCATGGAGATCCTGCGCGCCAAGCTCTATGAGCTCCAGCTGGCCGAAGCCAACGCCAAGGAAAGCTCCCAGCGGCGCGCCCAGGTCGGCAGCGGCGACCGCAGCGAAAAGATCCGCACCTACAACTTCAAGGACAACCGCAGCACCGACCACCGCCTCGGCCGCAACTTCGCCCTGGAACCGGTGTTGCAGGGTCAACTGGCCGATGTCATTGGCGCCTGCATCGCCGCTGATCAGCAACGGCAACTCGAAGCCCTAGCGGATCAGAGCGGCTAAAGCCCAGCCAAGCGGAAGCCCAGCCAGATCACTGGCTAGGCGACCTGCTCGACGCCGATCACATACTTGGCCCATTCGGCGTGTTGGCCAGAGCGCATCTGACGGGTGGCCTCAAAGGCCAGGCTGCTGCTAGGCCGCCGCGGAACCCGATTGAGGGGCATCTCCGCCTCCCGCGGCGTGCGGTTGCCCTTGCGCACGTTGCAGCGCAGACAGGCCGTGGTCACGTTCTCCCAGACATCCTGGCCACCGCGGCTGCGGGGGATCACGTGGTCGATCGAGAGCTGCTCGCCTTCGTAGCCGCAGTACTGGCAGCAATGGCCGTCCCGGTGAAAGACGTTTCGGCGGGTGAGGGCCAGGGGCCGGAAGGGCACCCGAACGAACTGGCGCAGGCGGATCACCGTTGGCAGCAGCACATCGGGCCGCAGCTGGCGCCCCCTTTCGTGCTCAAGCCCTTCGGCTTTCCCCTTCAACACCATCACCGTGGCACGCCGCCAGGTGGTGATGTTCAGCGGCTCATAGGAGGCGTTGAGAACGAGTACTCGGCCCATGCCCATGCGCCTGGTTGCCAGCATGCTAACGGGAGCTAGAAAGCCCACCTGTGATGCCGTCTACCGTTGGCTGATGTCGGACCGCATGCCCCACTCCCCCGCCCTACCCCTGGCCCCCCCGAACACCACCAAAACGGACCGCTCCAACCAGCCGGAGCTCGGCACCCACCCGCGCCAGCGCGCCTGGGTTGAAGTGAGTGGGCAAGCGATCACTGCCAATGTGCGGGCCCTGAGGCGTTCCATGGACCCTGGCTGCCAGTTGATGGCTGTGGTCAAGGCCGATGGCTACGGCCATGGGGCCGTGCCAGTCGCCCGGGCGGCGGCGGCAGGTGGGGCCAGCTGCTTTGGCGTGGCCACCCTGGGGGAAGGGCTGGAGCTGCGCCAGGCCGGCTTCCACGAACCCGTGCTCGTGCTCGGCAACCTGGTCCAAGCAGAGGAACTACGCAACTGCCTGCAGGCCCAGCTGATGCCCACGCTCAGCACCTTGCGCGAGGCCCTGCTTTGCCAGAACCTGGCCAACGGCAGCGGCCGGCCCATGGCGGTGCACCTCAAAGTGGATACCGGCATGACCCGCCTGGGCGCCGATTGGCAAGAGGGTCCCCGGCTGGCGCAAGCGATCAGCAACCTGGACTCGATCCAGTTGGCCGGGATCTATTCCCACCTGGCCCATGCCGACGCCCCCCTTGACCAGAACCTCAACCAACAAGGCAACCAGGACGAGGACCTGAGCCGCCTGCAATTGCAGCGCTATGAAAGCGTTCTTGCGGAAGTGCAAAACCAGGGGCTGGCGGTGGGCTGCCGCCACCTGGCCAATTCGGCCGGCACCCTGCGCAGCCCCAGCCTCCACTTCGACTTAGTGAGGGTGGGCCTGGCCCTCTATGGCCACCGCCCCGCCGCCCACCTTGGCAACGACATCGCCCTGCGGCCGGCCATGCGGGTACGGGCGCGGGTCAGCCTGCTACGGGACGTGCCGGCGGGGGTGGGGGTGAGCTATGGCCACCGTTTCATTACCCAACGGCCCAGCCGCCTAGCGGTCGTCGGCATCGGCTACGCCGATGGGGTTCCAAGGCTGCTGTCGGGGCAATTACAGGTATTGCACCGGGGCCGGCTGTTGCCCCAGGTGGGGGCGATCACCATGGATCAGATGGTGATCGATGTCACCGATGCCCCCGACCTGGAGCTAGGCGCCACCGTGACCCTGCTGGGCGGCGAGAACGACATCGAGCCCGGCATCAGTCCGAAGACCTGGAGCGACGCCTGCGGCACGATCCCCTGGGAAATCCTCTGCGGCTTCAAACACCGCCTGCCGCGCCTAGGCACCGACAGCTGACGTGCCTCCTAGGCCAGATCGCCATGGGGACTAGTGCCCTAGGGCGGGCCGGTTCGCCGCTGGGATCACAACAGGCCATCCCAGGACTGGGCGATCCGGGCAGCCCGCTGATAAGATGGCAAAGCACCTGGAGAGGTGGCCGAGTGGTTGAAGGCGGCTCCCTGCTAAGGAGTTACAGGAGGCAACTTTTGTCGAGGGTTCGAATCCCTCCCTCTCCGTTTTAAACCAGTATTCGAGGAATGGATGCCTTTTTGGCACTATCATTCTCTACAATATCTCACAAGGCACACAACTTAACCCTGCCAGCCAGGGGAAATTGGCAGCATGCTGAGACACTTTTAGATGGCCTAGAGAAAGCTGAAGTTCATGGCAATGGCCAGACAACTTGCCGATTAGATGGCATTCACCTAACTGGAAGGCTGTTCCGATCAGCCGTGGCCATCAAAAACGCGCCCTCCGTTGGGGGCCTTAGTCGGCCCATGGTTTGGCCCTAATTTTATGACTTGCTGACAACCTTCCAGATCCAGTAGGCGGCGAGCGCCAGCAGCAGCCAGGGCAGCAGGGACCTAAAAACCAACAACACCAGCACCACGACACCAGCCGAAACGGCGGTTCGCTTGGTCAGGGCCTTGGCCTCATCGGTCATGAAGCGCCAACGGGGAATTAGGGGCATCGGATTTTGCAGGGGAGCTCGCTCCTGCCTAGCAAAGCCCGTTTGCCTAGCCATGGCCATGGGGGAAGGCCAAAAGTGTGGCCAGGCGAGCCCTCCCCGCGAACCTCATGCCCGGCAAGCCTCGGCAAGCCTCTGGGCCAGGGCCGGCAGCAGCTGGGCATCGGTTGCCCGGGCGGGGCCCTCGCTGAAGGCCACCACCAGGAAGGGCAGGTGGCCTTCGATTTCGATGTAGGCCGCATCGTGCCTGGCCTGGCTCATCCAGCCGGCCTTGCTCCAGAGGCGGGCAGCGCCGGGCAGGCCTGCGCCCAGGAAGCCATCCACCTGATTCTCCGGATCGGCGCGGCGTGCTTCCGGATCAAGGCTTCGCTGCAGCAGGGCCTGCATGCGCTGACAGGCCAGGGGCGACACCAGCGAGCCGCTGATCACCCCGTGCAGCAACCTTGCCGTGAAGTCCGTGCTGAGCCGGTTGCGGTTGGCCAAATCCGGGCCGTAGGACTGGCGCTCCCGGCCAAAGGGGCCATCGCCCCAGGTTTTCTGGCAGGCATTGCAACCTTGCCACTCCTGCCATCCCAGGGAGCCATACCAGCGGTTGACCAGCTGGCGTTGCTCACTCCAGCTGGCCAAGGCCCAAGGGGGCAGCTCCGGACCGCTGGTAGTGCCGCTGAGCAGGTCCAGTACCAGGCCAGTGGCGTCATTGCTGGAATCCCGGATCATCGCCGCCAAAGCCCGCTCGAGCTCGGGCGAGCGCTCCAGCCATTGGCGCTGTAGCCAAGCTTCTGTGGCCACCAGATAGGCGAGCTTGACCACGCTGGCTGGATAGCGGGCCCGCTCGCCTGCCCAGCTGGCCCCGTGGACGGCAAGGGCCTGGGAACCATCGCCCCAGGCCCCCGCCAAAGGCGAGCTGGGGTAGCGCAGCCAGGTCACCGACAGCTCGTCCTTGAGGGAGGGGCGCCCGTCCGCCTCCAAGGCCGCAATCCCATCGGCGAGGATCGCGTCCATTGCCCCATCCGGGCCGTAGATCCCCATCAGCGCCGCCTGTGGCATTCACGAACTTAGGCATCCTGGCGCCAGGCACCCCGGCTGCCCCCGAACTCCTTCAGTGGGGCACCACCTGGACCCTGCTGGCAGCGGTGCCCTGCTACAGCAACCCCCGCGGCCAGGGGCTGGCCACCGAGGCCGCCGCCGGCCGCCAGTTGACCGTGACCGGCGCCGATCCGGCAGGAGCCAGGCGCCTGGGGGTGCGCCTAGTCGAGGACGGCTATCCCGGCTGGATCGATCCCGCCCAGCTGCTGGGCCAGGCCAGGGCCTCCAGCCCCCGGCCACCCCAGTTGTTGACCAGCGCGGCGATCAGGGCTCGGCTGGATTCGGTATTGGCCTTCGCGGCAGCGGCCCGAGAACGGCCCAACTGCTACCTCTGGGGCGGCAGGCTTGGGCCCGATTACGACTGCTCCGGCTTCACCCAGGCCGCCTTCGCCCAGGCTGGAATCTGGATCCCCCGCGACGCCTACCAGCAGGAACGGTTCTGCCAACCGGTGGCGGTGCGCCCAGGCACCTATGGCCTGTTGCAACCAGGCGACTTGATCTTTTTTGGCCAGCCCACCCGCTGCACCCATGTGGGGCTCCACCTCGGCCAGGGCCGCTACCTGCACAGCTCCGGCCGCGACCACGGCCATAACGGCCTGGGCATTAACAGCCTCGGCAACCACCACCAGGATCCGATCAGCCGCCACTACCGGCTAGAGCTGCGGGGCGCGGGCCGGGTGCAGCGCTGCCACGACGGCACCACCCTGGCCTGAGTCTCTCGACCTGGGGCCCTGGGCGGCGAACAGCTGCGACCTAAGTTGCTGCCTGCAAGGTTGCTGCAAACAGCAGTGGGGATTGGTGCCTGATCTCTCCGTGGTGGTGCCGCTGTTCAACGAGGAGGCCAGCGTGCCCCAGCTCGTGGCCCAACTGCTGGCGTCCCTAAGGCCCCTGGGCCGCAGCTTTGAGCTGGTGCTGGTGGATGATGGCTCTAGTGATGACAGCGCCTCACTGCTGCGGCAACTGGCGGCGACCACACCGGAACTGGTGGTGGTGCTGCTGCGCCGCAATTACGGGCAAACGGCCGCCATGGCGGCAGGATTTGATGCCAGCTTGGGCAGCGTGATCGTGACCCTCGATGGCGATCTTCAGAACGATCCCGCCGACATCTCCCTGCTACTGGAAACCTTGGAACAGGGCTTCGACCTGGTCAGCGGCTGGCGCCACCAACGTCAGGACGGAGCCATCAGCCGCCTGCTGCCCTCCAGGATCGCCAACCAGTTGATCGCCCGGGTTACCGGGGTGGTGCTGCACGATTACGGCTGCTCGCTCAAGGCCTACCGACGCGAATTAGTCAGTGACCTGAATCTCTACGGCGAACTACACCGCTTCCTGCCGGCCTTAGCCGCCATCGAAGGAGCCCGGATTACGGAAGTGAAGGTGGGCCACCACCCCCGGCGCCATGGCAAGAGCAACTACGGCATCGACCGCACCTTCCGGGTGCTGATGGACCTGCTCACCGTCTGGTTCATGAAGCGTTTCCTGACCCGGCCGATGCATGTGTTCGGCTTCTGGGGCCTGGCGGCCATGGCCCTGGGCCTATTGATCGGCGGCTATCTGGTGGCAGGCAAGCTGCTCACAGGCGCCGATATCGGCACCAGACCCCTGTTGCTGGCGGCAGTGCTGGCGATTATCAGCGGCGTGCAGTTGTTCTGTTTCGGCCTGCTGGCGGAGCTGCAGATGCGCACCTACCACGAAAGCCAAGGGCGGCCGATCTACCGGGTCCGGGCCACATTGCGGGGCAACCTGGCGGCCTGAAAAGGCCCGGCAGAGGGGCCGCTGCGGCCGCGGAAGCGATCCAGACCCCGGGCCGCCAGACCCGCCACCACCGGATCGGCATCGCGCAGGCCGAGGTGAAGCAGGGGCAGGGCCGAGCGGTGGCCCCAGGCCAAACATGTTTCCAGGGCCTGGCGCCGGGCCGGGCCGCCCAGGGCATAGCCAGCCTTGAGGGAGGCGAGCTGGGCATTCACCTCCCGCAGGCTGCGGGGCTGCAGCGGGGGCAGCCCAGGGGAAAGGGCCGTCCCCAGGGAGCCCGGAGCAACCGTTGGCTCTGGAAGGAACCTGACGCCGGACAGGGGACCAGACCCCATGCCGGAGGCAGGTTCGGTTACGACCAGCTCCATTTGGATCCGGTTCAGGGCTGCCACAGCAGCCCCATCGGTGGAGCGCATCAGCTGGGGCCTCGGCCGGCGCAGCAGCCAGAGCACCAGCAAAACAAGGGCAACGGCGCCGCCGGAGAGGGCCTGGGTCATGACAAGGATTGAACTTTTATGTCGCCCCTCAAGCCACCACCGGGCTAGATCGGGTGTCTTTCTTACAGTAGCTCCGCTGACTGTATTGGCTCGCCCTGATGACCGGAGACTTCGTCGCCGCCTGGCTTCCCTCGGTGTTAGTTCCCCTTGTTGGAATCCTTGGTCCAGCGGTTGCCATGGCCCTGCTGTTCAACGTGATTGAAGCCAGCGACTGATCCGGCCCGCTTCCCCTTCTGTCAACCGCTTCCTTCCTTGAACCCATGACCGTAACCCCCGTCGCCGACCCGACCGTCGGCAATCTGGCCACCCCGATCAACAGCAGCTCCTTCAGCAAGGCGTTCCTGAATGCCCTGCCGGCCTATCGCCCTTCCCTGTCGCCGAATCGCCGTGGCCTGGAAGTGGGCATGGCCCATGGCTTCTTCCTCTATGGCCCCTTCGCCATCACCGGCCCCCTGCGCCTGACCGAGTACGCCAGCACCTCCGGCCTGCTGGCCACCATCGGCTTGGTGTCGATCCTCACCGTTTGCCTGTCCCTCTACGGAACCGCCGGCGACGGACCGAACGTGCAGCCCGCCGACGCCACGATCGACAATCCCCCGGCTGACCTGTTCACCAAAGCCGGCTGGGCCGAATTCGCCAGCGGCTTCTGGCTGGGCGGTTGCGGTGGCGCCGCCTTCGCCTGGTTCTTGGCTGGCACAGAGATCGTGGCTCCCCTGGTGAAAATCGCCGGTGGCGCCTGGAGCGTCGGCTGAGTTTTCAGCAGACCCCAAACCCGTTCAAACAGCTAGCAATGCTGTAGACAATTAAGCCATCAAATCTGCTTAGCAAAAGCTCCGCAACTGCGGGGCTTTTTTATTGGCTTGGCTTGGCTTGGAACCACCAAGAACCCATGCCGCGTCCCCAGGGTCTATGGCTTGGGCGTTGGGGTCCAACTGCCCAAATCAGACCACAGGGTCTGCAGCGCCAGTCTGCCCGGTGAAGCAGACGCTTCTTAAGAACAAGGCCTGGCTTGAGGCCCCCCTCGAACTGCCGCAGCTTGGCCATGGGCGGAGGGGACAAGCCTCTGGGTTGGGGGGATATTGATAAGCTCTGCAGACTCAAAGGCGGCGCCGTTGGGGCCTTTTAATCGAGGGACCCGGGGATCCCGCCATTAAAAAACCCCCGGCCGAAGCCGGGGGTTTAATCGTCCCTCGAGAGAACAGCTAATCCACTGGGATCAGCCGAACTTACCGGAGGTTGAGGCGATCAGGAAGGCGCCGTAGGTAAGGATGTAGCCGATTGTGAAATGGGCTAGACCAACGACCCGGGCCTGAACGATCGAGAGAGCGACGGGCTTATCGCGCCAGCCCACCAAGTTGGCGAGCGGGGTGCGTTGGTGAGCCCAAACGATCGTCTCGATCAGTTCCTGCCAGTAACCACGCCAGGAGATCAGGAACATGAAACCGGTGGCCCACACCAGGTGACCGAACAGGAACATCCAGGACCAGACGGCCAGGTTGTTGCTGCCATACGGGTTGTACCCGTTGATCAGCTGGGAGCTGTTGAGCCAGAGGTAATCGCGTAACCAGCCCATCAGGTAGGTGCTGGATTCGTTGAACTGGGCAACGTTGCCCTGCCAGATGGCGAGGTGCTTCCAATGCCAGTAGAAGGTGACCCAACCGACGGTATTCAGGGCCCAGAAGACTGCCAGATAGAAGGAGTCCCAGGCGGAGATATCGCAGGTGCCGCCACGGCCGGGGCCGTCGCAGGGGAAGGAATAGCCGAAGTCCTTTTTATCGGGCATCAGCTTGGAACCCCGGGCATCCAGGGCGCCCTTCACCAGGATCAGGGTCGTGGTGTGCAGACCAAGGGCGATGGCGTGGTGAACCAGGAAGTCACCAGGGCCGATCTGCAGGAAGAGGTCACTGCCGCCATTGATCGCATCGAGCCAACCGGGCAGATAGACCGCACTGGTGGTGCTGGCAGCGCTTGCGGAATTGGCCAGAAGCACATCAAAGCCATAGAGAGCCTTGCCGCTAGCGGCTTGGACAAACTGGGCAAAGACAGGCTCCACCAGGATTTGCTTCTCGGGGGTGCCGAAAGCAACAACCACATCGTTGTGAACGTACAGACCCAGGGTGTGAAAACCGAGGAACAGGGAAACCCAGCTGAGGTGGCTGATGATCGCTTCCTTGTGCTCCAGCACGCGGGCAAGAACGTTGTTCTTGTTCGCTTCCGGGTCGTAGTCGCGGATGAAGAAGATCGCACCGTGGGCGAAGGCACCGCACATCAGGAAGATGGCGATGTACTGGTGATGCGTGTAAAGGGCAGCTTGCGTGGTGTAGTCCTTGGCGATAAACGCGTAGGACGGCATCGCGTACATGTGCTGCGCCACCAGGCTGGTGACAACGCCGAGGGAAGCCAAGGCGAGGCCGAGCTGGAAGTGGAGCGAGTTGTTGATCGTGTCGTAGAGACCCTTGTGGCCAGCACCTAGGTCACCAGGGGTGCCCTTGGGAGGGTTGTGGGCATCAAGAATCTCGCGAATCGAATGGCCAATACCGAAGTTGGTCCGGTACATGTGGCCAGCGATCACGAAAAGGCAACCAATCGCCAAGTGGTGGTGGGCGATATCCGTGAGCCACAGGGCTTCGCTCTGGGGGTGGAAACCACCCAGGAAGGTGAGGATCGCGGTGCCCGAGCCCTCGGTGCTGTTGAACACCTGATAGGCCGTATCAGGGTTCTGGGCGTACACACCCCAGTTACCGGTAAAGAAGGGAGCCAGACCAGCCGGGTGGGGCAGCACATTCAGGAAGTTGTCCCAGCCAACGTGGACTCCACGGGACTCAGGAATGGCGACGTGAACGAGGTGACCGGTCCAAGCGATCGAGCTGAACCCGAACAGAACGGCCAGGTGGTGGTTGAGGCGGGATTCAGCATTCTTGAACCAGGCCAGGGAAGGCCGGAACTTGGGCTGAAGGTGGAGCCAGCCGGCGAACAGGGCCCAAGCCGACAGGATCATCATGAAGATGGAACCCTGATACAGCTCGGCGTTGCTGCGCATGCCGATCGTGTACCACCAGTGGTACAGACCGGAATAGGCAATGTTCACCGGAGAGGTTGCACCGGCCTGGGTGAAGGCGGTGATGGCCCCTTGGCCGAAGTGGGGATCCCAGATCGCGTGAGCGATGGGACGCACATGCAGAGGATCGGTGACCCACTGCTCGAAGTTGCCCTGCCAGGCGATATGGAACAGGTTCCCAGAAACCCAGAGACCGATGATGGCGAGATGGCCGAAATGGGTCGAGAAGAGCTTTTGGTAAAGCTTCTCCTCGGTCATTCCGTCATGGCTCTCGAAGTCGTGAGCCGTGGCGATCCCGTACCAAATACGGCGGGTTGTGGGGTCCTGTGCCAGACCCTGGCTGAACGAAGGAAATTTCGTTGCCATTGGGAAAGGTCAGGTGGAGGTCAGCCGACCGCAATGATGCGGGCCAGGAAGAAGGACCAGGTGGTAGCGATACCGCCCAGCAGATAGTGGGCAACGCCAACGGCGCGACCCTGGGTGATGGAGAGCGCCCGCGGCTGAATGGCGGGAGCAACCTTCAGCTTGTTATGGGCCCAAACGATGGACTCAATCAGCTCCTGCCAGTAGCCGCGGCCACTGAAGAGGAACATCAGGCTGAATGCCCAGATGAAGTGGGCTCCGAGGAACATCAGACCGTAGGCACTGCTGGAAGAGCCATAGCTGTTGATCACCTGGGCAGCCTGGGCCCAGAGGAAATCACGCAGCCAACCATTAATGGTGATGGCGCTGTTGGCGAAGTTGCCGTTGGTGATGTGGGAAACGGTGCCGTCGGCATTAACGGTGCCCCACACGTCGCTCTGCATCTTCCAGGAGAAGTGGAAAATGACGATCGACAGGGAGTTGTACATCCAGAACAGGCCGAGGAACACGTGGTCCCAGGCTGACACTTGGCAGGTGCCGCCACGGCCGGGGCCGTCGCAGGGGAAGCGGAAGCCCAGGTTCGCCTTATCGGGGACGAGGCGGGAGCTGCGGCTGTACAGCACACCCTTCAGCAGGATCAACACGGTGACGTGGATCGTGAAGGCGTGGATGTGGTGGACCATGAAGTCGGCCGTTCCCAGGGGGATCGGACCGGCGGCCACCTTGCCACCAACGGCAATGACAGCACCGTTGAACACCTCGCTGACACCGGCAAGGGCATTGGGAGCGGTGGTGCCAGCGGCAGCAGCGTGCAGACCCTGGATCCACTGAGCGAAGACGGGCTTCAACTGGATCGCGGTGTCACTGAACATGTCCTGGGGACGGCCCAGGGCACGCATCGTGTCGTTGTGGATGTAGAGGCCGAAGCTGTGGAAGCCCAGCCAGATACACACCCAGTTGAGGTGGCTGATCAGGGCATCACGGGCCTTGAGCACCCGGTCGAGCACGTTATCGACGTGCTTGACCGGGTCGTAATCGCGAATCATCGCGATGGCGGCGTGGGCGCCGGCGCCGACGATCAGGAAACCACCAATCCAGGTGTGATGGGTGAATATCGAGATCTGGGTTGGGTAATCGACGCCGATGTAGGGATACGGAGGCATCGCGTACATGTGCTGGGCCACGATGATGCTCAGCGAGCCCATCAGCGCCAAGTTCACGGCCAACTGGGCATGCCAGGAGGTGGTCATAAACTCATAAAGACCGTCGTGACCGTTAGGGGCCGGGAACAGCAGGGGATCACCCTTCTGACCCTCGAGGATCTCCTTGATGCTGTGGCCGATGCCCCAGTTCGTGCGGTACATGTGACCGGCCACGATGAAGAGCACCGCAATCGCTAAGTGGTGGTGGGCGATATCGCTCATCCAAAGGCTGCCGGTGACGGGATTAAGCCCACCTTTGAAGGTGAGGAAATCGCCGTAGGCCGCCCAGTTGCCACTGAAGAATGCCGAGATGCCAGCGCCGAATCCGGGGTACAGCTGGGCAATGAGGTCCTGGTTGAGGAACTCATGGGGCAGCGGGATATCGGCCACGGAAGCGATGGTTTTTCCATTGAGAACCAGCGGCTTGCCGGCATCAATGGCATCCATCAGGGCAGTGGTGGGCAGGGACACATGGATCAGGTGACCCGTCCAGGACAGGGAGCCCAGACCAAGCAGACCGGCCAGATGGTGGTTGAGCATGGACTCAACGTTCTGGAACCACTCGAGCTTGGGAGCTGCCTTGTGGTAGTGGAAGACGCCTGCATTGAGCATCAGGCCAGCCATCACTAACGCACCGATGGCCAGAGCCAGCAGCTGGGTTTCATTGGTGATGCCCCATGCCCTCCACACATGGAAAAGACCGGAGGTGATCTGAATGCCGTGGAAGCCGGCACCCATGTCGCCATTGAGGATTTCCTGGCCGAAGATCGGCCAAACCACCTGCGCACTCGGTTTGACGTGCGTGGGGTCGCCGAGCCAGCCGGAATAGTTGGAAAAACGGGCCCCATGGAAGAAGGCGCCGCTTAACCAGATGAAAATGACGGCCAGATGGCCGAAATGGGCCGAGAAGATCTTGCGAGAAATCTCTTCAAGATCGCTCGTGTGGCTATCGAAGTCGTGAGCGTTGGCGTGGAGGTTCCAAACCCAGGTGGTGGTTTTGGGACCTTTAGCGAGGGTGCGATCGAAATGGCCGGGCTTACCGAACAGTTCGAAGGTGGCCGGGTTGTTCACCCGGTCGACCTGGGCCTTCGCCGTTTTCCCACGCTCTGGTGGGCTGATGGTCATCGAGACGTTCCTCGAGGGACGGGATCGAGGTGGAGGTCCACCCCTCCGGTTCCGGCAGGGGGCCGGACCGGTGGAGCCGCATGGGGCCGTGGACCGAAGTCCGAAGCGTCCACGGGCGCCAGCCGCGGCAGCGGGATCGACAGAAGCCGAAACCTGTTGCCATGACTGGAGCTTGGGCCCCATGGAGGGGACCGCTGGCCTAACCATAAGGGCGATGACCAAGGTTTCAGGGCCCTCAGTTACAAAGGTTCAATCCGGAGCCACACCAGTCAGGGACTGAGCTCTGGGCGGGGCTATGTATCAGCAATATGGACAACAATGCAGCGATCAGTTATTGAAAATGCGCGCCCAATCCAGCGCTGTTCTGAGCAGGACCAGGCCGCCGTAGCCAGCCGGTCACAATGGGACGACACCGTCTGCAATCACCAGGGAGATCGACTGGCATGGGGGTTGCGCCATTTCGGGCTGTGATCGGCTGGGTTCTCGTGGCCCTGCTGCTGCTGAGTTCAGGCTGCGGCCGCCTCGGCCGCCAAGCCAGCCCGAGCCAGCCAGCGGACCAGCCCCTTGCCCCCACGGCCCCGCGGGGTGCCCTTCAAGAAGTGGCGCCACCGCAGCTGGTGCAAGACCTACGCACCCGCCTGGATCAACGGAATCCCCAAGTGTTGATCTTGGCCCCCGCCGATGGCGCCCTGCTGCCGGCGGGCCCCTGGTCGTTGGAGCTCCAGGTGCAGGACTGGCCCCTGGCGGATGCCGGTCCACTTGGACTCGGGCCCCATCTGGTGGTGCAACTCGATGACGCCCCCCCCCTGCGCATCAGCGACGCCACCGCCGCAAGGCATCTAGCGATGCCCCCCCTCAATCCAGGCAGCCATCGCCTCACCGTTTACGCCGCCAGGCCCTGGGGAGAAGTGGTGAAGTCCCCGGGCGCCAGCCGCCAGATCCGCCTCGATCGGGTGGCCGCCAACCCCCAGCAGGTGCCTGCTCCAGGCTCGCCCCAATTGCTGGTGGCCCCGGCCAGCCCAGGCCCCAGCCAGGAACCCGTGCTAATTGACTGGCTCCTGATCGATGCTCCCCTCCAACATCTCAGGGACGACGACGGCCGTTGGCGAGTGCGGGTGAGCGTTAACGGCGACAGTTTCTTGGTTGATCGCCAGACCCCCCTCTGGCTGCAGGGTTTCCACGGCGGCAGCAATGCCGTGCAGCTGGAGCTACTTGATGGCCGGGGTGAACCGCTCAATCCGCCCTTCAACAGCCTGATGGAGGAAGTGGTGATCCAAGCGGGTCCCGCTGCCGCCTGGCAGCGCCCCAGCCTCACGGCCCTGGAGCAGGCCCAACTCCTAGGCGAAGCGCCCCTGCCGCCCGAGCCCCGGCC
>JAEMQZ010000130.1 GCA_016463595.1 Synechococcales cyanobacterium SupBloom_Metag_052 | reverse complement strand
CACGCCCGGGACGTGGCAAGGCACCGGGCCCGCCGCAGTGGCGCCCGGCTCGTGCTCGGCAGCGCCACCCCCTCCCTAGAAACCTGGCAGACCTGCCAGGGGCCGACAGCCACCACCGAGTTGTTACGCCTGCCCGAGCGCATTGGTGGCAGGCCTTTGCCACCGGTGCGCCTGGTGGACATGCGTCTGGAGCTGGAGGATGGCCACCGCCGCCTGATCAGCCGGCCCCTGATGCAGCGCCTTGGCGGCCTGGCCGAGCGGGGCGAGCAGGCCGTGCTGCTGGTGCCCCGCCGCGGCCACAGCAGTTTTCTCAGTTGCCGCAGCTGCGGCGAGGTGGTGCTTTGTCCCAATTGCGATGTGGCGCTCACGGTGCATGGCCGCAGCGACGGGCCCCAGTGGCTGCGCTGCCACTGGTGTGACCACCGCGCCGAGATCACGGAACGCTGCTCCCACTGCGGTTCCACCGCCTTTAAGCCCTTCGGGGCCGGCACCCAGCGGGTGATGGAGCAACTCGATAAGGAGCTCGAAGGCCTGCGCCTGCTGCGCTTTGACCGGGACACCACCCGGGGCCGCGATGGCCACCGCCGCCTGCTGCAGCGCTTTGCCGCCGGGGAAGCCGATGTGCTGGTGGGCACCCAGATGCTCGCCAAGGGCATGGACCTGCCGGCCGTCACCCTGGCGGCCGTATTGGCGGCCGATGGCCTGCTGCACCGCCCCGACCTGCGTGCCGGCGAACAGAGCCTGCAATTGCTATTGCAACTGGCAGGCCGGGCCGGCCGGGGCGACCGGCCTGGGGAAGTGCTGGTGCAGACCTACTGCCCGGACCATCCGGTGATTCGTCACCTGGTGGATGGCCGCTACGAGGCCTTTTTGGCGGAGGAGCTGGCCCTGCGCCGCTCCGCCCATCTGGTGCCCTTTAGCCGCGCCTGCCTGCTGCGCCTGGCTGGACCTTCCGCCAGCGGCACCGCCACGGCGGCAGCGTCCCTGGCGGAACGAATTCGCGGCCAGGTGATGGCCAGCGGCTGGCTGCTGATCGGCCCAGCCCCAGCCCCGATCGCCCGGGTGGCGGGCCGCAGCCGCTGGCAGCTGTTGCTGCATGGCCCCGCCGGCAGCGACCTGCCTTTGCCGGCTGAGGCCATCCTGCGGGAGGGCCTCGCTAAGGATGTGAGCTTGAGTATCGACCCCGATCCCCTGGAGCTTTGAAGGCCAACCCTCAAGAGGGCAACTGGGGAAAGCCAAAGCCAGCCCGCAACCGCAGCCGTTGGAGCAGCAAGGCCAGCCCCAACAGCAGGGCCACGGCCCCGGCCCCCAGGCCCAGGCGGCTCCAGCGCCAGGTGTGCCAGGCAAGCCGGTTCAGGGCGCCGGGCTCCAGGCGCCAGTGCAGCTCGTTAGCACCAGGGTCCACCTGTACCGGCCTGGGCGTGGCCCGCTCGATGGCCTGGGGCTGGAGGGGGGCAAACCGGAAGGACAGATCGAGGCCCGGCAGGGATTCCAGGGTCCTGAGGTCGATGGCCAGCTCCATCTGTTGTTGCACGCCGATCAGCCAGTTGCGCTCGCGCAGGTCCAGCTCGGGCTTGGGCAGGCTGACGCCGGCTAGGGCCGCGCCACGCTGAAGACTTTGGCCGAGCCAGTCGAGGGCTTGGCCTGCGGGCAAGGCACGGTTGCGCAAGCTTTGGCGGCCGTGGTCGCGCTCGACAACGACTGAGCCGCCCCCCAGGGCCGCGGCCAGGTCCCGTTGCCAGGGAAGGGTCTGGCCCGTGCTGCTGGTGCTGGTTTGGGTGATCTGGAGGCGACCGGGCGCCGGGAAGGTCAGGCTGGTTTCCACCTGGACGCAGCCCGCCAGCAGGGTGATTAGCAGCAGCAGGGCCATCGCCACCAGGACAAAGCCCCAGGGTGTCTTGGTGGTCCCGACGGGCGGCGGCGGTGGCGGCTCGGGCCGGGGGCGGCGGCGCCAGCTCTGCATCGGCGAGCCCCCTTCCAGTCGTTCCAGCTCCCCCAGGCTCGGCACCTGCACCGACCAGTTGCGCGGCCGCTGCAGGGCCGGCGCTTCCAGTACCTCCTCCAGGTCCCTGGCCTGTTGGCGCAAGGTGAGATCCTTGCAGCCCCGCAGGCTGCGGCAACAGGCCGCCGCCCCGGCCGAGTCGCCCTGGCCCATTAGGGCTGTGGCCATCAGCAAGCGGATCCGGCCCCCGAGCGGCGTGCTGGCGCCATGGGCGTCGGCCAGGGGCGTGAGCCCCCGTAGGCAGGCGCCGTAGTCGCCGCTCTCGAGGGCGCGGTGGGCCAGGGCCAGCTCCGGCGGCTCGGGCTGGGTTTGGCCGGCCTGCTCTGGTCCGGCCTGGCCGTCGGCAGAGCTTTCCCTTGGCAGAACGTCCGCCACGGTTCAGCCGCTGATCTGGCGCTGGCTGCCCACCACCATCGTGCCGATGCCGGCGTCGGTGAACACCTCCAGCAGCAGGGCATGGGGGCTGCGGCCATCGACGATGTGGGCCGCCGCCACCCCCTGGGCGATGGCCCGGATGCAGCACTCGGTCTTGGGGGTCATGCCGCCGGCCACGACCCCGCTCTCGATGAGCTCGCGGGCACCGGCCAGGCTTACCTGGCGGATCAGGGAGCCGGGATCGTCCCGGTCCCGCAGGATGCCGGGGGTGTCGGTGAGCAGGATCAGTTTTTCGGCCTGGAGGGCCGCGGCCAGTTCGCCCGCCACGGTGTCGGCATTGATGTTGTGGGCCTGGCCCTCGGCGTTGGCGGCCACGCTCGAGATCACCGGGATATAGCCGTTCTCGAGCAGGGGCAAAAGCACGGCCGGATTCACCGCCGCCACATCGCCCACCAGGCCATTGGAGCCATCGCCGTAGGTGCGGGCCAGGACCAGGCCGCCATCGCTGCCGCAGATCCCCACGGCCCGGCCGCCCACCTGGTGGATGCCGTTAACGATCTGCTTGTTGACCCGGCCGACCAGCACCATTTCGACCACATCCATGGTCTCGGGGGTGGTGACCCGCAGGCCGTTGCGGAATTCGGGCTCGATCTGCAACCGGCCCAGCCATTCGTTGATTTCCGGTCCGCCACCGTGCACTACCACCACCTGGACGCCGACGCAGGCCAGCAGGGCCAGGTCGCGGAAGACGGCCTCGCGCAGGTCGTGGCGCACCATGGCGGCGCCGCCGTACTTGACCACGACTCGCCGGCCGGCAAAGCGCTGGATGTAGGGCAGGGCCTCACTCAACACCGAGACCCGCAGGGTGTCGGCGGCGGAGATGGCGGGATCGGTGCTC
>JAEMQZ010000052.1:7378-13361 GCA_016463595.1 Synechococcales cyanobacterium SupBloom_Metag_052 | reverse complement strand
ACTGCGCCGCCGCCCACCCTTAGAAGCTGGGCGGCTCCTGGTGCCGCCGGAGCGGCGCGAACCATGGGTTTGCAGGACCGTGGCGGCCAGCTCCCGGAACCCGGGCTCCTGGCGCCGGGCCCAGATCCGCTGCTTCGCCTCCCGGGCGGCGGCGGCCGGGTCCACCAGCGGCAGGGGGTAGTCGATTCCCAGCACACAGCCCGCGCTGGCTTGGGTCGATATCGGCATCGTCCAGGGCTCATGCAGGTGCACCACGGGCACCCGCGCCAATTCCGGCAGCCACTGGCGCAGGAACAGGCCCTGGGGGTCGTGGTCCTGGCCCTGCTTGATCGGGTTGTAGATCCGGATCGTGTTGATGCCGGTGGTGCCCGATTGCATCTGGCACTGGCTCCAGTGGATGCCCGGCTCGTAGTCGACGAACAGGCGCGCCAGCACCAGGCCGCTGTCGCGCCAGGGCAGCCAGAGCTGGTAGCTCGCCACCGACATCAACATCGCCCGCATGCGGAAGTTGATCCAGCCCGTGGCGATCAGGGCCCGCATGCAGGCATCCACAAACGGCAGGCCGGTGCGCCCCGCGGCCCAGGCCGCCAGCCGCTCCGGTTCGCTGGCCCGCAGGCCGGCGGTGAGCGGGTGCAGCTCCTGGAACTCCAGATCCGGCTGGCTTTCCAGCTTCTGGATGAAGTGGCAGTGCCAGTGCAGCCGCTGGTCAAAGCCCCGTAGGGCCCGGGGCCAGTCGCCCCGCTGCGGGGCGGGCAGGCCCTTGAGGTCCGCCAGGCGCCCGCGGCTGCGCTGCACGATCTCCCGCATCGACAGGGTGCCCCAGCTCAGGTGGGGCGAGAGGCGCGAGCAGCTGGCAAAGGCGGTGCCCGGGCTGGAGAGCTCCCGGTGGTAACGGGCGCCCCGCTTGGCCAGAAAGCTTTCCAGCAGGGCGAGGCCGGCTTGGCGTCCTCCCGGTTGGCGGCCGGGGCAGGGGTCGGCCGCCAGGCCGAGATCCTGGGCGCTGGGGATGGCGCCGGGCTCGATGCCCCCCAGGGGCGTTAAGGCCTCTGGCGGTGGGCTGATCGGTTCGGCCATGCGCCCTTCCCAGCGGCCGGCCCAGCCATTGCGGCTCTTCAGCCGGCGGACCACGCCGAACTGGGGACATTCATTCCAGGCGATGCCATGGCTTTGGGCCCAGGCGGCCACCCGCAGGTCGCGGGCGTAGGTCCAGCCGTTGCCGGTTTCCTCGTGGCTCCAGAGGGTGGCGATGCCGAATTGGCGGCGGGCCCGCTCCAGCACGGTTTCGACCCGGCCGGTGCGTACGACCAGGGGCTGGCCCAGCTTCGCCAGCGCCTGGCGCAGATCCTCGAGGCTCTCGGCGCAGAAGGCCCACTGGCGGGCCGAGGCATCGGCTTGGTGCCACAGCTCGGGCTCCACCACCACCAGGGGCAGCACCGGACCCTGGCGCGAGGCTTGGAGCAGCGGCTGGTGATCGGCCAGCCGCAGATCCCGCTTAAACCAAACGACCTGCAACCCCTCCATGGGCGCGACCCTAGGGAGTTTGGGAGCGGCCCCACGGCCGGCTCCCTATCGGTGCCCGGGGGTGCCTAGGCCCGGTCAGATCCGCTCGAACTCAATCAAGCGCGAGAAATAGAAGGGGGCCTGGTTGAGGCTGCGGCGCACCAGCCGGAAGCCGCTGCGCTGCGCCGCCGCCACGATGCCGCTTTCGCGCAGGGTGTAGGCCCGGGTGGTCTTGCTGGGGCCGGGGAATAGTTCGCCGATGCGCTTGAGCACCGCCAACAGGGGCGTGTAGGGCGCAAAGCTCACCAGCAGGCGCCGCTCCGCCAGCGAGGCCAGATGTTCGACCATCTGTTCGGCCGGCTCCTGGGGGTAGTGGATGAACACATCCAGGCAGATCACCGTGTCGTAGCGGCCTTCCAGGCTCTCCAGGTCGGAGGCGCTGAACTGCAGGCGAGCTGGATCAATCCCCTGCTCATTCGCCCGGCGGCTGGCCTCATTCACCATCGCCTCCGAGAGGTCGCTGGCCTGGATGTTGCCGGCCCCCAGGGCCGCCAGGGGCAGGCTGAGGCTGCCAACACCGCAGCCGGCATCACAGAAGCTGCGCTGGCCCAGGTTGCCCTCCTCCTGCAGCCAGGCCAGCACCTGGTCCACCGTTTTCTGGTGGCCGATGCGGATATTGCGCTGAACCTTGTTGACGTCTTCGCTGTCGCTGTAGATGCGATTCCAGCGATCAAAGCCGGTGCTGTTGAAATAGGCCTCCACCACGGACTTCTCGCTGTCCTTGGCTGATGGAGTTGGGGCGTTTGCGCTGACGCCTGCGTCGGTCTCGGAAGTGCTGTCCAGGAGCTGCTCGGCGGCCATCGTTAAAGCGGCTGGTGCGACAACATTGGCCGGGATCCTAGGCAGGCTGGTCGCGGGGCCCGCTCCGCTGCCAGGTCAGGGATTGGGACGCCCCACTCCAGCGCAGCGTCTCGGCTAGGGGTAGGCCCAGCAGCAGGCTTTCGATCGGCCGGTCGTCGCCCAGGACCCGCCGGGGGCTCACCGTGGCGGCGGCGATGGTGGCCTCCGCTTCGCCACCCCAGCGGGCCAGGCGCCGCACCCCCTCCAGCAGGGGCAGGGTCACCCCCGCCAGGGTGCCGTCCGGCAGGCGGCAGGTGCCCTGCTCCACCAGCAGCTCCCGCTCATCCCAGCGGTGGCGGCCATCGGCCAGGCCGTAGGGGGCGAGGGCATCGCTCACCAGCACCAGCTGGTCGCCCGCCAGCCGTTGCAGCAGCACCGCCATCGATGGCGCCACATGGACGCCATCGGCAATCAGGCCCAGGTGCACCCCGCCCGCCAGCAGGGCCGCCGCCACGGGCCCGGGCGCCCGGTGGTGCAGGCCGGCCATGGCGTTGAGGCTGTGGGTGAGCATCGACAGCCCGGCGCCGAAGGCGGCGCTGGCCTCGGTCTCATTGGCTTCGCTGTGGCCCAGGCTCACCACGATCCCCAGCTCCTTGAGGGCGCCGATCACCGCGCCGGCCCCCTCCAGTTCCGGGGCCAGGGTCACCAGATCGATCTCCCCTTCAAAGCCGCCGATCCGCTCCAGCAGGGCGCTGCGGCTCGGCGCACAGAGGTGGCTGGCGGGATGGGCGCCGCGGCGGGCGTGGGCCAGGAACGGACCCTCCAGGTGGGCGCCCAGCAGGCGGCAGCGGCCGCTGCGGTGGCGCTGCCGGGCGGCCCGCAGCACGGCCAAGCCCTGGCGCAGGGGGGCCACGGCGCAGGTCACCAGGGTTGGGCAGATCGCTTCGACGCCATCGCGCCAGAGCAAGTCCAGCAGGGCGTCCAGCTGGGGGAGGTCGGCCTCGGTGAGTTCCGGGAAAGCCAGGCCCAGGCCGCCATTGATCTGCAGGTCCACCCCGCCGGGACTGAGCCAGTCCCCCTGCCAATCGGCTCCGGCCGCAGCGCTGCCGGGGGCCAATGCCTCCACGACGGCAATTTGATCCTGGCCATCGAGGCCGATCCGCCAGAGCTGGGGGCCGCCCTCGGGCAGGCGGAGGTTGCTGAGCCAGCGCATCGAGACAACTCCCGCCGGGGGAGGGCGAAGGGGTGCAGAAGCGGGAGAATGCCATCTTCGCCGCTCCATCGCCCTTTCCATCCCATGGCCGTTGCCCCGCGCGATTCCGGCGCTGCCCCCGCGCCCGGCACCCAGGCCCCTGGCCCCCCTGGGGCGCCCCTAGTGGCGGTGGTGATGGGCAGCGATTCGGACCTGCCCACCATGGAGCCGGCCGTGGCGCTGCTGCAGCGGTTCGGCGTTGGCGTGGAGGTGCGGGTGCTTTCGGCCCACCGCACGCCCCTCGAGATGGTGGCGTTTGCCCAGGCCGCCGCCGGCCGCGGCCTCAAGGTGGTGATCGCCGGTGCCGGCGGCGCCGCCCACCTGCCCGGCATGGTCGCCTCGCTCACCACCCTGCCGGTGATTGGCGTGCCGGTGCAGAGCCGGGCCCTCTCAGGCGTGGATTCACTGCATTCGATCGTGCAGATGCCGGCCGGGATCCCGGTGGCCACCGTGGCGATCGGCAATGGGGTCAATGCCGGCCTGCTGGCGGTGCAGATCCTCGCCACCGCCGACGCCGGCCTGGCCGAGCAGCTGCTCGCCTATCGCCGCGACCTCCAGGCCCAGGTGGTGGCAAAGGATGCCCGCCTGCAGGAGCTGGGCAGTGCGGCCTACCTGGAGGCCATGGCTGGACCGCGATGATCGAACGTCTCGTGCTGCCGCCCTGGCTGCGGCTGGGCTTGATCTTGCCCCTGCTGGTGCTCAACCTTTGGGTGCTGCGCCAGTTGCTGCTGCCCCTGGCGCCCTTCCCGGCCCTGTTCATCGGCGCGGCCCTGATCGCCTTCCTGCTCGATATCCCCACCCGCTGGCTGCACGGCCGCGGCCTGCCCCGGGGCCTAGCCGTCTTGCTGGTGGTGGGTCTGGGCCTGGGCCTGCTGGTGCTCTCCGCCCTCTGGCTCGTGCCCCGGCTGGTGGAACAGCTGGTGGGGCTGATCAATGCCCTGCCGGGCTGGCTGTCCGAGGGGGAACGCTGGCTGAATGTGCTGGAGAAGTGGGCCGCCGAACGGGGCCTGCCCACGGAATTCGGCGACCTCAGCAGCAGCCTGTTGACCCGCACCAGCCAGGTGGCCAGCCAGCTGAGCCAAAGGCTGCTCAGCCTGCTCGGGGCCACCGTGGGCCTCACGGTCAACACCTTGATCGTCACGGTGCTGGCGGTGTTTCTGTTGCTCGGCGGTGAGGCGATCGTGGCGGGCCTGGCCCGCTGGCTGCCGGCCGCCTGGAGTGGCCTGCTGCTCACCACCTTGGGCCGCACCTTCCGGGGTTATTTCGCTGGCCAGGTGCTGCTGGCCCTGATCCTCAGCGGCGCCCAGATGGTGGTGTTCACCCTGCTGGGGATTCCCTATGGGGTGTTGTTTGCCGTGCTGATCGGCTTCACCACCTTGGTGCCCTATGCCAGTGCCGTCACGATCCTGCTGGTGAGCCTGCTGCTGGCTTTGGAGGATCCCCGCACCGGCCTGGAGGTGCTGGTGGCGGCGATCAGCGTGGGCCAGGTGGTGGACCAGGTGATCCAGCCCCGGCTGATGGGCAGCATCGTTGGCCTCCAGCCCGCCTGGCTGCTGGTGAGCTTGCCCTTGGGGGCCCGCTTCGGCAGCCTGATGGGCCTGGGCGAGCTGCTGGGTCTGCTGCTGGCGGTGCCGCTGGCCAGCTGCCTGAAAACCTTCCTCGATGCCTGGGCTACCCAGCTCGGCTTGCCCGAGGTTCCGGGTCTCTCCCAGGACCCCAGCTTGCTTGAGGGCTCCAGCCTTAAGCCGCCGCCGGAATGATTCCCTGCTCCTGCAGGTAGGTGATCACCTGGCCGACGCAGGCGTCCAAGGACAGGCTGCCGGTGCCCACCCGCAGTTCCGGCCGCTCGGGCTCCTCGTAGGGGCTGGAGATGCCGGTGAAATCCTTGATCACCCCGGCGCGGGCCTTGGCATAGAGCCCCTTGGTGTCGCGGCTTTCGCAGGCGGCCAGGTCGGCGGCGCAGTGCACCTCGATGAAGTCCCCTTCCGGCACGAGCGCCCGGACCCGATCGCGGTCGGCTCGGAATGGGGAGACAAACGCGGTCAGCACCACCACCCCCGCATCGACGAACAACTTGGCCACTTCGCCGATCCGCCGGATGTTTTCGGTGCGGTCGGCATCGGAAAAGCCCAGGTCCTGGCAGAGGCCATGGCGCACGTTGTCGCCATCGAGCACGTAGCAGGCCAAACCCTGTTCAAACAGGGCCGAGTTGACGGCATTGGCCAGGGTGCTCTTGCCGGCGCCCGAGAGGCCCGTGAACCAAAGAATGGCGCTGCGGTGGCCGCGCTGGTGGGCCCGGGCCGCCCGATCCACCGAGGAGTGGTGCCACACGATGTTGGTGGAGGCGCCCTTGCTGGTGAGGGGGCTAGGGCTAGATGTCTGGCTAGGGCT
>JAEMQZ010000052.1:0-7278 GCA_016463595.1 Synechococcales cyanobacterium SupBloom_Metag_052 | reverse complement strand
GGCTAGGGCTAGATGTCTGGCTAGGGCTGGATGTTGGGCTGGGGGCGGACATGGGCGCGGGCGACGGCCGGATCGATGCCGGCCATTCTCCCCACCAGGGTCGGGGCGAGCCCCCCGGGCTCAGAAACTCTTGACCAGCAGCGAGATCCCCATCAGCAGCGAGAGCACCTCAAAGGCGCGCTTCACCAGCCGGCTGCCCTTGGCGATGGCCAGGTGGGCCCCCAGGTAACCGCCGGCGACGGATCCGGCCAGCAGCACCGGCACCCAGCTCCAGGCGATCTGGCCCCCGATCCCCAGGGTGAGGGCGCCGGCGCCGTTCCAGAACAGGCCCACCAGGATCAGGGTGTAGGCCACGGCCCGGCCGTAGTCGAGGCCAAACCAACGCACCAGCCACAGGGTCACAAACAGGCCGGTGCCCGAGGTGAGTGAGCCGTTGAGAAAGCCGATGGCGAACAGCCCCGCGCCGCCGATGGCCAGGCCGCGCCGATCCAGCTGGCGCAATGTGCTGACGGTGCCCAGTTGGGGGTTGGTCAGCGAATAAAGCCCCAGGGCGATGGTGAGCAGCCCCAGCAACAGGGTGCAGAGCTTGGGGGGCAAGGCCAGCACCACCCGGGCCCCCAGCACCACCCCCGGCAAGCCGCAGACCAGCACGAAGGCCGCCAGCCGCGGATTGAGCGACCGCTCGCGGGCATGGCGCAGGCTGGCGCCCACGCCCAGGGCGACGCTGGCCAGCTTGTGGGTGGCCAGGGCCAGGGGGAAACTCAGCCCCAGCAGGATCAGCACCGGCAGCTGCACCAGCCCGGCGCCGCCCCCCGCCAGGGCCGAAAGCAGGTTGGCCAGCAACGAGGCCGCAAACAGGCCCAGCTGCAGCAGCAGGTCGGCGGGGGTGATCACCGCTGGCAACCCAATGGCCAGGGGGCTGGGGGTCGGCAGAAGACCAGCCGTGACCCATGCCATTAAGGGGTGACTCATCCCCCCGCCTGCTTGGGCCGATAGCCCGCCTGCTCCAGGGCCGCCAGGGCCGGGGCCACCTGGTCCCCCTGCAGTTCGATCACGCCGTCCTTGAGGGTGCCGCCGGTGCCGGCGTGGGCCTTGAGCTGTTTGAGCAGGGCCTTGAGTTCGGCCTCGGGGGCCTCCAGGCCGGTGATCGCGGTCACCAACTTGCCGCCCTTGCCGGCCTTGGTGCGCTGCACCCGCACCCGTTGCTGGGCCTTGGCGCTGGGCTCGGCGCCGCTGCCACCGCCCTGGCCAGGACTGGCCCCGGGCCCCGGACTGCGTTGCAGGCTTTCCGGTCTGCTGAATTCCTGCCAGACGCCCTTGGCCATCGTGGTGCCCGTTGCTGCCCCCAGTTCAGCGCAGGACGGGCCCCGATTTCGCCTTGCCCTGGCCACGCCATGGGGTTCCGAAGAGATCCCCGGCCCATGGGCGCCCTTCCCCCGGGTTGCTTCCTACGCTGGAACCCTCTTGCACCGCCGCCGGTGACCAGCACCATCCCTGCCCTCACCGTTGATCCCGCAGCGCTGGAACCGGCCGTCCGCCCCAATGCCCTGGGCCGCTTTGGCCAGTTCGGCGGCCAATACGTGCCCGAAACCCTGATCCCCGCCCTGGCGGAGCTCGAGGCCGCCGCCGCCGAGGCCTGGCAGGACCCGGCCTTCACCGAGCGCCTCAACCACCTGCTTAAGCACTACGTCGGCCGGCCCACGCCGCTCTATGAGGCCGAACGGCTCAACGAGCACTACCGCCGGCCCGAAGGGGGGCCCCGCATTTGGCTGAAGCGGGAAGACCTCAACCACACCGGCGCCCACAAGATCAACAACGCCCTTGGTCAGGCCCTGTTGGCCCTGCGCATGGGCAAAAAACGGATCATTGCCGAAACTGGCGCCGGCCAGCACGGGGTCGCCACGGCCACGGTCTGTGCCCGTTTCGGCCTCGAATGCGTGATCTACATGGGCGCCGAGGACATGCGCCGCCAGGCCCTCAATGTGGTTCGCATGCGCCTGCTGGGCGCCACCGTTGAACCCGTCACGGCTGGCACCGCCACCCTGAAGGACGCCACCAGCGAGGCGATCCGCGACTGGGTCACCAATGTGGAGACCACCCACTACATCCTCGGCTCGGTGGCCGGCCCCCATCCCTTCCCGATGCTGGTGCGCGATTTCCATGCCGTGATCGGTGTGGAGACCAAGCGCCAGTGCCAGGAGGCCTTCGGCCGCTTGCCCGATGTGCTCGTGGCCTGCGTGGGCGGCGGCTCCAACGCCATGGGCCTGTTCCATCCCTTCGTGCAGGACACCTCGGTGCGCCTGATTGGCGTCGAGGCGGCCGGCGATGGCGTCGCCACCGGTCGCCATGCGGCCACGATCACCGAGGGCCGGGTGGGGGTGCTCCATGGCGCCATGAGCCTGCTGCTCCAGGACGACGACGGTCAGGTGCAGGAGGCCCATTCGATCAGCGCCGGCCTCGATTACCCCGGCGTTGGTCCGGAGCACAGCTACTTCAAGGAGATCGGCCGGGCCGAATACGGCGCCGTGACCGACAGCGAGGCCCTGGCGGCCCTGCAGCTGGTCTGCAAGCTCGAGGGCATCATCCCGGCCCTGGAAACGGCCCACGCCTTCGCCTGGCTCGACAGCCTCTGCCCCACCCTGGCCCCCGGCACCGAAGTGGTGCTCAACCTCTCCGGCCGCGGCGATAAGGATGTGAACACCGTGGCCGACAAGCTCGGCGACCAGCTGGGCCGTTAGGGCAGGCCTGCTGCTCGGCCCAGCGGGGTCAGAGCGGGTTCGCCCCAGGGCGAGTCAGCCCAGCAGCTGCTGCAGGATCGTGGCCACCGACTGCACCGCCGCCCGGGCCGTGGCGTAGGCCATACGCATCGGACCCACCAGGGCCACCTGGCCCTGGCCGCCGCTGCCGGTGCGGTAGGGGGCCTGCACCACGGCGCAGTCGCGCAGGGCTGGGTGGGGATGTTCCAGGCCGATCCAGACGCCGCCGATTGCCCCGGCTCCATCGGCCTGGAGCAGCTGCTGGGGGTCCTGCTCCACCAGCTGTAGCAGGGGCCGCAAGCTTTCGCTGCGGCTGAATTCCGGCTGGCTGAGCAGGCCCCCCAGGCCGAGGGACACGGCGCCCTCCTGCTCCAAGGGCCGGGCCTGGCGGTGGCTGCGCAACCCCTGGCGCAGCAGGGAGCCGCTGCTGCGCAGTTGGGGCGGCAGGGTGCTCCAGTCGATCCGGCCGACGTTGGTTTGCTGGTCCAGTTGGGCGGTGGTCCAGCGCTCCAGGGCGGGCACTTCGGCCCGGACGGCGGCCGGCAGGCGCAGGTTAAGGCTGCTGGAGGCGGTGGCACTTTCCACCAGAAACACCAGCAGCCGGTCGCCGCTGGGCACCAGGCGCAGGGCCTGGAGCTGGGGCTGCTGGCCCTGGGGGCGGGTGATCAGGCTGAGCAGGCCCGTGAGGTCGGCCAGGCGGCGGGCCAGTTGCAGTAGCAGGTCGTCCAGGGCGGCCCATTGCAGGCTGAGGCCGGCCAGTTCCCGTTCCAGCTGGCTGGCGGCGGCCCCGGGGGCCGGCAGCAGGCAGTTCACGTAATGGCGATAGCCCAGCTGGCTGGGCACCCGGCCGGCGGAGGGGTGGGGCTGGGTGAGCAAACCTTTCAGTTCCAGGGCCCCCATGGCGGAGCGCACCGTGGCCGGACTGGCCGGTAGGCCAAAGCGGCGCACCAGAATCGAACTCCCCACGGGCTCCATGGTGTCGACGTAGTGCCGCACCGTTGCTTGCAGCACCTCCTGTTGGCGGCGGGGCAGTGCTTGCAAGGGAACTCGGGAGGTCTGAGGGTCTTGAAAGCGTAGGCGGGCTGCCTGGGTCTGGGGCCGTCCTGCTGCGGCGTGAAACACGCCTTAGCAGGACTTCTGGTTGGCTTCAGACCGCTCAATAGCGCGGAACGCTGGGATCGACTTCGACGCTCCAGGCTTCGATGCCCCCCTCCAGGTTCCAGACATCACTGAAGCCCTGGGTCTCGATCAGCCAGGAGGCGAATTGCCAGCTGCGCATGCCCGCATGGCAGAGCACCACCACCGGCCGCTGGCGATCCAGCAGCTCCGGGATCTGATCGAGCCACTCCTGGGAGCGGCTAAGGGGCAAGTGGATCACGGGCTGGCCCAGGGCGGCCAGCTCCAGCTCCCGGGGCTCCCGCACATCGACAAGCTGTAGGGCTTCGCCCTGCTGCAGGCGGGCTTGCAGCTCAGGGGCCCGCAGGGGAAGGGGGGTGGCCATGGGGGAAGTGGGTCTTGTAGGAGGTTGCTCTGGGGCCATGGGATGCCAAAGATCGGCCCGATGGATAAAGATGAGACCACTCCTGCGTGCGGCGCATGAAGGCCCGCCCTTTTTTGGCGGCCGTGTTGGCGGCAGCGATTCTGCTCTTTGGTCTGGGGATCGGGGGTTGGTGGCTGCTGCTGCAACGCAGCCCCCTGGCCCTGCAGCAGCACCCGCTCAGCGTGCCCCTGGCAGCCCGGTTTGTGCCCCGCAACGTGCCCCTCAGCCTGCACTGGCTGGTGTCTGCCGATCAGCCGGCCGCCTACCTGCGGGCCGTGGCCAGGCCTGGTGAGCGCCGCCGGGCCGCCGCCGCCGCCGAGCGCCTGCGAGATGGCGTCTTTGCCACGGCCGGCCTTGATTACGCCTCGGAATTGGCCCCCTGGCTGGGGGAGGAAATCAGCCTGGCCCTGTTGACGCCCCCTGGGCCAGACCATCCGCCCGGCTGGGTGCTGGCCCTGCGCAGTCGCGATCCCGAGGGGGCCCGTCGCTTCCTGCAGCGCTTCTGGCAGACCCGCAGCCTGGCCGGCACCGACCTGCAAATCAGCAGCTACCGGGGCATGGGTCTGATCAGTGGCCGCGGCGCCCTGGTCGGCCAGCACCCCCAGCCGATCGCCACGGCCCTGATCAACGACGACCTGGTGCTGATCGCCTCCGGCCGCGGCGCCCTCGAGCAGGCCCTCGATGTCTCCCAGATCGAGGACCTGAACCAGGCCGGCAGTCCCCAGTTGCAGCAGGCCGTTCATCGCCTCGGCAAGGGCGTGGTGCTGCTCACGGCCAGGCCTGGAGGCCTGGGCGGCTGGTTGGGCTTGCCGGACCCTGGCGCTGGACTGGCCCCTGCCCCCGGGGCGGCTCCCGGAGCGGCTCCCGGGCCGGGGGCCGGGGAGGCGGCTGTGGAGGAGCTGGTGCTAGCCCTCGCTCCGGCGGGCCGGGGCCTGGAGTTGGCGGGCTTGCTGCAGCTGGGCCAGCCCCTGCCCCTGACCCCCCTGCGGGATGGGGAACCGCTGCTCCAGCAGATCGCCCTGCCCGTCTCCAGTTTGGCCCTGGTCCAGAACCCGGCGGCCCTGTTGGCGGCCGAATCCCCCTGGCGTCCCCTGGCCACGGCCCTGTTGGCCCTAGCCCTGCCCCCCACGGCGGGGCCCTTGCCGGCCCTGGTGGCCGGCGCCGATGGCGGCCCCCTGCTGGGGGCCCGCTCCGACCAGGGCTGGCTGCTGGGCAGCCGCCAGGACCAACCCGATCCCGCCGGCCTGGCCGCTCCCCTGGCCGAGGCGGGCTACGTCCCGGCGCCGCTGCTGCTCAAGCAACGGCCCCTACTGGTGTGGTCCCAGCTGCTCTCCAAGCCCGTCAAGGGCAACCCCGACCAGCTGCAGGCCCGCCTGGCCGGGGCCCGGGCCCAAGGCCCGATGGCTGGCGCTGACACCGGCCCTGGCACCGGCTCCGATCTGGCCTGGTGGGCCGAGGGCCTGGCGGTGCTGGAGACCCAGCTGGAGGGCCACCATCCCCCCAAGGAGCGGCTGCGGCAGTTGGAGTTGCTCCAGTCGCCCCAGGCCCCCCTGCAATGGGCCATGGATGGGGCCACGGCCCGCAGCCTGCTGGCGACCTGGCAGCCCTGGCGCCTGCTGGTGGCCCTGTCTGGTGCGGACGGATCCCTGGCGGAGAGTGTGCGCGGCGCCGCCCTCAGCTTGGAGGCCGATCCGGGGGCTCCTGCCTCGGCCAGCAGGGACAGACTCCTGCGGCTGCGGGGCCAGCTGCAGTTCCAGGGTTAATCCAGCGGAGCTCAAGATGGCGCCACGGGAACTGCTGCTACTGCGCCACGGCATCGCCGAGGAGCGCCGCATCGACCTGCCCGACGGCAGCCGCGCCCTGACGCCGGAGGGTCGTCAGCGCAGCGAGGCGGTGCTGCAGCGCTTGCTCGAACTGGGGCTGGTCTGCGACCTGCTGCTTAGCAGTCCCTTCACCCGAGCCCGCCAAACGGCGGACCTGGCCCGGCTTGCTGGTCTGGCCCCCGACCTGGAGCTGGCCGCCGCCCTGGAGCCAGCTGGGGAGATCGGTCCCCTGTTGCAGCTTTGGCTCGGGAGCAGCTCCCCCCGGCCGGGCTGGCGGCGGCTGGCCCTGGTGGGCCATGAGCCGGACCTGGGCCAGCTGGCGGCCCGCCTGATCGGCGCCCCCGCCGGCGCCGTGACCCTCAAGAAAGCCGGGGTGGCCCTGGTGGCCCTGCCGGAGGGCGGCAGCGCGGCCCGGCTCAAGTTGCTCCTCAGCCCGCGCAGCCTGCTGGCTTGTCAGTAGCGCTACGGCGCCGTCCTGGGGGTGGGCCCTAGCGTTTGGGGATCGCTGCAGGAACGCCACCGTGGCAGAGGCAAGTTTGGCTGCCGGAACTCCGGCCGAAACTCCCACCGCTCCGCCGTTCCGTCCGGGTCTGGAGGGGGTACCCGCCACCCAGTCGGCCATTTGCGATATCGACGGCCAGAAGGGAATCCTCAGCTACCGGGGCTACGCCGTTGACGACCTGGCCGCCCAGAGCTCCTTTCTGGAAACCGCTTACCTGCTGGTGTGGGGCGTATTGCCCACGGCTAGCCAGCTCGAAGACTTCCAGCATGAGGTGCAGATGCACCGCCGGGTGAGCTTCCGCATCCGGGACATGATGAAAAGTTTCCCCTCGGCGGGCCATCCCATGGATGCCCTGCAGAGCAGTGCCGCTTCCCTGGGCCTGTTCTATTCGCGGCGGGCCCTGGATAACCCCGAATACATCTACGGGGCCGTGGTGCGACTGATCGCCAAGATCCCCACAATGGTGGCGGCCTTCCAGTTGATTCGGAAGGGACAGGATCCGATCCAGCCCCGCGACGACCTGCCCTACGCGGCCAACTTCCTCTACATGCTCACCGAGCGGGAGCCCGAGCCCCTGGCCGCCCGTATCTTCGATGCCTGCCTGATCCTGCACGCCGAGCACAGCCTCAACGCCAGCACCTTCAGCGCCCGGGTCAC
>JAEMQZ010000004.1:48399-50396 GCA_016463595.1 Synechococcales cyanobacterium SupBloom_Metag_052 | reverse complement strand
CTGTGTCAACATGGTGCGTAGTTCGAGAAGAAAGCGGGTATTCGGTTTGTCAGTTGGTAATGCGAGTAACTGCTCAAGAGCTAAATTCACACCCCTATCCAAGGACGTCGCCATAATCGCATTGGCAGTTGCCAGGTCTTCCAGTTCGAGCGGATGGAAATGGCTACGGTAGCCAACCAACTCATAGATATCCGTGGATAAATTTTTACCTTTGACCTTGACGCGATCCATCAAACGGAAGCAGAAGTCATGTTTGCTGTTTTCTTTATTGACGGCGTCAACTATCGCTTGGCTAACAAGTATGCCAGTCCCGTATAATTTGTTGGTGCCTTCGAGGCGACTTGCTAGATTAACCGGATCGCCGATTACAGTGTAATTAAAGCGCTCCTCAGAGCCCACATTGCCAACAATCACAGAACCTATATTAACGCCAACACGGGTGAAGAACTGCAGGTCAATCCCTGCTTGCTCCCATTCCAGATTGAGCCGAGACGTTTCTTCTTGCACTGCGAGTGCAGCCGTGCAGCCTTTACAGGCTGGTTGATCCACGGTGTAGGGCGCTCCCCAAAAAGCCATCACCGAGTCGCCAATATACTTGTCAATGGTTCCCGATGTTTCCATTATTCGGGATGTCAATGCCGTCATATATGTATTTAGATGATCGAGGATCATGATGGCATCACCCGATTCTGAATAGGTTGTGAAGTTGCGAATATCAGTGAATAGCATCACTAGCTCGCGCGTTTCCCCGCCGAGCCGAGCACTTTGCTTGGAGTTCAGTACAGACTTAACAACCTCGCGCGGGAGGTAGCGACTGAACGAATCCATCGCAAAAGAAAGCTTGCTAATTGCCGCAGAAACCTGGCTAATTTCAATAATATTGGAAGTTGACAGGCTTTTGGGCTGTTCCTGCGGAATCTCTAGGTTACTAAGCTGCGAAACGGTTGAAACAACAGCTTTTAGGGGCTTCACAAGTTGGCGGCATACATAAAATATAACAATGCTCGTAGCCAGCAAAGTGAACAATTGGACGAGAACGAGCTCCAGCAGATTTTTAGTTAGGGGGTCATAGATTGTCTGTTCATCAACGACGCTAACAGCGGTCCAGTTTTCATTGACTTTGTGGGCATAGAGGAAGAAGGAGTGGCCGTCAACTTCAACCCGTTGCAACGTATCCCTGAGTGGTAAATCGCCAGCCGCATCAACAAAGGTACGATAATTAGTTTTAGCAAGGCGGCGAGCCGTCAGTAGCGAAATATGATCAAAGTCATTAGTTGAGACTGTCGGGAAGATGAGGTTACCAGAGGTTGCGATCATAAAAAATAAACGACCATTATATTTGCCGCGATGAATGGCAAGATATTCATTTTTTTGCTTGGCTACTCCGGGCTGGTTGGCCATGCTTATTTTTTCAACATTAACGAGACCACTGTCAACACCAATTTTTGAGATTGGCAGACAAAAAGATAAGACAGCCGAAGGTTTAGTTGCTTTCCTCTTGCTGATAAGTGGATAGATGGGAAGGGCAGCCTCTAGGCAACCCTCAAGCCTTGGTCCAACAAGAGTGGAGCGAATGCTGTAATTGCGTTTCCCATTAATTGCCTTGATAAAATAGGGTTCCCTGAGAATCCTTTTTTCTTTGAGTTTGATATTGATTTCGGGAGGGCTGCTGGCTAACAATTTGCCGTCCCGTCGCCATATGCGCCATTTTCGCAAGGGACTTGCGTCTATAATTGGCTTTAATTCCGCGAGAATTCTTTTACTATCAAGACTTCTTATTTCAGGCGAATTGGCAGCAAAGGCAAGTTCCGTTTCAATGGAATCTTGATAGGCCAGAATGCTGCTACTTAAATAAAGAACATTATCGCGGAAACGCCTTTGCTCATTAGCCAGTAAGCGTTTGGATGCTATCTGGAAAAGAGCTACATTGCCTAGGCAAAAAGAAGCAATCAGTGCAACTGTAATTTGGAAAGTAAAGGTAAATTGAAGTCGCCTTA
>JAEMQZ010000004.1:45549-48299 GCA_016463595.1 Synechococcales cyanobacterium SupBloom_Metag_052 | reverse complement strand
GCATAGATATCTTTTTGGCGGCTTTCAACGAGCAGGGCTGTGCGGAAATTTGGCAAATATTGATATATGCCAATCACAGGAACTCCTTCGCTATTGAGATAAAAGCCCTCGCCTGAATTGCCATCTAGGGCCTTGCGAATACCAACACTATCCAAGGGTTTGAATTCGTACTCGGGTGGACTTTGGGCTGGTGGTGCTATAAAGGTGGCTTGGTCTAGGGAGGTGCGTGCCACTAAATAGGATTTGATAGGTGCAGATCCACTTGGTGGAGCTTTTTTACTGTTAGGGGCTGGATCAGCAATCTGGTTATTGAGCTTGCGTAAATCGAGGTCAATTGCGAGGAATCCAGCTTTTTTCTTGGGAGCTATGTAGATGGGTAAGGCAACGGAGATCGAGGGTAGGCCAGTACTTGAATTGGTAAAGAAGTTCAGAGGCGTGCTGGCAAGTTCTGGCAGCTCCAGGCTTGTAGTTGTATTTTTAAGGGGTTGATAGGCTGCATATTTGTCGTGGTCAGTAGAAAAAACAACAATGCCGCCCTTTGTCAACAAAGAGGCGCTGTTACGGTTGGTTTGATGGCTGGTGAGAAGCGCTTCGAGAGCAAGGCTAGTTGCGGAATTAATATCTGCACGGCTATGGCGTTTTGCTTGCAGAATAGTGAGCGAATTTTCAACTAATTTGGGATTTCGAAGATCTGTGCCGATGTCCTTGACTTCTCCTTGCCACCATTGCTCAATGCGAGCTTGTTTGTCCTGCAGGACAGTCCGCTGGTTTGCCAGTGCTTTGGCAGCTAGGGGACCATTGGCAAGCAAGTAGGTAACGAGGGAGATGACGCTTGATGAGGCCAGGGTGGCGACGGAGAGCTTGATCCAAAAAGAACGATTTTTCATGGTTCAGTTTTTAGTTCCAACCAGCAAAAATGGTGCGAATCTCAGTGATGGCACCGTCAACAGCCTTGTCTGTCGATAGGCTACCGGTGGCAACAGCCTCAATTGCTTTCCCCCAGATGTTTTTAGAGATTACCTCGCTGTAGGCAGGATTGAGAATCCATCCAGGTATTTTTGAAGACTTCAAGTTTTGGATTGCAGTGGAGATATGCACATCTTTTGCGTTGTGCCAAAAGGGCATGGCCATAATTGACTTTGTGGTGGGCAAGAAGCGCCCCTGGGAACCTTCCACATAACGACTTAGATTTTCTGTTTTGAGAAGGTATGCAAGTAAGTCTTTGGCCTTGGCTACGTTGGAACTGTTAAAGACAATGGCTTGCTTCACCGAGAGAAATGACTGCATCGGCGAGCCGTCAAGCTTGTTGGGCCAGGGCAAGGAACCAAGCCTTTCGAAGTAGGCGATTTCGTCAGAAAGCTGGGAGCCAGGAATCGAGAGTGTTGGGTTTGAAGTCATCACGGAGAGACTGCTGAGAAAGTTGATATTATTATCAGCGTCTGACCAACTTGTCGCCTTAGGGGGCACAAATTTATCTTCGTAATTACTGGTGTAATCGTTAATTGCACTGATGATTTTTTGACGTGTTACCGGATTCTCTACATTGAGCTTGCCTGAAGGGGTCAGAATCTTGGCATTGTGGGCTTCTAGGAAAAACTCAAAGATATAGCCGGTATCCCTAGCCAGGTTCGACATGGGTAGGGACATGCCATAGATTTCGTCGTAGCCCTTTTGGCGCAATGCTTTTTGACTTGCATGCCAATAATCCCAGAATGCATTCCATTCATTCGGGATCTTTGTGTTTTTGTTAGTGCCGCCAAAGGCCTCCTCAACCAAATCTTTCCAGTAATGGAGATTAACGGAGTGCTGGGAGATTGGAATCGCGTAAATCGACTTGTTCTTGGTTTGTTTATTTAGGTAGGTAACGCCATCAATCACGCTTGGCAATAGGTCGTCTTTGATGGGCTTAACGATCTCGTCCAGGGCAACGAGTTGATTGTTATAGCTAAGAACTGGAACAACCGTATCGTTGATCCCATAGCCATAGAGGAGGTCTGGAGTGGGTCCTCCATCGATGGCCGAATTCGCTTTGGCAGCTAGTTCATTTTCACTAAAGAAACTGAGGTTGATCTTGTTTCCAGTAAGGCGTTGCCAATTTGCGAAGATCGTTTCAATCGCATCGGTTTCTTCAGGATAATATCCTTCAGACCACCAAACCTCTAGATCGTGCTTGCTTTGATTGATGCCATTAGCACCAGGCAATCCAAGTGATTTACAGGAGGCAAGCAGACCACCGGCAACCCCGATGGCAATAAAATCCCGTCTCTTCATGTTAATTTAAAATTTGAATGGATTCTAGCAGGTAACTAAGGCCTTTTCAACTTTGAGCAAGGGTCCCGTATCAGATCAGCGTCTTAGAGGTTGGACAAAGCCTTCCGGGCTTAATTGGTAATTTGCGCATAAAGTATTCAGGCTTGTAGATGCTGGTGGGAGGGCCCGTGCTACCACGTTGTAAATAGGGTTACCCAGACGGGCAGCATGAAGGCAAAAACGATGCAAGAAAGTAAGATTGAAGCGACAGTAAGCTCGACGTCAAGACCATAGTTTTCGGCTAGGATTAATGAAATAAATCCGCAAGGCATGGCTGATTGAAGAATCAGCACTAGGCGCTGGGGGCCTTCAAGACCAAATCCAGTGAGGGCAGCCGCCAGCACCAGGGGGACCAGAATCGTTTTAATGAGGACAGGTTGGATTGCAAGTTTTAGGTTGAGCTTGGAGGAGAGTTGTTGTATTCTCATGCCCATCACAAC
>JAEMQZ010000004.1:8316-45449 GCA_016463595.1 Synechococcales cyanobacterium SupBloom_Metag_052 | reverse complement strand
TATTGGGGACCTAGTTGCGGCAGCAGCAAGATGACAGGAAATCCTAAATAGCTCGTATTTCCTAGGTAGCTGAGGAGCGTAAAACTGGCTTTTGTGCTTTTCGAGCGGGGTTTGGCAGAGCCTTTTAAGAAGTGCCAGCTCAAAAAGATTGCCAATAGCACTGCCGACCAAGCGATGACTGGCGAAATCCAAACGGATGAGTTGAATTCGGCTTTACGGATGAAGTTGGCAACGCCAATTGGGATGCCAACTAGATAGAGAAACCGAGCCAGCACATCAGGGAGCAATTCCTGAACGGGCTGGTCGCGCACCATGCGACCCGAGCGAGCCAGCCCCAAGCTGAGCAAAACACCTACGAGGGCTGCGGTAATAATCGGCAGGTAAACGGCGGTAGCGATCTGAAGAATTGATTGCATGGGTGATGCCAAAAGGATTTAAGCACCCTTTAAGCACGTAAGTGAAACTGTCCTAACTATACATCCTTGCGGCTTAAGCGGCAACAGGTGTCAAGGGTAGTGTCATTGTTTTGAGGTCTGAGATGAGATTGCGTTTGATAATCACCGGTTCCTGGATGAAGGCTAATTCGCTGCTATTAAGCGGTTTCGTTTGATCATAGTGCCGACCAAGAGCTATTTCCAATGCCGCTTGAGGAGAGTTAGCATTGAGTGATATTCCTGTGAGGCCAAGGATGTTGGGCTCGGCTTCGGCTGGAGATTGGTCTGTTGGCTGACCAAGATTGGATATCCCAGGGGGATGATTGAGCTCCACGAGAAAGTCCAGCACATGTTGATTGTCCGTTGCAATATATAATGTTTCAAACTTTTGCAGAATGACTAAGAGGCGCAGGGCCCTTTGGCCCCCTTCGCCGAGTCCTTTGAAGCCGAGTGCTTGGGTTGATTGTTGTAAAAAGCGAAGGGCGTCACGGGCGCCGCTGCTGGCAAAGTGATGACGGGTTCCGGTGATCACATGGCGATGGTTGCCAAAGCTATGGGCGAAGGATTCATTCAAATTGTGGGCGAGCTCCTTAAGGAGTGGCGCTTTTTCTTGGGTATTGGTGTCGGTTGAGATAATGCCAATCAGTAACCTTTCAATCCTTGCGAAAAAAGTGTCTTCGTTACTGACAAGCCGGAGGTAGTCTTCCCAGCGTCCAAGGATATCTTTTTTAAGTTTACGTCGTTTGTTATCGCTGAGTCCGCTGCTGGCCTGGATTAGGCCCCTATCCCGAGCTTCGGCGATGGAGTCATGCACAAAGCTGCGAAGGGCATTGAGATGCAGCACGGTTCCAGCATTGCCGATCCCATTGGAGTTTTTAGTTTCATGGCAGGCGTTGAACATCAGCGCGCTTCGGCCGGCCGGCTGGCGCAAAAGAAGTTGATTAGTGGGATCGTCAAAGCTGCAGAGAAAATGCAAGCTTCTTGCCCCTGCCAGAATATCTGTTGCCTTCCTACGTTCAGTGTCCACAATCACAAAGCTTACCGGCTGATCGAGGGCGACTGTTCGCTCCATTTCCAGTTGCTTCGTCAGAACTGCCCTATTCTTGTCTTGATCACCAACCCAAATGCAATCGGGCTGGTCAGTGATCTTGGCCAAAACTGATACGCCATGCGGATTGGCTTTTAGCCGGCCAGTTCCATCTCTTAGTTGGGCTGTAATCTCTTTTGTAAAGTGATCAATTAATTTTACGAAATGGTTATTAGCTTCGCCGGTTCTTGTAAGGGCATGGGAGAGAACTTCCATCGTATGGGTGATGCGAACGCAATGCAGGCAGCCGATCCCGACTACCAGCATTTTATTGATTCCACCGCTGCCAGCACGACCCTCGTAGGGGTGCAGATCCGTATCGCCGCCGGTAATAATGTGATCGTAATGCCAAAGCGCCGCAGGAAGACCGATTCTTGTGCACTCTGAACGGCTTGATTCGTCCAGGCCTTGGCAGGTCGTTTTTGACTTTTGGTCTGCAGCTTGTTCGTCGAGTAGTTGGGGTGGTGGTGGAATCGTGATGTGACGTTGGGCAAGCGGTTTGAGGGTTGTTTGCTGTTGCAGGGTGGTGCCTAGGGCGGCAAGGCGTTCCAGCCTTTGGGGGCCAATCATGGTTGCGATGTCCCCATCGGACATCACCGGATGGGTCCCCAGCCCGAAGATAATATCGAAGGAAAGCGTCTGCACGGATTGACAAAGTTCAATCATCGTGTCGATGAGTAATCGTGCCGCTGTTTGCTTGCGTGTTTTATCGGGTAAAAGCAACAGCACCCTAATATCACTTTGCGATTGGCCCCCATAGACTTGCGTCAGTAGGGGTAACAGGTGCGCGCGCAGTTTCGACAGGCTGAGCTCCCTAGGGATGCCCTTGGTCGGCCCATCCTTGGGGGTCAGGATCTGGGCGCCAAGGGGGAGCTCCAGCTGGCTATTGGGGTAGCTTTTAAGGTTAATTTGTTGAGCTTGACCCAAGTCCATGGTTGACTGTTAATTAGATTATTGAAAGAATTAGTGCGCGGCTGGAAAAGGTGCCTCGGGCAATTGATTGATGCCGCCGCTTAACAATTGTAAACCTAAATTCTGGTTTTGTGGGTATCTTGTGATACCCAAGGCCTTCAGATGGCCTATCCCTTGTCAGGATAGGCTTTCAATTCAGCGAGGGGTTGAGTTATTGTAAGGAGTTGGGTTAAACATTTTTGTTTGGTGCTTTCAGGGCTTTGGGCTTGATCTTGGGATGTGGAACGCCAACTTAGGCGAATTTGCATCCACTTTGAGGTTCGGGAGACTACATTGCGAATCCTTCCGTCCAGCTTTTGACCCTGTTGGCCGATCTTGCTGGCAGCTGGTTGCACCAGCTGCTGCCCGCGTTGCAATCGCCAGTGGGGGCAGCGGTTTTCATTCCCCTCTACGCCCTCTGGGTCACCCTGCTGCTGCCCGGGGTGTGGGCCTCGATGCTGGCGGGCGCCCTCTACGGCTCCCTTTTTGGCAGTGGCCTGGTATTTGTCGGGGCCAGCCTGGGGGCGATCGCGTCCTTTTTGATCGGGCGGCACTGGTTGCGGGATTGGGCGCGGCGACGCCTGGCTTCCGTCCCCCAGTTATGGGCGATTGAGCAGGCCGTTAGCCGGGAGGGGCTCAAATTGGTGCTCCTGACCCGTTTGTCGCCGGCCTTTCCCTTCAGTTTGCTCAACCTGGCCTACGGCCTTAGTGAGGTGAGCCTGCGCGATTACGCGATCGGCTTAATCGCGATCATGCCGGGTACGGTCTTGTTCTGCAGCCTCGGTGCCCTGGCGGGTGATGTGGCCCGTTTTGGCGAGGTCCTCTCCGGCAAGGCCGACCTGGGCACTTGGAGCCTGCGCATCGTCGGCCTGGTGGCCACGGTGGGTTCGGTGTGGCTGGCGGGGCGGGCGGCCCAGCGGGCCCTCAAGGGGGTGGAGCCGGATTGAGCCCGGGTCCATGCAGCGGTTGCCGGTTGCGCTAGCGGGCCGCCAGCACCTTTCAGGGCTTGGCCAGGCTCCAGTCCTTCAGGGTGGCAATCCCTACGAACCAGGCCAGGCGGATCTGGGCGGCCAGGCCCGAGCGCGCTGCTAGCTCGTTGTATTTGGCACGGCCGCAGTCAGTCTTGATCCAGCGGTAGGCAGCTGGTTCGACCATGGTGAAGTCCTGTGGGGTGGCCCCATCAGGATGGCCGCTGGGCGCGGTGAATGGCAGGTGCAGGGAGGCTCAGGTTCCTGGGGGCGGGCCCAAGGGACTGGCGCCTGGGCCGGCCTGGAGTAGGGCCAGCAGGCCCGCTTCATCGAGCACCGCAACCCCCAGGGCCCCGGCTTTGGCCAGCTTGCTGCCGGCTTCTTCCCCCGCCACCAAATAGCTGGTTTTTTTGCTGACAGAGCCACTCACCTTGCCGCCGGCCGCTTCGATCAGGGCCTGGGCGGCGCTACGGCTGAGGGTGGGCAAGGTACCAGTGAGCACAAAGGTGCTGCCTGCTAGGTGGCTCGATTGCCCCTGCCGGTCCGCCTCCCGTTCCTGGGGTCCCGCCGCCAGCGCCAGGCCCCGCTGCTGCAGTTGGCGGAGCAGTTGCTGGTTGGCCCCCGTGGCGAACCATTGGGCCAGGGACTGGGCAATCTCGCCGCCGATGCCGAAAAGGATGGTGATCTGCTCGGGCGCCTCGAGGGCGGCCGCTGCCAGCTCCGCTGCGCTGGGGAAGCCCTTGGCCAGGGCCTTGGCGTTGACCTCGCCCACGTGGTGGATGCCGAGGCCATAGAGCTGCCGATGCCAGGGTTTGGCCTTGGAGTCGGCCAGGGCCGCCACCAGGTTGTCCGCCGATTTTTGGCCCAGGCGCTCCAGGCTGGCCAGCAGGGCCGCGTCCAGGCCGTAAAGGTCGGCGATCGAGCCCACCAGGCCCCGATCGACCAGCTGTTCAATCAATTTGCTGCCCAGGCCATCCACATCCAGGGCCCCCTTGCTGACCCAATGGCGCAGGGCGCCGCGCAGGATCGCGGGGCAGCTGCTGTTGACGCAGCGGGTCGCCGCTTCGCCCTGCTCCCGCACTAGCTCTGAGCCGCATTCCGGGCAGTGGCTCGGCAGCTCCAGCCGCTGGGCGCCGGGTGGCCGCAGCTCGGGCAGCACCCGCACCACTTCGGGGATGATCTCGCCGGCCTTGCGCACCACGATCGTGTCGCCGGCGCAGAGATCGAGCTCATCGAGGCGGTCGGCGTTGTGCAGGGTGGCGCGGCTGACGCTGGTGCCGGCCAGGGGCACGGGCTCGAATTCGGCCACGGGCGTCACCACTCCGGTGCGACCCACCTGGCAGCTGAGCCGCAGCAGTTTGCTGGGGGCCTCCTCAGCGGCGTATTTCAAGGCGATTGCCCAGCGGGGCGCCTTCTGGGTGAAGCCGGCGCTGTCCTGCAGGCGCAGGTCATTGAGTTTCACCACCACCCCATCGGTGGCGTAGGCCAGGGCCTTACGGGCACTGTCCCAGCGGCGGAAGAAGGCCTCCACCGCGGCGAGGTCGGCCAGCCGCTCGGCATTGGGGTTCACCCGGAAGCCGGCGGCCTGCAGCCACTGCAAGGCTTGCCACTGGTTTTGGGGGCGGCCTGGGTCGGCTGGATCTCCGCTGCCGACGGGGCCCTTGGGCTGCCAGTCGTCTGGCAGATGCAGGGTGTAGGCAAAGAAATCCAGGCGCCGGGCGGCCACCACCCGCGGATCGAGCTGGCGCAGGGTGCCGGCGCAGGCGTTGCGGGGGTTGGCGAAGGGGGCTTCGCCCTTGGCCAGGCGCTCCTGGTTGATGGCGGCAAAGGTGGCATCGGGGATCAGGGCCTCGCCGCGCACCTCAACCCAGGCCGGCGGATGGGCCAGCTGCAGCCGCAAGGGCACGCTGGCGATTGTGCGCACGTTGGCGGTGATCTCCTCGCCCCCTTGGCCGTCCCCCCGGGTGGCAGCCCGCACCAGCAGGCCGTTCTCGTAGCTCAGGGCCAGGGCGTTGCCATCGATCTTGAGCTCCCCCACCATCTCCAGGGCCGGCAGGGGGGCGCCAGGGTCTCCCTGGCGGTCGAGCACCTTGAGCAGGCGGCCATACCAGGCCTCCAGGTCTTCGAGGCTGAAGGCGTTATCAAGGCTGAGCAGGCCGATGCGGTGCTCCACGCTGGTGAAGCCCTCCGCCGGGGTGCCGCCCACCCGCTGGGTGGGGCTGTCAGGCGTCACCAGGCTCGGGTCGGCGGCCTCGAGATCGAGCAGCTCGCGGTAGAGCTGGTCGTAAACCGCATCGTCGAGCTCGGGGGCATCGAGCACGTAGTAGGCATGGGCGGCCCGGCTCAGCAGCCCCCTTAGGTGAACGCCCCGGGCCTGCTGGGGCGTTGGGGCAGGGCTCGCCGCAGCCATGGGCTCAGGCGGCCGCCACTTTGCTGATCCGCTCCACCCGCCAGGCGTCATCCACCTTGGTGAAGGTGAAGTCGAGGGGCAGTTCGTCCTTGTTGTCAGCTTTGAGCTTGACAGTGAGGATCACCTGGCCCTCCTGCAGCCGGGGCCGGCCCGATTTGAGGTTGTTGTACTTGTTGAGCTGCAGGCTGGCCAGAAAGCGCAGGAACTGCTGGCGGTTGACGTGGGAGCGGTAGTTCTTGGTGGTGAGCAGGTAGGCCGCATCCACGCGGCCGGAGGCCACCTGGGTGAAGAACTGCTTGATCAACGGGTTGATGCCCCGGGCGCTGAGCACCAGGCGCACGGCGCTGATCGTCCAATAAAGCAACAGGCCACCGGCCCCCGCCAGCAGCACCTTGGTGCCAATTCCCTGCGCCAGGCCCCAGTCCATTGCGTCGATCCGTCTATTGCGGTCTCCGAGTCTGACCGACAACCCCGCCAGACTGCAGCCGAAAGGCTGAGCCGCGCCAATCCGTGCCCCTGGAGCCCCTGCTGCCCCTGTTCCACCGCCTCAACCGCGAGCATTTTGAGGGCAGCCTCGCCCCCGGCGGCTCCAGTCTGGTGGCGGTGCGCTGGAGTGACGGCCGCATGACCCGCACGGCTGGCCTTTATCGCAGCGGCCGCCTTGCCGATGGCCGCGACCTCTGCGAGATCGTGCTGTCGCGCCCCCTGCTCGACCCCCTGCCCAGGGAGGCCACCCTCAGCACCCTCTGCCACGAGATGGTGCACGCCTGGATTGACCGGGTGCTGGGGGTGCGGGAGGTCCATGGACTCCAGTTCCGGGCCCGTATGGACCAGATCAACCAGGCCCAAAGTGAATTCCAGCTGAGCGTGCGCCACCGTTTTCCGGTGCCGGCAGCCCAGGCCCGCTGGCTGGCCCAGTGCCCCAGCTGTGGTGAGGCTTCTCCCTATCGCCGCCGGGTCAAGGGGGTGGCCTGCCGCCCCTGTTGCGACCGCCTCCATGGCGGCCGTTGGCATGCCAGCTGCCAATTGATCTTCCGCGCAGCTGCCGCCTAAGGTCCGCTGACCACCAGCTGCCGCCTCGCCATGGGCACCTTTCTCTGGGTGCTTGAGTTCAGCGGCCTCGGCATCACCTTGGTGGGCCTGGGTCGCGAGCGGCTATTGCGGGCGCGGGCCCTGCGACTGGGCCGCGCCCGGGCCTGGGCCACCCCAGTCGCCAAGCCCCTTTAGCCTGGGGAAATGGCTGATTCCGACCGTTCCTTCCGCCGCCGCGCCGCCACGCCGCTAGGGGGCCGGACCGACCTGCGAGCGGGCCCGCGGCCTGAGTCCCGGGAACCCCGCTTCGACCAGCGGTTGGATCAGTGGTTGGCGACGGGTCGCCAGCTCGTCGATGGCGTGGCGGGGGCCAGGCCGGGCTCCAGGGCCAGCGGTCGCCCGCAGCCGGGGGGGCGAGCCGGCGGGCTGCCACGCCCGGGCGGCCTGGGCCGCTGGGTGGAAGACAAGCTCGATTGGCTGCTCGAAGACGACGACGGCTGGCGCGAGCCCTGGGAGGCCCCGGCCCCGGGGGGCCGGGGCCGCGCGACCGAGCCGCCCTGGGGCCAATCCGAGGCGGCCTTCGACCCCGGCCCGGCCCGGGATCCCTGGGCCCCCCGCACCAGTCGGGCCCCCATGGATGGGCGCCAGGATTTGCAAGCGCCTAGCCGATCTGCGGTGAGCCAGGCATCCCAACCCAAGCAACGCCGCCCCCTAGAGGCCCTCTCCAGGCGGGCAACCCCCCTGTTGCCGCCCCGCCCGCAGGCGGCCGAACGGATCGAGCCGGCGGGGGCTGGGTCCCCGGATTGGCCCGATGACGCCAACTTCACGGTGGCCCGCTGGCAGCGGCCGGGCGGTCCGGGTGCCGCACAAGCCTCCGATCCTGGTTTTGAGGCTGATCAGCCAGCGGCCGGCCCCGGCCGGCCTGTTCCCCGCTCCACCCGCAGGCGCCCAGGCACCTAATCCGGCCCAGCCTGGGGGTGCCCCAGCTCGGTGGGGGTGGCTGCGTTGGCGGATGGCGCGAGAGGTTCAGCTGGCCAGGGACACGGCGCCGTTGCTGTGGTTAGGGCGGCGGGAGCCCACCCTGGGGATGCTGGGCTCGGAGCTGGAGCTGGCGACTGGGCAGGCGCCTTGCTTCGGGTTGCTGGTTGGCCGGAGGCGGCTCACCTGGAAACTGCAGCCGATCTTTCGCAGTTGGCGGTTGACCGGTTCCACCAATCCCTTGGGCAGGTCTTCCGCCATCTGCTCGGCGGAGGTGCTGATTGAGGGGGAGCCAGCCTCAAGGGCCGAGAGCAGGGCTACCCATTGCTCCACCAAGGTGGTATGCACCATTGGCACCAGCCCGCCGGCCTCGAGGATGGCGGAGCAGCCTTGGCGCTGCCAAAGGGCATGGCGGCTGCCGTGCTGGGGATGGCGCTGGTAGGCAAGTTTGTCGTCTAGGGCCCGCTGGCTGGGCTGGCCGTCGTGATCGCGTAGGCCGGCGTCGCTGAGGAGGCGGCCGCAATGGACCGCGGAGATGCCGTAAATGCGGCCCAGGCCCGTGAGCGTGAGCCAGAGGTCAGGATTGGCGGAGGCAGGCAGCTCCATGGCGAGGCAGCAATCTCGTTTCATGCTGGCCACCGCACCTGAATGCGGCAAGCTGTCAAGCGCTCCTGGCCCCAGGTTGTTACAGAGTTCGCAAATCGTTGTGTTGTAATCCTGACGTTTCCCCGGGATGGGGGTCCGTGGTGGAGCGTTCGGCGGCACCCAGGCTGGGGCCCAGCCAGCGCTCCAATTGGGGTGAAAACACTTCGCGGATCACGGTCAGTTCCTTGCCGCCGCGGAAGAAGCGGTAATGGCGGCTCCAGAAGGGGCCGGGCCTGCCAAACCGCTCCTCCAACCAGGGGGCAGTCACCTGGGCCAGGCCATCCACCTCCCGGTAGAGCTCGGCCCGGTTCGCCGTAAGGCTGTGCCAGATCGGTTGGTGCCGCTGGCCCAGGTGCCGGTCGGCCTGTTCCTGGTTCCACCAGCTCTCGGCCCAGGCCAGGCAGTCCTGGCCGCAGCGCAGCCACACCTGGCGCCGCAGCAGCGGTGGGGCCAGGTCCGCCACCTCAGCCGGAGCCTCGGGCCCGGCCAGGGGCTCCGGTTCCATGGCGATCAGCTCCACGTTCACCGCCAGGCCGCTGAGCAGTTGCAGGTGGCGGGTGGGGCTGCCATCGCCCAGGAGCAACAGGCGCCAGGGCCCGCTCAGCTGCTGGCCGGCCTGGGCCGCCACCACCTCTTGAAAGGGGGCCTGCCAGAGGACCTCAGGGGAGCCCAGCAGCCTGGAGGGCAAGGGAGGAGATGGGGTCATGGCCTCGATCCGGCCAGGTCCCTGGGCCGCTTGGGGCCGTTCAAGCTAGGCAGAGGGCCGGTTCAGAAGCCGCTGCTAATGGCGATTCGCCGTTGCACGCCGCCCCGCTCGATCACGGCCGAGTCCGCGGCGGTGGCGATTAGGCGCCAGCCGCTGGAGCCGATCAGCTCGCCCACCAGGGCATTGGTGGAACTGGTGCCCAGCTGGAAGATGGCCGAGCCCGGCCGGCCCGCCACCTGCACCACCCCCACCAGTTCGGGGGCACTCCCCTGGGCGGCCGGGGCCTGGCGGCCTGCCGGGCTAGCCGAGCCGCTGGCTGGCGGGGCGGGCCGGTTGAGCGGGCCACTGACGGGCACCCGCAGCACCTCGCTCTGGCGGGTACCTGGCAGTAGCGCGCCGGGCAGTTGGGCCAGCTGCTGGATCCAGGGTTCATCCGGCGGCGGTGGTGGCACGCTGCTGGCGGTTGACGTCGCCGCGTTGTCCTGGGAGGCGGCCGCGTCTGTGGAGGTCTTGGCGCCGGTCGGGCCTGGGGGGCTGGCGCTGGAGGCCTGGGTCCTGGAGGGATCGGCGCTGTCCAGGCCCTTGAGGCGTTCCAGCAGCCAGAGGGTGCGTTCCTGGCGTAGGTCGAGGCTGGCCTGGTTCCAGCCGTGCCAGCACACCAGCGAGGTGGCCCCGGTTAACACGGCCAGGGATCCCAGGGCCAGAAGCTTGTGCTTGGGATGGGTGGCCCGGTTCCAGGCCGCCAAGCGTGCGGATCCGGGCCAGCGGCCCTCCCGCGAGCTGCCGGCTGATCGGACTGGCCCCCCAGTCCAGAACGAAGGGGCGCGCCACGGGCCCCTGGGCCGGGACAATGGGGTTGCCGGCGACGGTTCTTCCCGCACCTCCACCTCGATCATCGGCTCGCTGGCGGCGGCCTCTTGGGGGGTAGGAAGTCCGGGGGGATGGGGATAGGTCTGGGCGGCGTTGCTAAACACCCTGTCCATCACCTGTTCAGCCTTCAGCTCCCAGAAGGCCCTGGAATGGTTGATGGCACGGCGCGTCGCCAACAGCAGGCCCAGGTAAGGAGGTCAGATTAACGGCATTGGCCAGACCGCTGGCGCTGCTGTTGCAGTTCCAGCCAGAGCATCAAGGCGGCGATGTCCGCCGGACTAACGCCGGGTAGGCGGGCGGCCTGGCCCAGGGTGAGGGGCGCTCGCAGGGCCAGTTTTTCGCGGGCTTCGCGCGAAAGGGTGGCCAGGGAGGCGTAATCGATGCCTGGGGGAATCGGCCGGTGTTCCTGTTTTTTCTGGCGATCAATCTGCTGTTGCTGGCGGGCCAGATAGCCGCTGTATTTGATCGTGATCTCGGTCGCTTCGCCCACCTCGATCGGCAGGTCGGCAGCGGCCAGGCCATGGCGCACCAGGTCCCGGGCGTGGATGCCGGGGCGGCGCAGCAGGTCGGCCAGGGTGATCGAACCCTTGATCGGCGCGCCGGTTTCGGCCTCCACCGCCGCCGCCGCCGGATCACTGGCCTTGAGCCGCACCGTTTCCAGGCGCCGGGTTTCCGCCGCGATCGCCGCCAGCTTCTCACTAAAGATCTGCCAGCGGCGGTCATCCACCAGGCCCAGCTCCCGGCCTAGGGGGGTGAGGCGCTGGTCGGCGTTGTCGCCCCGCAACACGAGCCGGTATTCGCTGCGGCTGGTCAGCACCCGGTAGGGCTCGCGCAGGTCCTTGGTCACCAGGTCGTCAATCATCGTGCCGATGTAACTGCCTTCGCGTGGGAAGTGCACCGGCGCCTGGCCGCCCAGGTGACGCGCCGCATTCAGGCCCGCCACCAGGCCCTGGGCGGCGGCTTCTTCGTAGCCGGTGGTGCCATTGAGCTGGCCGGCCGTAAACAGCCCCGCCACCCGCTTGGTCATCAGCGAGGGCAGCAACTGGGTGGCCGGCAGCACGTCGTAGTCCACGGCATAGGCGGGCCGCAGCATCACGCACTGCTCCAGCCCCGGCAGGGTGCGCAGCAATTGCAGTTGCAACCGTTCCGGCAGGCCGGTGGAGAAGCCCTGGATGTAAAGCTCGGGCGTGTCGCGGCCTTCTGGCTCTAGGAAGATCTGGTGGCTCTCCTTATCGGCGAAGCGCACGATCTTGTCCTCGATCGAGGGGCAGTAGCGGGGGCCCTTGCTGTCGATGAAGCCGCCGTAGATCGGCGTGAGATGGAGGTTGTCGCGGATCAGCTGGTGGGTGGCGGCCGTGGTGCGGGTGATGTGGCAACTCATCTGCTCACCGCTCACCCAGGCGGCGGGATCAAACGAAAAGAAGCGATCGGCCGCATCGCTGGGTTGCTCTTCGAGCTGGTCGAGGGCGACGCTGCGGCGATCGACCCGGGCCGGGGTGCCGGTTTTGAGCCGATCGAGCCGGAAGCCCAGGGCCACCAGGGCCTCGCTCAACCCCTCGGCCGCCTGTTCGCCGGCCCGGCCCGCCGCCATCGATTGGTTGCCCACCCAGATCTGGCCCCCCAGGAAGGTGCCGGTGGTGAGGATCACGGTCGGGGCGGCGTAAACGCTGCCGAAGTAGGTGCGTACGCCGGTGATCCGCAGGTCGCCAGCCTCGGCGCTGCCGGCGGTTTCCAGGCCGGTCACCATGGCCTCGCGCAGGGCGAGATTGGGGGTGTGCTGCAGCAGTTGCAGCATCTGGCGGGCGTATTGGCGTTTGTCGGTCTGGGCGCGCAGGGCCCACACGGCCGGGCCGCGGCTGGCGTTGAGCACCCGCTTCTGCAGGGCGGTGGCATCGGCCAGCCGGCCGATCACGCCGCCGAGGGCATCCACCTCATGCACCAGCTGGCTCTTGGCCGGACCGCCCACGGCTGGGTTGCAGGGCTGCCAGGCGATCCGATCGAGGTTGAGGCTGAATAGGGCCGTCGATAGTCCCAGGCGGGCCGCCGCCAGGGCCGCTTCGCAGCCCGCGTGGCCGCCACCGACGACGATCAGGTCAAAGGATTCGCTGGCGGGACTGGGGGCGCTCATGGGCAGGAGGGAGATCGCGCCCGGTTGACCCATGGGCTGCCCAGGTTTGAAGGATCCGTATTGGAGGTTTTTAGGGGCTTTGAGCCAGCCTAACGGTCCCGGTTGGAGCCAGAAGCTACCAAAATGGGTTGAGTGAGCTGAAGCCCCATCGCCGTCCCGACTTCACCCGTTGCCACGGGTCCAGACGCCATCATTGCGCCTACTACACAAGACCGATCGGCAACCGGGTCGTTCGACTATCAGCCCGCGGCTAGCTATGCCCGCCGCCTACGCCCTTTGCTGCCCGCTGAGGCCTTTCGCACTGACCCAAACCGGCTGGCCTTGGTGGCAATCAACCTGGCAATCCTTGGTTTGGGCTGGGCCATGGCTGACCAGCTAGACCGCTGGCCGGGTTGGTGGCCCCTGGCGTTTCTACCGTTTGCCCTAGTGATGGGTAATAGTGTAATTGTACTTCTCTTTACCAGCCACGACCTGCTGCATGGCAGCTCCCTGCGGGGTCGAGCCTGGCGCCGGGCTGTCGGCCTGCTCGGCCTAGCCCTGCTCTGGATGCCGCCAACCCTCTGGCAGGCGGTGCACAACCGCGAGCACCACAGCTCCACCAATAGCCTTTCAGATCCCGATCGCAGCTACCTCGAATCGCAGCCGGCCACCTGGGGCAAGCGCATTCAACACCTGGTCACTCCCTCCGACACGGTTAGGCCACTCTGGCTAGTGGTGGGACTGGCTAGCGCCTGGGGCGTTCATAACTTTCGCACGATCACTTCGGTGTTGCTGTTTAATGATGGGGCACCCAATTTCACGCCTGCCTCCTTTCGAGTTAGCCAAAAGGAGCGGCTGCTGATTGGCCTCGAACTGCTGGCTATCGTTGGCCTGCATGCTGGTGTGATCGTTTGGCTTGATGGCCAGCCACTCAAATTGCTACTCGCTTATTTCATACCAATTTGGATCGGTTACGCAGGGGTGATCGCCTATATCTACACGAACCATCTTCTATGCCCGCTTACTGAAATTAACGATCCGCTTGCCAATAGTCTTTCCTTGAGGGTGCCGAGGATTCTTGATCTGCTGCATCTGAATTTCTCTTACCACACTGAACACCATATTTTCCCTGGGCTCAATTCTAGTTACTACCCACAGGTGCGCCGTCTGTTGCAAGAGCACTACCCCGAGCGCTATCAACTGCTGGATGGGTCTGAGGCCTGGCGCCTTCTGCTCTCCACCCCGCGCCATTACCGTGATTCCTTCACCCTGACCAATTGGCGTGGGGATCGCCAATTGGCGGTGCCCCTATCCGGGGCGACTAGGGCTAGCGCCGGCGCTAGCGTTTAGGGCGAGGCCAGGTTGCGGAAGCGGGTGAACTGGGGTTCAAACAGGAGTTTTACCGTGCCCACAGGGCCGTTACGGTGTTTGGTGACGATCACTTCGGTGATGCCCCGATCGGCAGTTTCAGGGTTGTAGTACTCATCGCGGTAGATCATTAACACCAAATCGGCGTCCTGCTCGATCGAGCCCGATTCGCGCAGGTCGCTGAGCATGGGCCGTTTGTTGGTGCGCGATTCGACGCCGCGGCTGAGCTGGGAGAGGGCAATCACCGGCACGTTGAGTTCGCGCGCCATGCCCTTGAGGCCCCGGGTGATGCGCGAGATCTCCTGCACCCTGTTGTCGGGGGTGGTGCCCTCCATCAATTGCAAGTAATCGATCACAATTAAGCCCAACTCTTTGCCCTGCTCGGCCATCAGGCGGCGGCAGAGGGAGCGCATCTCCAGCACGCCTGAATTGGGCTTGTCATCGATGAACAAGGGCAACATGCCGAGGGTGTTGATGCCCTGGCCGAGCAGGGGCCACTCCTCCTGCTGCAGGCGGCCAGTTCGCAGGCGGCCGCTTTCGATTCCCACTTCCATCGAGAGCAGCCGGTAGGTGAGCTGTTCTTTGCTCATCTCCAGGCTGAATACACAAACCGGCAACTGGTGCAGTTGCGCCACATTTTTGGCGATGTTGAGCACGATCGAGGTTTTACCCATGGCCGGCCGGCCAGCCACGATGATCAGGTCACTGCGTTGCAGGCCCTGGGTGATCGCATCGAGGTCGTAGAAATTGACTGGAATGCCGGCCACGGCCGTGCCGAGGGAGCGGCTTTCGATCTCATTGAAGGTGCTGGTGAGGATCTCAGCGGTGGGGGTGAGGCCCTGGCTGGGTTTTTCCTGGCTGATCGCAAAGATCTTTTGCTCCGCCTCATCGAGCACCTGCTCCATGGGCTTGCTCTGGTCAAAGCCGAGGGCAATCACCTCATTGCCAGAGCGAATCAATTGGCGACGCAGGTATTTGTCCATCACCAGGCGTGCCACCTGGTCGATCGAGGCGGTGGAGAGGGTGCGCTCCACCAGCTCCACTAGCCGGCCGCTGCCCCCCACCTTTTCGAGCTGACCCGTGTCCGCCAGCCAGGCGGCCATGGCCGTGAGGTCGGTGGGTTTGCCCTGGCTGTGCAGCATCACCGCCGTGCGGTAAATCTCCCGGTGGGCGGTGAGATAGAAGGCCTCTGGCTGCAACACATCGGCCACCCGGCCGATCGCATCGGGATCGAGCAGGATGCCGCCGAGCACCGCTTCCTCCGCCTCCAGGTTCTGGGGCGGAATCGAATCGGGTAAGACTTCGAAGCTGGCGCCATCGCGCTCCCGGCCGCGGCCAAAGCCCCTGCGCCCGCTCGCGGGGGCCTCCTCGGAGGGGTCCTGGTTGGCCAGGGGAACGCTCACCATGGGTTGCTTGCTTGGCGTTGGCCTGCGGGGAACTGGTCTTTGATCCGATGTCCTGGGGGGGCTGGCTGGGCCCTAGGGGCTGAACCTTGCCCCAGTTTCTCGCCTATGGCAACGCCGCCAGTCCCCGGAGGGCCTGACGGCGTTGGGGCCAGCCCGGGGGCTGTTAGGACTTTGCGCAGCAGCGTTTGTTTGGCTAGGTCCAGACGGCTAGGAACCTGGCCTCAGTGGCTGACCACTTCCAAGTTGATCTCGGCCACCACTTCGGGGTGCAGCTTGACCTGCACCTTGTAGCTGCCAGTGCGGTGGATTTCGGGCACGATGATGTCGCGGCGATCGAGTTCCTTCTTGGTAGCGGTTTCGATCGCCTCAGCCACGTCACCGTTGGTCACGGTGCCGAACAGCACGTCGTCGCCACCGGTTTGCTTCTTGACCGTGAAGCGGCCGATTGTGTCGAGGGCGGTGCGGAAGGCAACGGCCTCAGCCTTGAGGGCGGCCTGGCGCTCGGCTTCCTTGGCGCGGCGGTGCTCCACCTGGCGCAGCACGGCGGGGGTTACGGGCAGGGCCTTACGGGTGGGAAGCAGGAAGTTACGGGCGTAGCCGGGGGCCACCTCCACCAGGTCACCGTCCTTGCCGAGGCTGAGAACGTCCTCGCTGAGGACCACTTGAACGCGCTTCTTGGCCATGGGAATCGAAACGAACGGTCTGCCGTCGGGGCGGTTTGTCAATGTACGCGAGGGTTGGCGCCGGTTGGAATCCGCACCCGGTCGGCCAGGCCCAGGCGGCGCATCAACCGGATGTGCTGCCAGGTGAGGTCGATTTCGCGGCCAAAGCCATGGCGGGCCGAATGGGGGAAGGCGTGGTGGGTGTTATGCCAGCCCTCGCCGAAGGTCAGGGCCGCCACCCAGGGGTTGTTGCGGGAGCTGTCGCCACTGGGGTGGACGACGTAGCCCCAGCAGTGGGTGGCGGAATTGACCAGCCAGGTGCAGTGGTAAACGAGCACCAGGCGTAGGGGGATGCCCCAGAGCACCAGGGCCCAGCCGCCGGCGCCGGTGGCGGTGCCGATCCAGAACAGCAGGCCGGCCAGGGGCAGCTGCAACAGCAGGAAGCCCTTGTTCAACCAGCGGTAGTAGGGGTCGCTGGCCAGGTCGCCGCTGAGGCGGGGCACGGCCGCCATGGCCGGGATCTCCTCGAACATCCAGCCCATGTGGCTCCACCAGAAGCCGCGGTGACTGTTGTGGTGATCAGCAATCGTATCGGAAAACTTATGGTGATGCCGGTGCAGCCCCACCCAGTCGATTGGTCCGTGCTGGCAGCTGAGGGCGCCGCAGGTGGCAAAGAAACGCTCCAGCCAGCGGGGCACGCGGAAGGCCCGGTGGCTGAGAAGTCGGTGGTAGCCGATCGTCACGCCCAGGCAGGCGGTGACCCAATAGAGCACCAGCAGGCTGGCGGCGGCGGGCAGGCTCCAGAAGCGGGGCAGCAGGGCCAGCACCGCCAGGGCGTGGATCGCCACCATGAACAGGATGCTGCCCCAGCGACGGCCCTTGGGCGCCGAGGGAATCGGCTCGCCCCGGCGGGGTACATGCAGCGATTGGGCCCGCGGCACCGGGCTGATGTGGGCCCCGGCCCGGTGGGGGGCTTCAGATGGGCTGAGCTGCGGGGGGGTGGTGGCCGTCATGGGCCTGCTCCAGGTGAATCGATACAATGGTAGCAGTACGAATCCTTAGCAAGTGGGCTTTCGGGAGGAACTCGAATCAGGCCGGGAGGCATTCGGGCATCTGATCAGGGTGTGGCATGAGCGCAATGGCTGGTCCCAGCGGGTCTTACCGGCCCTGGCCGAGCGCCTCGACCTGGGCCGGGTGCACAACTCCCAGCTTTCGATGCTGCGTAACCACAAGTTGCTCTCGCCCGGCCCGGAGCTGTTCATGACCCTGGGCCGGCTCAATGGACTGCTGGCTGAGCAGGGGGGTGGCCAGGGCCAGGGGCCAGGCATCGGTGCCGCGCTGGCCAGCCAGCTGCAGGACCAGGCCGAGTTGTTGGCGCCCCTGCAGGCCTCGGCCCTGGCCCTGCGCGCCGATGACGGCCAGCCCCTGGGGCCGACGGAGCTGTTTGAGATCTTCGTGGGCCTGCGCCAGCCCCCCGCCGCCTTTGACCTGCGCATCGCCGAAAGCGAGGCCGCCAGCCTCAGCGCCGCCCTGGCCGAGCTGTTCACGGCCGGCCGCTCCTGGCGCCAATGCCGGGACTCGGTGTTGGCGGCCTATCCGGTGGAGAAACGCCAGCGCCGCGAGCGTTTTGCCGAGGTGATGGCGGGCCAGCGGGAGTTCAACGCCGCCGAACTGGACGCCGAATTGCCCGACCTGCGCCGCACCCTGGCCCTGCTGGGGGCGGCCGCTGAGCAGGAGCTGGGGGCTGACCAGTTTTTGGAGTTGTTGCGTCAAAAAGCCCGGCTGCTGGAGCAGTCGGGCCGGGATGGCAACAGCGATGGCCTGGCGGAGGCGATTCGCCGGGAGTTGCAGGTGGAACGTCCCGGGGGCTAAGGGGCCCGCCCGGGGATATCGATTCAGATCAGAACACAGTTGATCAGCCCAGATCAGCCGGTGTAGCGAGCCTCGCGAATCCGCTTGGCGAGACCAAGTTTTCGCAGCAGCCGGATGTGCTGCCAGGTGATGTCGAATTCAAACCAGCGCAGGCCATGGCGGGCGCTGGCGGGGTGGGCGTGGTGGTTGTTGTGCCAGCCCTCGCCGAAGCTCAGGATCGCCACCCACCAGCAGTTGCGCGACAGGTCAGGGCAATTGAAATTGCGGTAGCCGAAGGCGTGGGTGGCCGAATTCACCAGCCAGGTGACGTGATACACAACCACTAGGCGCAGCGGAATTGCCCAGAGCACCAGGCCGAGGCCGCCGCCAGGGACCTGGGCCGCATTGCCATACCAATAGAGGGCGGCGCCTAGGGGGAGCTGGAGCAGGAGGAACCAGCGATCCAGCCACACATAGAAGGGATCGGAGCTGAGATCACCGGTGAAGCGGTGCATCTCCTTAAGGGCGGGGATGTCGTGGAGCATCCATTCGCTGTGGGCCCACCAAAGGCCGCGGGCGGCGTCGTGGTGGTCGTTGGGCTGGTCGGAAAACTTGTGGTGGTGGCGGTGCAGGCCCACCCACTCAATCGGGCCGCTCTGGCAAGCCAGGGCACCCATCAGGACCAAGAGGCGCTCGACCCATTGGGGCGCCACAAAGCTGCGGTGCGACACCAGTCGGTGCAGGCCCAAGGTGACGCCAATCACCGTGACCCAATAGAGAATCGCCAGGGCAACGACCGCCTGCCAGCTCCAGAACTGGGGAAGCAGGGCAAACACGGCGGCCACATGCATGGCCAGCATGAAACCGGTGGTGCCGCGCTTGATTTTGCGCTGCTTGCCGGCCAGGCGTTCGCGCGGGACCACAAGGGCGGCCCGCATCCGGGCGTCCTGGGCCGACGTCAAACCAGAGCTTTCGTCGTCCTGGAGGCCAGATCCAGGGGTGCGGCGCGCGGCGGCGGCGTCAGCGGCAATAACCAAGACAATCTCCGAAGGGGTGCGCAGGCTCCAGTTCGCTGCGGACCCATGGAATGGGGGGACTGCGCACCACTGGCCTGGGATGCCAGCGGTAGCGATGGCATCAGGCGCGAAATCTAACCGGGTGGAGATCCCCGCGAGGCAGCATGGCTCTCTTTCCTTGGACCCTTTGATGACCGCACCCAGCCCGGACAGCAGCGACCCAGCCCCGGGGGCGCTGCAGGCGGCGCTGGCGCTGGTGGCCCAGGCCCAGGAGCGCATTGCCCCGATCGCCGCCCAGCGCACGGCTGCGGTCAAACCGCGGCTGGCACGGGTCCTGGACGCCTTTGCCGCCGAGCGCCTCGGGGTGCACCATTTCGCCTCGGTGAGCGGCTACGGCCATGGCGACCTGGGCCGGGAGGTGCTCGATCGGGTCTTCGCCCGGGTGCTGCAGGCCGAGGCGGCGGCGGTGCGGCTGCAATTCGTCAGCGGCACCCATGCGATCACCGCGGCCCTGTTCGGCGTGTTGCGCCCCGGCGATCGGCTGCTGGCGATCACGGGCCGCCCCTACGACACCCTCGAAGAAGTGATCGGCATCCGCGGCAGCGGCCAGGGCTCCCTGGCGGAGTTCGGCATCCACTACGACGAGCTGCCCCTCCTGGCCGATGGCAGCGTCGATGAGGCCGGCCTGGCCGAGGCCCTGGCGCTCCCGACCCGCATGGTGCTGATCCAGCGCAGCTGCGGCTACAGCTGGCGTCCCTCCCTCTCGGTGGCACGCATGGGCCGGCTGGTGGAGCGGGTCAAGGCGTTGCAGCCGGCCTGCGTCTGCTTCGTTGACAACTGCTATGGCGAACTGGTCGAAGACCAGGAGCCCACGGCCGTGGGGGCCGACCTGATGGCGGGATCCCTGATCAAAAACCTCGGCGGCACGATTGCCCCCAGTGGCGGCTACGTGGCCGGCCGGGCCGACCTGGTGGAGCAGGCCTGCTGCCGGCTCACGGCGCCGGGCATCGGCAGTGAAGGGGGCAGCAGCTTCGATCTCAATCGCTTGTTATTTCAGGGCCTGTTTCTGGCGCCCCAGATGGTGGGCGAGGCCCTGATCGGCGCCGAGCTGACGGCGGCGGTGTTCAGTCAGTTGGGCTATGGCGTTAATCCGGCCGTGGGCGGCGAGCGCAGTGACGTGATCCAGGCCGTGCGGCTGGGCGATGCCGAGCGCCTGAAATTGGTCTGCCGGGCCTTCCAGGCCAGCTCGCCGGTGGGCTCCTACCTCGATCCGGTGCCGGCGCCGATGCCTGGCTACGCCAGCGAGCTGGTGATGGCGGGCGGCAGCTTCATCGATGGCAGCACCAGTGAGTTCTCCGCCGATGGGCCCCTGCGCGAGCCCTTCGTGCTCTATGCCCAGGGCGGCAGCCACCGCAGCCACGTGGAGCTTGGCCTGGAGCGGGCCCTGCGGGACTTAGCGGCGGCAGGCAGACTGGCGCCAACCTCCTGATCGCCTGGCTGGCCAATGGCCCTCAGTTCCTCCAGCGCCGGCTTTCCCGCTGACTGCCGCTACGCCGATAGCCACGAATACCTGCGCCCCGAAGGCGAGTTGCTGCGGCTGGGCATCAGCGCCTTTGCGGTGGAGCAGCTCGGCGACATCGTCTTTGTGGAGCTGCCCGAGCCCGGCAGTGCCCTGGGCCGGGGCACCAGCTTTGGCACGGTCGAGTCGGTCAAGGCGGTGGAGGAGGTCTACGCCCCGATCGATGGCACGGTGGTGGAGCGCAACGGGGCCGTGCTCGATAACCCGGAGCAGTTGCAGAACGACCCCCACGGCGAGGGCTGGCTGCTGCTGGTGCGTCCCAGTAATCCCAGCCAGATCGACGACTTGATGGATGCCGCCACCTACGGCGCCAAGGTTGCCGGCCATTGAGCAGGGGCTCCCCCTAGGCAGCCCTGCCGGACTCCTTAGGATCGACTCCAGCCAGGGGCCGGGCCTTGATTCAAGCTGCAGCGAATCCTGAGTTGGGCTTGGCGGGCTCCGGGGCCTCCCCGGCCCTCGCTGAGCCGGCCCTTAGCCCTTTTGTGGCCCGCCACATCGGCCCCTCCGAGGTTGAGCTCCAGACCATGCTCGCCGACCTGGGCGTGGCCGATCTCGAGCAGTTCGTCGCCCAGGTGGTGCCGGCCGACATCCTGCTGGCCCCAGGCCTGGCGGCGGAGGGTTTGCCCGAGGGCTGCGGCGAAGCCCAGGCCCTGGCCGATCTGGCCGCCCTGGCGGGCGCCAACCAGGTCCGCCGCTCCCTGATTGGCCTGGGCTACTACGGCACGGCCACCCCGGCCGTGATCCAGCGCCAGGTGTTTGAGAACCCTTCCTGGTACACGGCTTACACCCCCTACCAGGCCGAGATCGCCCAGGGGCGCCTAGAAGCCCTGCTCAATTTCCAGACCCTGATTAGCGAGCTCACGGGCCTGCCGATCGCCAATGCCTCCCTGCTTGATGAGGCCACCGCCGCCGCCGAGGCCATGGCCCTCAGCCGCGGCGCCTACCGGGGCGAAGCCAGGCGCTATCTGGTTGATCAAGACGTGTTCCCCCAGACCCTGGCGGTGCTGCGCACCCGGGCCGAACCCCTGGGGATCTCTGTGGAGCTAGTGGATCCGGCGGCCCTGCTGGCCGGCCCTGGGCCCCTAGGGGATGCCTTTGGCCTGCTGCTGCAGTTGCCGGGCGCCAGTGGCCGCCTTTGGGATCCCAGCGCCGTGATCGCCACTGCCCATGGGGCCGGCCTGCTGGTCACCGTGGCGGTGGATCCCCTAGCCCAGGTGCTGCTCGCACCGGTGGGCCAGCTCGGCGCCGACATCGCCGTGGGCAGCAGCCAGCGCTTTGGCGTGCCGATGGGCTTTGGCGGCCCCCATGCCGCCTTTTTCGCTACCAGCGAGGCCCACAAACGTCAGATTCCTGGCCGCCTGGTGGGCCAATCGCTGGATGCCGAGGGCCGGCCGGCCCTGCGCCTGGCCCTGCAGACCCGCGAGCAACACATCCGCCGCGACAAGGCCACCAGCAACATCTGCACCGCCCAGGTGCTCCTGGCGGTGATCGCCAGTTTCTATGCGGTGCACCACGGCCCCGAGGGGCTGGCGGCCATGGCCCGTCGGCTGCTGATTTTGCGCCAAGCCCTGGCCCTGGGCCTGGACGCCTTGGGGCTGGAGCCCCAGGCGGGCCCGGGTTTCGACACCCTCACGGTGGCGACGCCCCGGGCAGCGGCCCTGATCGAGGCCGCGCAAGCCGCCGGGTTCAACCTGCGGCCGGGGTTTGGGGGCGCCGGCGCCAGCCCAACCGATGGCGGCTCCTCAAACGGGCTGGCTGACCCCCAAGCCTTCGGCATCAGCCTCGATGAACTCAGCGATGGGGCTGAGCTCCAGCGCCTGCTCTATGCCTTGGCCGGCCCTGGCCAGCCCTGCCCCAAGGCGGGCGAGCTGCTGGCTTGCGTCCAGGCTGAGCTGGCGGCCTCAGGGCTGGCCGCAGCCCCTGAGCAGGCGCTTTGGGGGGCGGCCGTGCCCCGGCGCCAGGGGGCCTGGCTGGGCCAGGCCGTGTTCCATGCCCACCGCAGCGAAACCGAGTTGCTGCGCTACATCCAGCGCCTGGTGAGTCGCGATTTTTCGCTGGTGCAGGCCATGATTCCGCTCGGCAGCTGCACGATGAAGCTCAACGGGGCTGCCGAACTGGCGCCCGTGAGCTGGCCGGCCTTTGCGGCGCTCCATCCCTTTGCCCCCGCAGCCCAGACCAGCGGTTACCGGCGCCTGCTGGCCGACCTGGAGACCTGGTTGGCGGCGATCACGGGCTTTGCCGGGGTGTCGCTGCAACCCAATGCCGGCTCCCAGGGGGAGTTGGCTGGCCTGCTGGTGATTCGCGCCTGGCACCACAGCCGGGGCGACCAGCACCGCCGCATCTGCCTGATCCCCACCAGCGCCCACGGCACCAACCCGGCCAGCGCCGTGATGGCCGGCCTGCAGGTGGTGCCCGTGGCCTGCGATGACGCCGGCAACATCGATCTGGCCGACCTGGAGGCCAAGGCCAGCGCCCATGCCGGCGAGTTGGCCGCCCTGATGGTCACCTATCCCTCCACCCACGGGGTGTTTGAAACGGCGATCCAGGCCATCTGCGCCCTGGTCCATCGCCATGGCGGCCAGGTCTACCTCGATGGCGCCAACCTCAATGCCCAGGTGGGCCTGTGCAAGCCGGGCCGCTTCGGCGCCGACGTTTGCCATCTCAACCTGCACAAGACCTTCTGCATCCCCCATGGCGGCGGCGGTCCGGGGGTGGGGCCGATCGCGGTGGCGGCCCACCTGGTGCCCTTCCTGCCCGGCCATCCCCTGGTGGCCTGCGGTGGCGACCAGGCGATTGGGCCGGTGAGCGGGGCCCCCTGGGGCAGCGCCAGCATCCTGCCGATCAGCTGGATGTACATCCGCATGATGGGAGGTGCCGGCCTGCGCCAGGCCAGTGCCGTGGCCCTGCTGGCGGCCAACTGGATCGCCGAACGGCTCGATCCCCATTTCCCCGTGCTTTATCGCGGTGCCAGCGGCCGGGTGGCCCATGAGTGCATCCTCGATCTGAGGCCGCTCAAACGCAGTTGCGGCCTCGAGGTCGACGACCTGGCCAAACGGCTCATGGACTACGGCTTCCACGCGCCCACCATGAGTTGGCCCGTGGCGGGCACGGTGATGGTGGAGCCCACCGAAAGCGAATCCCTGGCCGAGATCAGCCGCTTCTGTGATGCCATGGTGGCGATCCGGGCCGAGGCTGCGGCGATCGAGGCCGGTGTCAGCGACCCGGCCGATAACCCGCTCAAGCGTGCGCCCCACACCTTGGCGGCCGTTACCGCCGAGGACTGGGAGCGCTCCTACAGCCGCCAGCTGGCGGCCTTCCCGGCGGGGGAGCGCCAACAACGCGACAAACTTTGGCCAGCCGTGGCCCGCATTGATAATGCCTATGGCGATCGCAATTTGATCTGCACCTGCCCGTCCGTTGAGGAGCTCTCGGATCGGGCACCCACCCCGTAGGTAGCGTTTGGTGGGTTTCGAGGGACTGGCTCTGGTGGCAAGACTGGCCGCAAAGCGGTACATTCACACCAGAGTTGGGCACATTCGCCCCAGCGTTGGGACTTGGCTAATCGCCATTCCAGTCCCTTCTCTTTTCGATTAATTGCTTGCATTCACCGCTAGCTAACTTGCCCACGGGGTCATGAACGTCGACGACAACGGCCAATCCCCCAACCGCTTTGCCGGCAAGGAGGTCACCCTGCCCCCAGGCATCGGCTCCCTTAGCCACTCGGCCAGCGAGGGCAAAACCTTGAGGGTGGAAGGCACCAACGTGATCCGGGTGCCCTTTGGCGTACGGCAGCCCCGTCGCCGTCGCCCCGAGCGCCCCGAGCACTGGGCCACGCTGGTGTTGCCCTTCCAGTTCATCGGTGGCCCGACGCCCACACCGCCCCAGGCGGCCTAGTCGGATCCGTCCCTGGGACCGGTCTTGAGTTTTGTTCTCAATAGTTGCCGCCACTGCGGCGTTGGTGCATGGCGGTGGTGCCAAGGGCATCGAGTAGGGCGCCATGGGTGACCTCAGCCACGATCAGCCAGTGGTCACCGCATTCCATTCGCTGGGTCACCCGGGCCTCCAGCCAGGCCAAGGCGTCCGCCAAGATCGGCTGGCCCTTGGGGCTGCGTTCCAGTTCCAGGCCGGCGAACCGGTTGGCTCCAGGGGGGAAGGGCTGCAGAAACTGGCGCATCGGCCCGGTTTCGCGTCCCTCGGCCAGCACGTTCAAGGTGAACTGGTCGCCGCCATGGAGCAGGGTCTGAACGGCCCGATCCTTGGCCACGGCCACCATCACCCCTGGCGGGTTGAAGCTGGCCTGGCTCACCCAGCTCGCCACCATGGCGCCACTGAGTTGGCTTTCGCCCTCCCCTTTGACGGTGGTGAGCACGCAGAGGGGGCCCACCACCCGGCCGAGGGCCTGGAGGGCCGGGTTGCTACGGCTTTCCTTCAGACCGCCACTGGCACTGCGACGCTGCGCTTTGCGTTGCCCGGCCTGGAGCTGGCGGCCCAGGGCCGTGCCCGTTTCTTCGCAGGCCTTGAGCGTTTGCGGGTCGGGGCTGAATTTCACCTTGATCGGCGCGAAGGCAAAGCGAAAGCCGCCATCGCGCAACTTGCCTTCGAGCAGGTCGAGGGCTTCGCCACTCCAGCCGAAGCTGCCGAACACCCCCACCGGCTTGGTGCGGTCGCCTTCGGTTAGCAGGGTGCCCAGGGCGGAGACGATCGGCGTGGGCGCATGGCCCCCCAGGGTGGGGGAGCCGATCAGCACCGCATCGCAGCTGCGGATCGCCTCAAGTAGGTGGTCGGCCGGGGAGAATTCACAGTTGATGCTTTCCACCCTCACGCCCGTGCCAGCAATGCCGCGGGCGATTGCATCGGCGATGGCGGCCGTGTTGCCATAGGCGCTGGCAAACAGCAGCGCCACCGACAGGCGGGCCCGCTCCTGGGGTTCGCCCCAGCGGCGGTACTCCAGCAGCAAACTGCGCCAGCTCTCGGCGATGGCGGGGCCATGGCCCGGGGCGATTGTGCGGATCGCCAGGTCATCGAGCCGGTCGAGCACCGATTCCACCTGGCGGGCCATGGGGGCCATCAGGCAGTCGTAGAAGTAGCGGCGGTCCTCTTCGTTGCTGCTGCGGTTGGCTTCGGCCCAGGCCTCGCTGCACAGGTGGGCGGCGAAGAACTTGCCGCTCATCAAGAGGCCCGTGCTCTCTTCAAAGGCCAGCAGGGCCCCGGGCCAGCGGGGCGTGGGCGCTGGGATCAGCTGCAGCCGGTAGCTGCCGGCTAGGGGCCGGCCCACCTCCTGCTTCACCACATCGATCGGCGGCAGGGGCGGGATCGGCTCGGCGGCTTCGGCCGCTGGGGGGCTGCCGGGGGGCGCGGGCTTCACCTGGCTCCAGAGGTCCTCCAGCAGGCGGGCGCCTGCGTTGGAGGCCACCAGCATCAGGGCCGGCCAGCGGGCCGCCAGCTCGCGCAGCAGCTCCACCCGGTTGGGGTTGACGTGGCCCACCACCACCTTCAAGGCGGCGTCTGGCGCTAGACGCTGCTCCAGCTCGGCCAGGAAGGGGGCGGCGAAGGAGGCACCGAGGGGATGGACCAACACCGGCGGTACGGCCTGGCCGCTGGCACTGCTGCCGCCTTCAAACAGAAAGGCGTTGGCGCTGGTGCCCCGCTCGAGGCCGTATTCCACCTCAAAACGCAGCCGTTTCGGGCTCAGTCCCCGCAGGCAGACCAGGCCGGGCTCCAGTGGCAGCACGATCACGCGCCGATCGGCGCTGGCGGCAGGGGAGCTGGTCATTAGTAGTGGTTCCCCACTTTGCGGTGGTGGCGGGCGGTGCTGGCCTCACTGTCGGCCACGTTGCCCTCTTCCACTTCGGCGTAGATGATCCAGTGGTCGGGGCCTTCGAGCCGCTGGGAGACGCGGCAACCCAAAAACGCCAGGGCATCACCGAGCACGGGGCCGCCGGCGGCGACGCCATCGAGGGTGTTAATGCCGGCGAAGCGGTCGGCGCCGGGGGGGAAGCGGCGCAGGAAATGGCGCAGCAGGGGCTGGTGGTTGTCGTCGCGCAGGATATTGAGCACGAACCTGTCGCCCACCTGCATTAGGGCCTCGATGGCCCGGTCCTTGGCCACGGCCACGGTGATCCCGGGGGGATCGAAGCTGGCCTGGCTGACCCAGCTGGCCACCATGGCGCTGCTGCGGGCGGTGTCGCCCTCGCTCTGGCGCGCGGTCACCACGTAGAGCCCGCCCGAGAGGCGGCCGAGGGCCCGATCCAGGTCGCCGTCGAGGCTTTTCATGGCCGCGATCGTTTTGGCCTTGGTGAGCAGCTGGCCCAGGTCGGTGCCGGCCTCCTCGCAGCGCTGGTAGTCGCTGCCCTGGGGCACCTGGCGGATGCGTAGGGACTCAAACGCCTCCTTCAGGCCCAGGTCCCGCAGCTGGTCGGCCACGGTGTCGATCGGCACGTCATTGCCGCCGAAGGCGTCGTAGCAGGCCACCCATTGCTTGGCTTGCAGGCTGGCCAGCAGGGTGCCAATCGCTGTCTGCAGGTCGGCGTCGGGCTGGGCGGGCCAGGTGGGCACCACCACGGCGCTGGCTTCGCTGATCAGGGCCGCCAATTCTTGGGGATCGGTGGCGCGCAGGTCCACCAGTTGCACCTGGGCTTCGGCCTTGCCGATGCCGCGGGCGATCGCCTGGCTGAGGCGGTCACAGAAGCCGTATTGGCTCAAATAGCAAACGGCGGCATAGGTTTCGCCGCGGCTGCGCTGGCTGCTCCACTCGCGGTAGTCCTCCACCCACAGGCCCAGGTGGTGGCGCAGCAGGGGGCCATGGCCGACGGCGATTGTGGTGATCTCCGGCAGGCTGTCCATGCGCTTGAGCGCCTGCAGCACACTGCGGGCATTGGGGCCCATCAGGCAGTCGTAGTAGAAGCGGAAATCGGGGGCGATGGCGCCGGGGTCGCTATCAAATACGTCTTCGCTGCAGTAGTGCAAACCGAAGGCATCGCAGGTGTAAAGGATGCCGCTGCCATGGTCAAACGAGAAGATCGTGTCGGGCCAGTGCAGGTTGGGGGCGCTGAGGAATTCAAAGCGGTGCTCGACGCCGCTGCTGGCATTGGTACCGAGATCCAGGCTCTCGCCACTTTTCACCGCCCGGCTTTTGAAAGGCCGATGCACCTGATCTTCGAGGAATTGGATCGCCACCTTGGAGCCAACGATCTCAATTTCGGGGTTCCGCTCGATCAGATCACCGATTAAGCCCGAGTGGTCTGGCTCGGTGTGGGACACGATCAGATAATCGATATCCTTTGGATCGATCTGGCCCTCCAACAGGGGAATCCAGCTGTCGCGGAATTTGGCGTGGGAGGTGTCGATCAGGGCCGTGCGTTCCCCCCGCACCAGGAAGGCGTTGTAAGTGGTGCCGTTGCGCAGGCCAAACTCAATGTCAAAGCGGCTGCGGTCCCAGTCGAGCGAGCGGATCGTGCTGGTGTCGGCTCCGATCCCTTCGCTTTGCAGGCTGAGCCTGGGTGCGATGGGGCTGCCGATGTCGCTGGTCTCGCCGCCCTTGGCCATGGCTGTCGTTCCCATCGGTGCCCGCGCAATGGACCTGAACTTTACGGAGACCCTCCAAGGGTCTGCCTGGCGAGGGGCCTGCCCGGCCCAGCGGCCCAGGCTCCGGGAGTCAGCTCCGGATCAAAGCCCCCTGCCATCGGCTCTGCTGGATCGGCCCGCTTAGGGCTGTCGGAGTTCAACGCCAAAACCCGTTGAGAGCCTGCCGCTTTCGGAGCTCCGGACCTTCAGATCGAGCACCAGTCCTGGAAGCTGGCCACCTGGGAGAGTTCCGAAGCCGCCCAGGTGGGAGCCCAAGATCAGGGCCGCCAGCGCCGGTGTTTATTGCCGGCCGGGCTGGGCTTTGCTGCCGGAAGCGGGTGCCTCAGCTGGTGCCTCAGCTGGTGCGGCAGCGCCGTTTGCCGAATTGTCTTCACCCATGGAGCGTCCCGCCGCCATGGCCGTGGCCATCGCCGCCTGGGCAAGCCCTAGGGCCTGGGCTTTGAGGTGGGTCAGGAACTGCAGGTTTGCCTCGGGGAAGCGGCCGTCCTCGGCCAGGGGCAGGGGGCCCGCCTCCTCCAGACCCGACTCCCCTTCCATCGCTGGCGTAATCACCACCAGGGCGGGGTCGAGGGGGGCGTCGTAGCGCCACCAGCGGCCCGGATCATTGATGGCCACCGGGGTGGGATGGGCCAGGGCGGGGGTGCCCGCGTCCAGGCCCTGGCTGGCCCGCAGGGCCTGGGCCCGTTGCTGCAGGAGCTCGCGCCGCTGCAGGGCCAGGTCGGCCAGCAGTTGGCTGCGGGTGCGGCCGCGCAGCTGGAACAACACAAAGGGGTCTTCGCTGAAGCGATCGCCCATCAGGTAGTAAACGGCGCTGGCGTGTTTGCAGGGGTTGGCCTTATCGGGGCAGCTGCATTCGCTGCGCACCTCCTGCAACTTGAACGGGAACAGGCGCCGGCCACTGGCCGCAAAGGCCCGTTCGATGTCCTGGGGCATGATCCCGGCCAGCAGCTGGGCCGACCAGCGGGCCTTCTGGCCCAGGGCTTCGAGCACGTAACCCCAGTCTTCGTCGCTGAGCACGTCAAGCCAGAGCTTCACCTTGTAGGGCTCCGCCTCGCTGCCCTGCACCCGGGCATGGACCCGGCGGCCCTCAAAGCGGATCGAAAGCACGTTGCCCTCGCGGGCGTAGGTCCAGGCGCGCTCCAGCCGCTTTTTGTAGCGGTAGGAGTTGATCAGCTCCATCCACTGCTCCACCCACCAGGGCTGCTGGCCCAGGCCCTGGTCGCCGAGGGAGGTGGTGATCGTCATCTCAGCCGTTGAAGCGACCTTGAAAGTAGGCCGCTGCCGAACGGATGTAGTGGCGGATGTCGTCCAGCATCCAGGGATTGTCAGCGATCTGGCTCGAGGGTGGATCGGTCACGAAGCTGGGGCAGCCCTTCGACACATCCAGGTTGAAGTCGGCGAAGTGGTGGAAGGTGGAGTGGGCCAGCACGGCGCCTGATCCGGGCTGGTCTTCGATTACGGCCGAAATCTGGCTGGCGCCGGATTGCACAGAATTGCCCTGCAACAACACCTTCTGGTCGGGATGGTTGGGGATCAGCACCCCCTCATGGGGGTGGGCTGGAATCACCAAAGCGCCGGCAATGAGGCTGGGGAAGGCCAAGATTGGATGCTCCATCATCTTGCTCACGAACTGCACACCACCGTTCTGGCCGGTAACCACACAGGGCCATTGAATGGCGGGGCAGTGGGGATTGACGTATTCGGGCCGCTCCGGATCCGGGTTGGCATCCAGGCTGTGGAACTGGTTGGTCTGGCCTAGGGATTGCAGGGAGGTGCTGCAGTTGCGCACGCTGGCGCCCAGGTCGGCGTGGTCGCGCGCATACACAATCGAGGTGCCTTGGCTGCGGGCGGCTTCCAGGGCCTGATAGAAACTAGCCCCAGGAGTGTCACCCGCATCGGCGCCAATGAGCCACACCTGGGAATAGTGCCCTGAGCTCAGCTTGTGATGCAGTTCTTCAATAGCGGCCCCATCGGTCGGGAAGGCCTGGCCGATGCAACTGGCGGCAGGATCCTTCTGGCGACAACCGATTTCGATATTTTCGCGCAGAATACTGAAGCGATCACTTCCCCAGTCATCGCCATCCTGCGGAATTGTGATCTGCAGAAGGGCGTTGGCCATGGTGGTGGGTCGGGGAGGATGGATCATTTGAGATTAGTCGCCCAGCTGGGCCCCGGCCGGGGAGTTGCTTTGCTAATGCGCCGGCTGTGAGATCCCCTGCCCCAGGGCCCAGGCCTTTTCAGGTTCAGTCTTCTAGGGCTACCAGCTGGCGTAGCTGGCCCATCTCCAGGCCCCCGAGCCAGTCTTCACCCGAGCCGATGATGTCTTCGGCCAGGCGCGATTTTTCGCGGATCATGCGGTCGATTCGTTCTTCCACCGAGCCGCTGGTAATGAACTTGTGCACCAGCACCCGGTTGGTCTGGCCGATGCGGTAAGCCCGGTCGGTGGCCTGGTTTTCCACGGCCGGATTCCACCAGCGGTCGATGTGGAACACATGGCTGGCCCGGGTGAGGTTGAGGCCCACGCCGCCGGCCTTGAGCGAGAGCAGGAACAGCTGGGGGCCGCGGGGGTCGTCTTGGAACCGATCCACCATCGCTTGGCGTTCGTTCTTGCTGGTGCTGCCGTACAGGAAGGGCACCTCCTGGCGCCAGCGCCGCTCCAGGTGGGCCTTAAGCAGGTGGCCCCATTCGGCGAACTGGGTGAACAGCAGGGCCCGATCGCCGGCCTCGATCACCTCCTCGAGGATTTCTTCGAGCCGCTGCACCTTGGCGCTGCGGGCGGCAAATCCGGCGTCCACCCCCTTCTCCTTCAGGGCCAGGGCCGGGTGGTTGCAGATCTGCTTGAGCTTGGTGAGTAGGGCCAGCACTTGGCCGTGTTTCTGGCCCAAGGGCGAGCGGGCGATCGCATCGAGGCTCTCCTCAACAGTTTTGTTGTAAAGCTGTTTTTGCTCGGGCGCCAGGCCCACCCATTCGCTCAATTCCACCTTCTCAGGCAGGTCGGAGATGATCGATTTGTCGGTTTTGAGCCGGCGCAGGATGAAGGGGCCGACCCGGCCCTTGAGGTCCCGCAGGGACGACATGTCGCCGTAGCGCTCGATCGGCAAGCGGTAGCGCTGACGGAAGAAGGCCTCATCACCGAGCACCTTGGGGTTGAGGAAGTCCATCAGGGCCCAGAGCTCGCTCACCCGGTTTTCCACCGGTGTGCCGGTGAGGGCGATGCGGAAGCGGCCCTGCTTGCCGGGCCGGCCCAGGTCGCGGGTGGCCTGGCTCTGTTTGGCGCTGGGGTTCTTGATCGCCTGGGCCTCATCAATCACCACTCCCTGCCAATCGATGCACTCGAGCAGTTCGCTGTCCCGTTGCAGCAGCCCGTAGCTGGTCAGCACTAGGTCGATGCCGCCTAAGGCTTTTTTGAGGGCGGCTTCATTGGCGGGCCGGCGCGGACCGTAGTGCTCGCGCACCTGCAAATCGGGCGTGAAGCCGGCCGCCTCCCGTTTCCAGTTGGTCAACACCGAGGTCGGCGCCACCAGCAGCACCGGTCGCTTCAGTTCGCCTTCGGCCCTGAGGTGTTGCAGGAAGGCCAGCAGCTGGATTGTTTTGCCCAGGCCCATGTCGTCGGCCAGGCAGGCCCCCTGGTCGAAGCGATGCAGGAAGGCCAGCCAGCCCAGGCCCCGTTCCTGATAGGGCCGCAGCTGGCCGGCGAAGCCCTCGGGGGCCGGCAGGGGGTCGGGGGCCTTCTGCTGGTGGTACTGCTCCAGCACCGCCTGCAGGCGTGGGCCCGGGTTGAACTGGTGCACCGGCAGGCGGTAGAGGGTTTCGCCTTCGTTGCCGGTAATGCGCAGGGCCTCATCGAGCTTGAAGCCGGGATCCAGGGCGCAGAACTTTTCGGCATTCTTGAGATCGCCGGGCCGCAGTTCAATCCAGGCGCCCTTGTGTTGCACCAACGGGCTGCGCTTGGCCGAGAGGCGCTCGAGATCGCGCAGGTTGAGGGTGACGCCGCCGATCATCAGCTCCCAGCTCCAGCTGAGGCTTTCGCCCAAGGTGAAGCCCCGCGATTGGCTGGGCAGTTCCGCCTGGATCGCCAGGCCAAGGCGACTGGCCAGGCCGCCGCTGAGACTGGCCGGCAACACCACGCCCACGCCCACATCGCGCAGGCGGGCGGCGGCGGTGCGCACCAGCACGAAGGCCTCCGCCGGGGTGAGCTGCATCGTTTCCGGGGCGGCGGCGTCGAGGCCCCGCTCGATCGGTTCAAACACCTGCAGGGCCCGGCCCAGGCCCTCCAGCAGCAGGGATCCGGGGTTTTCGAGGGTCACTTCGCCAAGGGCGAGCTGGTGGTCGCCCGCTGCCCAGACGCTGGCGGCGGACAGTTTCAAGCTGCGGTCGGCCTCGGCCTGGAGGCTGAAGCGCAGCTCCCACAACTCCTCCCCCTCCGGCGGTGTGAACAGTTCCAGGCAGGCATGGGCCGGCTCCACCCGGCCGGCCACCGCTTCCCGCCAGTGGTGGGTGGCGGTTTCCAGCCGTTCGGCGTCTTCGCCATCGAGCTCCAGCCGGCCCTCGCCCGGGCCGAGGGCCTTTTGCCAGGCGCCCAGCAGGGGATCGAGGCCGGGGCAAGTGGGGCTAAAGCCCGCCCGCAGCTGGCCATCGAGCAGGGCCTCCAGCAGCCGGGCCACCAAGAGTCGCTGGGAGCCGGGACGGCGGCAGCTGAGGCCGTTGCTGCGTTCGCCCGCATCCACCACCTGGGGCAGGCGCGTCGCCAGGTCCTCGAGGCGGCGGCGGTCGTCTTCGCGGTTGAGCAGCGGTTGCCAGCGGCCGCGGCCCTGGCGGGCCTCCGGCAGCCAGCGGCCCCGGGCCAGCAGGCTCAAGCTCCAGCGCTCCAGGTGACTCCACCAGCGCAGTTCATCGGCCAGCTCGCTGGGGGCCCCGGCCAGGGGCAGCTGGTTCAGCCACTGGGCGGCGGCGGCGGGCTTGAGCAGCCAGCCCTCCACCCGCCAGGGCCACCACTCCACCTGTTTGGGCAGGGGTTCGCCGGCCTGGAGCGGCAGGCCACTCCAGATCGCGCCGTCGGCGTCGCTGCTTTTGCGGCCGCGGCTGGCCTGGCGGCGGCTGGGCAGGGTGAGGGTGGCCTCGGCGGGCCGGGAGTCCTCCGACCACAGGTCCAGCTCCTCCAGCCAGGCGCCCAGGTCGTCCTGGTTGAGGCTGAGCGGGTGGTCCGGCACCCCGTCGAGCGTGGGGGTCACGGGCGTGGCCACCCGCCAGGTGTCTGCCCACAGCAGCAGGCCCGCCGCCATGCGGCCGTTGGTGGCGGTGGGGCCCGCCTTGGTGGCGGGCAGCCAGGTGGCATGCAGCAGGCTCATGGCCTAGGGGCGCTCATCAGGCGTTGAGCCCCGTGCAACAGCAGGGCAGCGCCGATCAACGGCAGCCAGGCACGGAGTAAGCCCATCATCACTGCTGGCGCTACGGCCGCCAGGGCGCCCGGGAGCGGTTGGCCGGCCGGCCAGGCCGCCACCGGCGGCAAAGCGAGGCTGTGGATGCCGCAGACGGCGCCCACCAAGCCGGCCTGCAGGTGGCTGTCATCGGGGTCGACCCGCTGCAAATGGAAGGCGAGCAGGCCATAAAAGAAGCCACAGCCCCCGGCGCGAAGGGCCGGCTCCAGCCCCAGGGGTAGCCCCAGGGCCAGGGCGCAAAGACCTGCCCCCAGGGCCCAGGCGATCGAGCGCAGCCGCAGCTCGGCGCGGCACTCGGAGCGGCACTGGGCGCCGGAGTCAGGGCCGGTGGCAGGCACGGCTGGGACCGGATCGGGCGACACACGCAAGGGAAGGCAGGGCGCGGAGCCCTTTGGGCCTGTGCTGGGCGATCATGCCCTCTCCAGGGCTGTTTTGCCGCGTCGGACCATGGCTGCTGCTTCCCCTTCCCCCGCCGTCGGTGCTTCCGCCAGCAGCTCCCCTGGGGGCGCGCCGGGCCCGGACCTGCCCCGCAGTGGCGCCGAGATCCGAGCGGCCTTTCTCAATTTCTACGAGCAGCGGGGTCACCGGCCGATAGCCAGCGCCTCCCTGGTGCCGGACGACCCGACGGTGCTGCTCACGATTGCCGGCATGTTGCCGTTCAAACCGGTGTTCCTGGGCCAGCAGGAGCGGCCGGCGCCGCGGGCCACCAGTAGCCAGAAGTGCATCCGCACCAACGACATTGAAAACGTGGGTCGCACGGCGCGCCACCACACATTCTTCGAGATGTTGGGGAATTTCTCCTTTGGCGATTATTTTAAGGAGCAGGCGATTGCCTGGGCCTGGGAGTTGAGCACGGGCGTGTTTGGCCTTGACCCCAAGAATCTGGTGGTGAGTGTCTTCCGCGAAGACGAGGAGGCCGAAGCGATCTGGCGCGATGCTGTTGGGGTGAATCCCAAACGGATCATCCGCATGGATGAGGCCGATAATTTTTGGGCCTCAGGCCCCACGGGACCCTGCGGTCCCTGCTCGGAGATCTACTACGACTTCAAGCCCGAACTCGGCGATGACGCCATCGATCTCGAGGACGACAGCCGCTTCATCGAGTTCTACAACCTGGTGTTCATGCAGTACAACCGCGACGCTGCGGGCACCCTGACGCCCCTGGCCAATCGCAACATTGATACGGGCATGGGGCTGGAGCGCATGGCCCAGATCCTCCAGGCGGTGCCCAACAACTACGAAACCGACCTGATCTATCCCCTGATCGAAACGGCGGCCGGGTTGGCGGGAGTGGAGTATCACGCCCTCGATGGCAAGGGCCAAACCTCCCTGAAGGTGATCGGTGACCACAGCCGTGCCATCACCCAGTTGATTGCCGATGGCGTCACCGCCTCCAACCTGGGCCGCGGCTACATCCTGCGGCGCCTGCTGCGCCGGGTGGTGCGCCATGGCCGTCGCCTTGGCATTGATCAGCCCTTCCTCAAACGGATGGGCGAGGCCTCGATCGCCCTGATGGCCAGTGCCTATCCCCAGTTGGAGGAGCGCCGCGCCGTGATCACCGCCGAGCTGGAGCGCGAAGAGGCCCGCTTCCTCGAAACCCTGGAGCGGGGTGAAAAGCTGCTGGCTGAGGTGCTGGCGGCCAAGCCCGAGCAGATCTCCGGTGAGCAGGCCTTTGAGCTCTATGACACCTTTGGCTTCCCGATTGAACTCACCGAGGAGATCGCCGAGGAGCACGGGCTGCGCGTTGATCTGGCCGGCTTTGAGCAGGCGATGCAGGCCCAACGCCAGCGGGCCAAGGCCGCGGCGGTGAGCATCGATCTCACCCTCCAGGGCGCGATTGAACAGATGGCCTCCCAGCTGGGGGCCACCGCCTTCCAGGGCTACGCCAGCCTCGAGCATCCCAGCTGCGTGCTGGCCCTGGTGGTGAATGGCGAACCGGCTGAGCGGGCCAGCGCCGGTGATCGGGTGCAACTGGTGCTCGATTCCACCCCCTTCTATGGCGAGGGCGGCGGCCAGGTGGGTGATCGCGGCGTTCTTGTCGCTTCCGGCGCCGACTCCGAGCTGCTTGTTTCGATCGAGTCGGTGGGCCGCAACCGCAGCGTCTTTGTCCATAACGGCCTGGTGGAGCGGGGCCAGCTGGCTGTTGGCGATGGGGTGATTGCCCAGGTGGATCGGGCCTGCCGGCGCCGCGCCCAGGCCCACCACACGGCCACCCATCTGTTGCAGGCGGCCCTCAAGCAGGTGGTCGATCCCGGCATCGGCCAGGCCGGCTCCCTGGTGGATTTCGATCGCCTGCGCTTCGACTTCCACTGCCCCCGGGCCGTGACCGCCGCCGAGCTGGAGCAGATCGAGGCCCTGGTGAACGGCTGGATCGCTGATGCCCAGGCCCTGGAGGTGCAAGAGATGGCGATCGAGCAGGCCAAGGCGGCTGGCGCCGTGGCGATGTTCGGCGAGAAGTACGCCGAGGTGGTGCGGGTGGTGGATGTGCCCGGCGTGTCGATGGAGCTTTGCGGCGGCACCCATGTGGCCAACACGGCCGAGATCGGCCTGTTCAAGATCGTGGCCGAATCGGGCGTGGCCGCCGGCATCCGCCGCATTGAGGCCGTGGCCGGTCCAGCGGTGCTGGCCTACCTGCAGGAGCGGGAGCTGGTGGTGAAGGCCCTGGGCGAGCGCTTCAAGGCCCAGCCGGGCGAGATCGTGGAGCGGGTTGGCGCCCTGCAGGAGGAGCTCAAGGCCACGGCCAAGGCCCTGGCGGCGGCCCGGGAAGAACTAGCCCTGGCCAAGGCTTCGGCCCTGGTGGCCCGGGCCCAACCGGTCGGCGGCGATCCAGGCAGTACGCCCTTCCAGTTGCTGGTGGAGCGCCTCGATGGGGTGGAGGGGGGCGGCCTGCAGAGCGCGGCCCAGCAGCTGGCTGATCAGCTCGGTGATGGCGGGGCGGTGGTGCTAGGCGGGCTGAGCGATCCCAAGGACCTAACCAAAGTGGTGCTGGTGGCGGCTTTCGGCAAGGCCGTGATCGCCAAGGGACCCAAGGCCGGAGCTTTCATCGGCGCCGTGGCCAAGCGCTGCGGCGGCGGTGGCGGCGGCCGGCCGAATCTGGCCCAGGCGGGTGGCAAGGATGGCGCTGCCCTGGATGGGGCCCTCGCTGCGGCCAGGCAAGAGCTGGAGGCCGCCCTGGCTTAAAGCCCGGGGCTACGCCTAGCAGATCCATCCCGATCCAATGCCAGCGACCGCGACCAGACTGGGCCTGCTGAACCCAGCGCCGGCTCCAAACCATTCCCAATCCTTGCCCCCATGCCCCTGCTGCTGCCCCCGATGCTGATCGCCCAGGCCCAGGTGCAGATGGGCTGTAACGGCACCCTGCTGCAGGCCCGGGGCCGGGCCGAATTGAAGCGGCTGATTGATGCCCTGCGAGTCTCCCTCAGCCTGGAGGCCGAGGCGGCCACGGCCGCTGGCGCCCTGGCCAGCCTGCAGGCGCGCCTGGATTCGGTGCGCCAGGCCCTCCAGCAGCTGGGGGTGCGCAAGCTGGAGGTCACGTCACCCTCTACCTGGACCCGGTCGCCGGAGCTGAAGAAGCCGGCCCTCACCACCGCCTCCCTGCAGGTGAGTGGCGAGCTGGCGCCAGCCCAGCTGCAGCAGCTGATCCGCCAGGTTGGCAGCCTGCCAGGCGTGCGCCTCTCCCCCGTCGATCCCCGCGCCCAGGCCAGCGGCGACGCCGCCTCCCAGGCCCGCCTGCTCAAGGCCGCCTATGGCAATGCCCTGGGCCAGGCCAAAACGATTGCGGCGGCCATCGGCCTGCACCAGCTCCGGCCCCTGGAGGTGGACGTGGAGGGCGGCGGCGGGGCTCCGATCTTGATGCGGGCCATGGCCCGCCCCGATGCGGCCCCCTTTGATCCGGCCGAGTTGCCCGCACCAGTGGATCGCCTCAGCCTGCTCGTGCGCTTCTGCGCCCGCTGAATAGGTACGCGATGCTGCCAACCAGACATCTCGGTAAACCTGCGCCAGAAACCTGGTTTGGCATTGTCGATGGCATCTATGCAATCG
>JAEMQZ010000004.1:0-8216 GCA_016463595.1 Synechococcales cyanobacterium SupBloom_Metag_052 | reverse complement strand
ATGTTCAGTTATTTTGGCCGGGATATTTGGCTATTTCTCCGCTCTCGCTTTGTCCGTTAGGAGGCCTGCCAGCTCTTGCTGAAACGGGCTTTGCCCGCCAACAGGGCCTCGATCGGATCCCCTTGGGCGTCACAGCTTTGTTTTGACGGGGCCAGGGGGTCGTGTTGGGGCTGGCTATTGATCTGTTGTGATTGTTCCATGTTTGCGCAGTACGTCAGGACCTAGGCTGGATCGATTAGGAGCATGTCCATGCAAGGGATCACGATCGGGCTGGTGCTGGTTTTCACCAGCCTCTCGGCCTCGCTTCAGCAACCGGCTGGCGCCGTGGTGGTTTGCACCGGTACTGGCGTTCCCGTGGGTTGTGTGGTGGCTAGGCCTCGGGCGGTGGTGGCCACGCCCGGCGTCGGGGCCCCCGGGGTGCCTGCTGCGGGAGCTCCCGGATATGGCGCCGCCGGTCGGGGAGCCAATGTCAATGGGGGAGTGAACCGGGCCGGCCGCCGCTGAAGTGCCCGCGCAGCAATTATTTTAAGGTGTTAATCGCCCTAGACACAACAATGACCAGTAAAATGAGCATGGCAGAGGATTGCATGAGTTGCAATATTTTTGCTTTACCGCCGATCACGCTGTGATTTTCCGGCGGCCCCATGGTGTTGCTTGATAGCACGGTGAAATAGAGATAGTCCAAGGCAGTGGGAACCCAGCGGGCGTTGGAATCAAAAGCTTCGCGTGGAAACCAGATCGAGCAGGGGGCGTCCGGGTGGATCAGCCGTCTGACTTGGGTGGGGAAGTCGTCATACCAATACCAGAAGAAGAAAACTAGATTCAATGAAATATAGATCCCGGTGGCAAGGCCTAGCAGCAAAAACGATCCCACTTTGAAGGTATAGATGCCGATAATCATCGTCATCAGGTTCAGTACCAAGTCAATCGTGGCCAGAATTCCGAAGCTCAGCAAGAGTTTGCGAAAGAAACTCACCCGGTGTAGGATTGATTTAACTAACGCCACGGCCATGATCACCAGGATCACTTCCAGGACGTTGGAGAGAATGGTTAAAACCCAGTGATCAGGCGGCACCACCTTTTCGCCTTTGAGTAAATTAACAGGGTCGGACCAGTAGAGCTGGAATGTGATCCAGCGCGCCAGCATGTTGATGATCGGCGATAGGGTCAGCGCCAGGATGTAAACAGTGTTGGTCTTGCGATTGGGTAAATGGTGTAATGATTGAATGACCCGTACATCCATGGTTAAATTTCTTTATTCTGAATCTAGGCTCCAATTCTGGCCGTTTTTGGGGGGGTCTGGGGCTTCGCAATAGATCGGTTGATAGGACCTGCCTTGCCGCTGGCGCGGCTGCCTGGCTAGGGCCCTTTGGCCCCAGCCACCAGCCCGGCTCCGGTTCGTTTGCAACCCAGGCCCTGCCGCTGGGATGGCGGAAGGGTGCGGCAATGGTGCTGCGGCGGGAATCCGCCCAGGGGCTCAGTTGACCTGTAAAAGCTAGAGCCAGCCTTGTTTTTGCTTCTCTTAAGCCGGCGGAATTCCGTTTCCCGGCCCGGGATCCCCGATTTGCACCGCTGTGCCGCCCTGGGCAGCACACCGAACCCTGCGATCGGGCTGTAAGGTGGAAGAGATTCTAAGATTTCTCTTGAGCGAGCTCATCACTTCCTGAGGGCTGTCGAAGGATCGGTTCATATCGTTTTCCGTTCATGACAATTTACGTGGGTAATCTTTCCTTCGATGCCGAAGTGGAAGACCTCCAGGGCCTGTTCTCCCAGTATGGGCAGCTGAAGCAGTGCAGCTTGCCCCTCGATCGGGACACGGGTCGCAAGCGCGGTTTTGCGTTTGTTGAGCTTTCCACTGATGCTGAGGAAACCAAGGCCATCGACGAACTTCAGGATGTCGAGTGGATGGGTCGCATGATCCGGGTTAACAAGGCTGAGCCCCGGGGCGGCGGTGGCGGCGGCGGCGGTGCCCGTGGCGGCGGCTACGGCGGTGGCGGCGGGAGCGGCGGCGGCTACGGCGGCGGCGGCGCTGGTGGTGGTGGTGGCTACGGCGGTGGCGGCGGTGGCCGCAGCCGCTACTGAGCCTTCGCCCAGTTGCTTACCTAGTTGTTTTGAGGGGCTGGAGTCATTGCTAGGGGCATCTGCTGATTCCCCTGGTCACGCCACCCGCCCCGTATGAGCGGCACCCTGGGCCATCGGAGCCTGCTTTTTCCAGGCTCCCGGGCCCTGTGCACTGGCCTTAGTCCAGACAATTCACCATCCTTTGGCCAGCTCACCCGCAGTGAACTGGCCAAAGGATGGTTTTTTTGTGATTGCCCCGGTTGCCCCAGGGTTCCCCGGCCCTGGGTGCTGGCGATCCGCCGCTGCAACGCCTGGCTGCCCGATGCTGGCGCCCTGTTTGGGGGCCTGATTGGAATAAAGGCTTGAGCTTGCAACCAATCGTTTCGAGGCGCGGCCAGACTGCAGGGATGCAGGATTCCAGTACCGATGGGGGCCCCTATCGGGTGCGCTTTGCCGATCGCCACGAGCGCAGTGTTCCTGATGAGGTGGGCGGGCCGCGCTTTGGCTGCCTGGATGATGCCCTGGCCTTCGCCCACCTCCAGGTGAACAGCCGCAACGCTGCCCTGATTGTCGAAAAGCTTGCCCCAGGGGGCTGCTGGTTGCAGATGGCTCGCCTGGATTAGGGCCTCAGCGGCGGCCTAGCAGGTCCTCCCAGGTGGGAGCGGAAGCTGGGGCACTGGGGAAGGGCCGGGGCTGGGGCGTGGTGCTGGCTGGGCGGCTTGATCCGATCGCGCGCCGAAGGGCGGAAAGGGTGCTGGTCATGGAAAAAGGAACAGATGGTCGGTATGGATTTCGCACCGGGTGGCAGTCCTTCCCGCAAGGGGAAATCACACTGGAATGCCTGGCATGGACCTTGTTGCTGGCCCCAGGAAGCTCGGGGCTTGGCACGGTGCTGGTTCTGACAATGGCGAGCATCGAACCCGCCGGCTTCTGCCAGATCAAGCAACCTTAGCCGACCTCGCTCAGGCGGGGGCCGTTTTGGAAGCGAACCCGCACAGCTCTTCACTGGCCTGCCAGAGCCGCCGTTGCTGGCTGCCATCGAGGGCCGCGGCCGCAATCTTGCAGGGCACGGGCCAGCCGCCCAGGTTGGCCAGGCCACCGGGGCCATACAACGCACCGCCGCGGGCCTCCGGCGCTACGGCGGCATGGAGCTGGGGCAGGGCCCCCATGGCGGCGCTCTGGAACATGGGATCCAGCAGTCGGTAGGCCAGCCCCTCGATCCAGGAGCCCTTGGCCGCCACCGAGCTGGCTTGCAGGTTGGTGCGGGCCAGGCCCGGGTGGGCGGCGATTGAGAGGATGGAACTGCCTGAGGCCACCAGCTGCTCTTGTAACTGGAGGGCCATCATTACGTTGGCCAATTTGCTTTGGCCGTAGGCGGTCCAGGGGTCATAGCGGCGCTCCCCCTGCAGATCGTCAAAGGCGATGCGCCCGAAATAGTGGGCCCCCGAGCTCACGGTCACAACCCGGGCGCCGATCTGCTGCTTGAGCAGGGGTAGCAGGGCGGCGGTGAGGGCGAAGTGGCCCAGGTGGTTAACGGCGAACTGCAGCTCGAAGCCGTCGCGGGACAGGCGCCGAGGTGGCGCCATCACGCCGGCGTTGTTGATCAGCAGATCGAGGCGGCCAAACTCCCGCTGCACCTGGCTGGCCGCCGCGGCGACGCTGGCCAGGTCAGCCAGATCCAGATCGATCAGTTCCAGGCCCGCCCGGGCCAGGGGCAGCAGCTGTTGACGAGCCGCTTCGCCCCGGCTGCGCTGGCGGCAGGCCAGCAGCACGGTGGCGCCCCGTTGGGCCAGGGCCCGGGCCGTTTCCAGGCCCAGGCCACTGTTGGCGCCGGTCACCAGGGCGATGCGGCCGCTCTGGTCGGGGATGTCGGCTTCGCTCCAGGCCATGGGGCTGATTCGCTGCGTTGGTGGGAAGGGCTCAGTCTTCCGGGAACAACAGCGAAGCCAGTTCCTCCGGATCGACGTCGTAGACGCGGGCCAGGCTGGTTTCGATCGCGGAGGTCACTTCGCCGGGCAGGAAGCGCATCGCATTGAGGGCGTCCTCGGCGATCTCCTCGCTCAGCAGGGTTTCTTCGCCGTCGAGCTTCTCGTCGTTGATCACCGCCATCACCCAGCTCTGGTAGGCGTAAACCAGATCGGAAAATTCCAGCTCAGGATCGTTGAAGTCCAGGGCCATGGGGCTTAGGGCGCATGCCCCAGCAGTTTGCCGTGGGGGCGGGGAGGATGGCAGGTATGAGCGACACTCCCCACCCCGATCCCATGGCGGAACCCAGCGCCCTGGCCCTGCAGGCCACCTTGGTGGATTTCGCCCTGGCCGAGCTGGTGCGCCAGCAACGCCAGAGTTTCCAGCCCCTCTGGAGCCGCGAAAGCTGGGCCAAGCTGCTGATCTGGCTAGCCCTCAACTGTGGCTGTGGCACCGATACGGCCAGCTTGGAGGCCTTCGCCGCCGCCATCGGCCCGAGCCAGACGGCCCGGATGCGCCGCCAGTTCTTCGAGCGCCAGCTCGAGGATCTCAATTTGATCGTCCTGGCCGATCCGGCCGAGCAGCAGGTGTTGGTTTGGCCCCTGGGGCCCGCCATCGGCGCCGATGCAGCCCATGACCTCGCCTTCGACCGGGTGGCGGCGGCCTTGGCACGGGTCGGCCTCAACGACCAGCTCGTGGCCGATCGCAGCTGCTGGCAAAGTCTGGAGGCGCTGGTCGCCGTGCCCTGGAGCTCGCCGTGCAGCTGATCCGCGCTTACCGCAACCCGGGCTACGAGGCCCTCGCCGATGGGGTGATGGCCTTCTTCGATCGCCGAAGCGACCTGCACAGCTCCGGCGTCTCCTTTGGCAGTGCCGACGACGGGGCTGCGGCCAGCCCTGGTGGGGCCGGCCGGGAACCCGACAAGGTGTCCACGGACATCAGCCTGGTGGCGATCGACCGCTCCGACCCGGAGGCCTACGCCCTGGCCGATGTGATCCGCCGCGGCGTCACGGCGGCCCTGGAGCGCTACCTGCAGGAGCTGCCCCTGTTGCGCCAGTGCTGCCCCGAGCGCAGCCTGTTCGTGCTGCCGATTTTTAACCTGCAGCGCTACGCCCCGGGCGAAGGCTTCAAGAGCTGGCACTGCGACTGGACCACCAGCGAGGAGGCCACCGAACCGGTGCGGCGGGTGCTGGCCTGGATTCTCTATTGCAATGACCTGCCCGAGGGCGGCACCGAGTTCCACTGGCAGGAGCACCACGAGCCGGCCGAACGGGGCAAGCTGCTGCTCTTCCCGGCGGGCCTCTCCCACATCCACCGCGGCCGGGTCAGCCACCAGCACGGCAAAACGATCGCCACCGGCTGGATTAACGCCGGCACGCTGCCGGACTACGTGGGCCGGCTGGCGGCGGGCTGAGGCTGCGGGGGATGCCCTGATCCGGCGCTGCCGGCTTGGCCCCGGCCCCTTTGAGACCATGGGTCCACTAGCCCCACCCGATCCGCCGTGTCCGACGCTCCCGAAGGCGCCCTGCCCAAGACCTACGACCCGGCCGGCACCGAGAGCCGCTGGCAGCAGGCCTGGGAACGGGCGGGCGCCTTCCATCCCGATCCGCAAGCGCCTGGGGAGCCCTTCTCGGTCGTGATTCCGCCGCCGAATGTCACCGGCAGCCTGCACATGGGCCATGCCTTCAACACGGCCCTGATCGACACGATCGTGCGCTTCCAGCGCCTGCGTGGCAAGAACGTGCTCTGCCTGCCCGGCACCGACCACGCCTCGATTGCGGTGCAAACGATCCTGGAGCGCCAGCTCAAGGCCGAGGGCCTCAGTAAGGACGACCTGGGCCGCGAGGCCTTTTTCGAACGGGCCTGGGCCTGGAAGGCCGAAAGCGGCGGCACGATCGTCGGCCAGCTGCGGCGCCTCGGCTATTCGGTGGACTGGCAGCGGGAGCGCTTCACCCTTGATCCCGGCCTCAACAAGGCGGTGGTGGAGGCCTTCCTGCGCCTGCATGAGCAGGGCCTGATCTACCGGGGTGAATACCTGGTGAATTGGTGTCCCGCTTCGGGATCGGCGGTGAGTGATCTGGAGGTGGAGATGAAGGAGCTGGAGGGCCACCTCTGGCACTTCCGCTATCCGCTCAGCGATGGCTCGGGCCACCTGGTGGTGGCCACCACCCGCCCGGAAACCCTGCTCGGCGACACGGCCGTGGCCGTGAACCCCAGCGACGAGCGTTACGCCGCCCTGGTGGGCCAGACCCTCACCCTGCCCCTGGTGGGGCGCCTGATCCCGATCGTGGCCGATGGGCACGTCGATCCGGCCTTCGGCACCGGCTGCGTCAAGGTGACCCCCGCCCACGACCCCAACGACTTCGCCATCGGCCAGCGCCACGGCCTGCCCCAGATCACGGTGATGGCCAAGGACGGCAGCATGAACGCCGCGGCGGGCCGCTTCGCCGGCCTGGATCGCTTTGAGGCCCGTAAAGCGGTGGTGGCGGCCATGGAGGCGGAGGGCTTCCTGGTGAAGGTGGAACCCCATCGCCACAGCGTGCCCTTTTCCGACCGGGGCAAGGTGCCGGTGGAGCCCCTGCTCTCCACCCAATGGTTCGTGCGCACCGAACCCCTGGCGGGCCGCTGCCGCGAAGCGCTCGAGCGCCAGGACCCCCAGTTCGTGCCGGAGCGTTGGAGCAAGGTCTACCGCGACTGGCTCACGGACATCCGCGACTGGTGCATCAGCCGCCAGCTCTGGTGGGGCCACCGCATTCCGGCCTGGTTTGTGGTGAGCGAAAGCGGCGGCGTGATCAGCGATACCACCCCCTATGTGGTCGCCCGCGATGAAGTGGAGGCGTTGATTCAAGCCCAAGATCAATTCGGGTCCGCCGCCGTGATCGAGCAGGACCCGGATGTGCTCGATACCTGGTTCTCCAGTGGCCTTTGGCCCTTCTCCACCCTGGGCTGGCCGGACCCTGGGGCGGCTGATTTGGCCACCTGGTATCCCACCAGTGTGCTGGTGACGGGCTTCGACATCATCTTTTTCTGGGTGGCCAGGATGACGATGATGGCCGGCGCTTTTACGGGCCAGATGCCCTTTAAGGACGTTTACATCCACGGCCTGGTGCGGGATGAGAACAACCGCAAGATGAGCAAATCCTCCGGCAATGGCATTGATCCGGTGCTGCTGATTGAGCGCTATGGCGCCGATGCCCTGCGCTTTGCCCTGGTGCGCGAGGTGGCCGGCGCCGGTCAAGACATCCGCCTCGATTACGACCGCGCCAGTGACACCTCCGCCACGGTGGAGGGGGCCCGCAACTTCGCCAACAAGCTCTGGAACGCCACCCGCTTTGCCCTGATGAACCTGGGCGGCGACACGCCGGCCAGCCTGGGGGCCCCAGCGCTTGACCAGCTCGAGAGTGAAGACCGCTGGATCCTTTCGCGCCTGGCCCGCACCAGCAGCCAGTGCGCCGAGCTCTATGGCTCCTATCGCCTCGGTGAAGCGGCCAAGCTCCTCTATGAGTTCGCCTGGAACGACCTCTGCGACCAGTACATCGAATGGGCCAAACCCCGGCTGGGTGGCGAGGACGGCCCCGCCCGCCGCACGGCCCGCCAGGTGCTAGCCACCAGCCTGGAGGCCCTGCTGGTGATGCTGCATCCGTTGATGCCCCACCTCACCGAGGAGCTTTGGCACGCCGTTACCGGCGCCGAAGACAGCACGTTTTTGGCCCTGCAGGCCTGGCCTGAGGCCGATCCCGCCTGGGTGGATGGCGCCCACGAAACGGCCTTCCAGTTCGGCATCGACGCCGTGCGCGCCATCCGCAATTTGCGGGCCCTCTCGGGGGTCAAGCCGGGCGAGAAGCTCGCGATCGGCATCGTCACCAGCCAGGCCGATCGCCTCGCGTTTGTGGCGGCCAACCAGGCCAAGATCTCCAGGCTGGTCGGGGCTGCCGAGCTCCTCTGGGCGGCTGAGCCCAGCCCTGGCCAGCTGCTTGGCATCGTTGACAGCGATGGCCAGGTGGGCATCACCGTGCCCCAGCAGAGCCTCGATGCCTTGAGGCTGCGGCTGGAGAAGGATCTGGCCAAGGCCGAAAAGGAGGTCGCCGGCCTGGCGGGCCGCCTGGCCAACCCCAACTTCGCCGGCAAGGCACCGCCGGAGGTGGTGGCCGAATGCCAGGCCAACCTGGCCGAAGCCGAGGCCCAGGCCG
>JAEMQZ010000003.1 GCA_016463595.1 Synechococcales cyanobacterium SupBloom_Metag_052 | reverse complement strand
CCGGGCCAAGCCCCTAGCCGTTGAGACGTTGGAACATGTACCCCGTACCCCGGCAGGTCAAGATCAGCTCGGGATTATCAGGATCGATTTCGATCTTGCAGCGCAGGCGTGACACGTGCACATCGACGACCCTCGTTTCCGAGAGTCGTTCGGGCGTATAGCCCCAGATATGCCTGAGGATTTCAATGCGGTCGATGGCCTTGCCAGCATTCTCCACCAGCACCTCCAGCAGGCTTAATTCGAGTTCAGTAAGGCGAATTTGTTCATCCCCCCGGTACACCTTGCGCCTGTTGCTATCAATCCGTAAATCGCCGGCAACTAGCAGCGTGTTTGCTTGTATCTCCTTACCCTTGGCCTGGATTTTGCCGGCCCGCCGGCGTAGCAGGCAGCCAATACGGGCGATCAATTCCTTGGGGCTGAAGGGCTTCACCATGTAGTCGTCTGCGCCCAGTTGCAGGCAGGCAATTTTCTGGGAAACCTCATCAATACCCGAAAGCATCAAGATGGGGATACTGGTGCGGTTGCGCAGCTTTTCACAGACCCCGTAGCCATCCAGCTGGGGCAACATTAAATCGAGGATCACCAGATCTGGATTTTCTTCTCCAAAGGTCTTCAATCCTGCTAAGCCGTCGGCGGCAGTGGCTACCTCGTAGCCCACCATTTTTAAGCGGGTTTCGAGGATCTTGCAGATATTGGGCTCATCGTCGACGACCAAGATCTTGGCTTTTGGCTTGGAGTCAACAACAAGCAACGGGTGGCCAATAGCGTTGGAATTTGAAGTAATAAGCTGCTGACGGGCTGGGATGGGGCCTTTTTAATATATCTTTTTAAAATGCTTGAGAGCCTTCCTGTGCTGGCCGCATGAAGGGTCTTCCCCCTGCTTCGCCCTTGCTGCCCGTGTCCACCTACTCGTTGCCGAACTTGGACGCCTAGACCCTTGCCGCTCTCAACTGGCTAATGCTATTGAGAATCGCTTGCAAAAGGGCCCCTGGCCTGGTTAAGTTGCCCCTCTTCGAGCCCGGCGCCCTTAGGGCGTTGTTATGTCCTGGCCATGGCGTCCCCTTTGCTGAACGAGCCTGCCGGCGCCCTAGTGAGAATCGCTAGTGGTCAAAGCCTGTGGCTGGACACCGGCCCCTTTGGCCCCAGCGCCGCCCTTGAGATTGTCGAGGGCATTGGCCGGCTGTCCTGCTCCTGCGAGCAGGGCGATGCCATGACGATCGCCTTCCTCCAAGCGGGCGACCAGTGGCAGTGCCAGCGGGGCTGCATCCAGGCCGTTTGCTTGGAGGCGCTCACGCCACTTGTGCTCCGTCCCCTGGCGGCCCCTGTTGAGACGGTCAGTTCTGACCCGGTGCAGGACTGGACGCTTCAGTTGCTGCGGATTCGCCACCTCGCCAAGGCCGAGCAGCGCCTCCATGCCCTCCTGGGCCTGTTGGTGTTCCGCCTGGGACGCCGGTGTGGTGCCTGGTGTGATCTGCCTTTTCGCCTCAGCCACGACCGCCTGGCCGAGCTGATTGGCACCACCAGGGTTACCACCACCCGCTTGATGTCCCAGTTTCGCCTGGCCCAGCTCCTGGAAGTGCCCCGTCAGGGGGCCTGGATGCGCCTGGCACCCGCCCTGGTGGACTCTGCCCCCCTGGCAACCCTTTGAAGGCCTGGCCTTCCACCCGTTTCATTCGCCCTACCGAACCCATGGCCGTTGAGGCCCCTGCCCCCGTGCTTGCTGCCATGCCGGCAGCCCCTCAGTGTGTTTCGGCGGGGCCTGCAACGGCCGGATCGATTGCCCTGGAGCAGGTTTGGCATCGCTATGGCGGCGCCTCCAGCGAAGGCTGGTGTCTGCAGGACCTCAACTTGAGCCTCGAGCCCGGTGAATTGCTCGGTTTGCTCGGCCCATCCGGCTGCGGCAAGACGACCTTGCTACGCCTGATCGCAGGCTTTGAGCGGCCCAGCCGCGGTCGGGTCTTGCTGGATGGGCGTGAGGTGGCGGGCCCCCACCATTGGCTGGTGCCCGAACGGCGGGGCGTTGGCATGGTGTTCCAGGACTACGCCCTGTTTCCCCACCTCACGGCCTGGCAGAACGCCTGTTTTGGTTTGCCGCGCCGCTCCAGCCACGTCAGCGTCCAGGGGCTGGTCCAGGCCCAGGAGCGGGTGCGCTGGTTGTTATCCCTGCTTGGTCTGGAGGGGTTGGAGCAGCGCTATCCCCATGCCCTCTCCGGCGGCCAGCGTCAACGCCTAGCCCTGGCCCGGGCCCTGGCCCCCGCCCCCCGGCTATTGCTCCTCGATGAACCCTTCTCCAACCTCGATGGTGAGGTGCGCCTGCGCTTGCGCCGGGAGCTGCCAGCTGTGTTGCGGCAATGCCAGACCAGTGCCGTGCTGGTGACCCACGATCCCCAGGAGGCCCTGGCCGTGTGCGATCGCATCGCCGTGCTGTCGGCCGGCCGGCTCGAGCAATGCGCCCTAGCCCAGGAACTGGTCGCCCGGCCGGCTAGCCCCTTTGTGGCCCGTTTTGTTATGCAGGCGAATGTGCTGCCAGGCCGGCTGCAGGCCGGCGAACTGCAGACGGCTTGGGGACGCTGGCGTCCCAGCGGTTCGGAGTCGATTTCTCCCCAGACGCTTCTCCCTGGGGCGCCCCTGGAGGTGGTGCTGCTGGGCGAGGCGCTGGCCCTGGAGGCCGATCCCCAGGGCAGCGCCCGGGTGCTGGGCCGGGAGTTCCATGGCCACCACTGGCAGCTGCATCTGGAAGATCGTGGCTGCCCGTTAACCCTGCAGATGCCCCTAGAGCGCCCTTTAGAGCCCGGCCAGTGCTGCAGCTTGCGTTTAATTAGGGGTGGTCGGGGGATTCTTTTTCCGGGGGGCCTGCCTATTGAGGTGGTTTGAACCTGACTCCATCAGCGCTGGAACGCCTGATCTGAACCTGGTTGAACCCCTGCTAATGACCCGTTTTAGGAAACTGTGGATTGGGCCGGTTTGGGCTGGTCGGTGCGATCGGGGAGCTCCTGATCCAGGCTTGGCATGAGCGCGCTTGCCGCCAGCAAGCCCAGCACCTGAATCACCAGGGCGGGCACCAGGGCGGCCCCAAGCCGTTCATCACTGGCGTATTGATAAACCCGCACCGCCAAGGTGTCGAAATCAAAAGGACGCAGGGCAAAGGTCAGCGGTAGCTCCTTCACCGTGTCGACAAACACCAGCAGGCCTGCCACCAGCAGGGGGCCGCGCAGCAGGGGCAGCTGGATCCGCCGCACTAGGCCGACCCAATCGCAGCCCAGGCTCTGGGCCGCCTCATCGACGCTGGGGGCCAGCCCCTCCAGGGCCGTATCGAGGCCCCCCTTGGCCACGGCTAGGAAACGATCGACATAGCCCCAGACCAGCAGTAGCAATGGTGCCAGGCCCCAGCCACCGCCCAGCAACAGAAAGCCCAGGGCCAGCACCGTGCCCGGGATGGCATAGCCCAGGCCGGCCCCATCGGCGAGGAGCTGAACCCCGTTGGCCTTCACCAGACGCTTGCCGATCGAGAGCACCAGGGCTGCCACCAAGGTGAGGCCCGTAGCCCCCAGGGCCAGGGCCAGGCTGCGCAGCCCCAGGGCAACCAGGTCTCCGGCCGGCTGGGCCGGTAGCTGGTTCCAACTGGTCCAGGCCCAAACTAGGGGGATCCCCAGGCTGGCTAGGGGCGGCGCCAGGGTGACCAGCTGGGCGAGCCAGCAGCGCCAGCCCTGCAAGGGCCAGAGTTCCGGGCTTGCCCCTTCCTGGCCGGCCGCCCACAGGCGACTGCGGCGCCGCCCCTGGCGCTCGCTCCAGAGCAACAGGGCCACCAGCACCAAGGTGACCAGGGCCAGGGCCACGGCCCCAGGTAGGTCACCTTCCCCTTGCCAACGCTCCAGGATCGCGGCGGAAAGGGTCGGCACCCCTAGCAGTTGCACGGCGCCAAAATCATTGACCACCTCCATGGCCCCCAGGGCCATCCCCGCCGCCACTGCGGGCAGGGCCAGGGGCAGGGCCACCCGTAGGAAACTTCCCCAGGGCCCCACCGCGAGGGAGCGGCAAACCTCCTGCTGGCGGGCACCAGTGCGGCTAAAAGCTTCGCTGCTCAACAACACCACGTAGCTGTAGGTGCCGAGGCCCAGCACGGCAATCGCCCAGCCCAGGCCACCGATGCGGTAGCCCGAACGGCTGCCGAGGTCGATCAGGGTTCCGGCCAGTAGGTAGCTGGGCGTGGCCAGGGGGAGCAACTGGGCCAGCCGCAGCCAGCGGCGTCCGGGGAACTGGCAGCGGGCCGTGAGCCAGCCATTACAGGTGCCGATCAGGCCGCCGGCGCAGCCCACACCCAACACCAGCGTCAGGGTGTTGGCTAGGGGAGCCAGGCCCTGGTCGCCGAGCTGCAGTCCAGCCAAGGCCTGGCCCTGGCTGGCCACCAGGCCTAGGGCCGCCAGGGGGGCCAGGGCCAGCAGACCCACCAGGGCCACGGCCAGGGCCAGGGGCCAGGGCTCGGGTGCCGAAGGCAATTGGCCCGACCAGGGCCAGCTCAAACCAGGGCTCGGTTTGCTCACAACCAGCCGTTGGCTTCCATCAGCTTCACGGCGTCCCGGTTGCGGCTGCCCAGCTGTTCGGCCGAGAGGCCATCGGCCTGGAAGCGCCCCATCCCTTTCAAGATGGCGTCATCGCCGTAGCCCTTGAGCGGATATTCATGGTTGGCCTCGGCGTAGCCCTTGCCGCCCACCGGTGAGGCCAAAAACTCAATCAATTTCAGGGCCGCCTGGGGATTTTTGGCGTAGCGGGTGATGCCGGCACCGCTGATGTTCACATGGGCCGGTTTGGGGAACACCACCTGGAGCTTGCGGGCCAGGGCCCGATCGGCCGGGCCGCTCTCGCCATTGAGCAGGCGCGCCAGGTAATAGGTGTTCACCAGACCAACGCCACATTGGCCGCTCCCCAGGGCCCGGATTAGGGGAATATCGGAGCTGAAATAGGGCTGGCTGACGTTGCTCGTCATCCCCTTCACCCAACGACTGGCCTGGGCGTCGCCGCGGATGAGTATCTGGCTAGCCACCAGGGATTGGTTGTAGACACTTTTGCGATCGCGCAGGCAGAGCTTGCCTTTAAGGGCCGGATTGGCCAGGTCGCCATAGGTGCGGATTGAGGCCGCATTCACCAGCGCTGGATTCACGAGCACCACCCTTACTCGCCGGGTCAGGCCCACCCAGCGGCCCTTGCTGTCGCGCAAACTCAGGGGCACCGTGCGCAGCAGGGCGGCGGAGCGGGCCGGTTGCAGCAGGTCTAGCGATGCGGCCCGCTCGAGGCGGGCCGCATCGACGAGCACCAGCACATCGGCGGGGGTGTTTTTGCCTTCCTGGCGGAGACGCTCAATCAAGCTGTCATCCTTGGCCTCGAGCAGCTTCACCTGGATGCCCGTTTTGGCGGTGAACTGTTTGTAGAGCTTTTGATCGCTGTTGTAATGGCGGCCGGAATACACGCCGATGCTGGTTTCTTCAGCATGGCCCATGCTGCCAGTTGTGAATAGGCTGATGGCTGCTAGAACGTACGCGCTAGTCCAAGTCCTGCGGCGCCAGGGTGCTCTCTTTGAGGTTGGGATAGTTGTAGTCATGGGCTTAGAAAGTTACCAATTACTTGTTCAAAGCGTAGGCGGCTTGAGCCATGGGTCATGGCTCGATTGATCGCCATCCAGGTGATTTTTGTAACATGGCTCCGACCTTGAAGCGATCTGATGCTGGCCTAGCCGGGCAAGATCACCCGGTCGATCCCGTGCACCACCCCATTGCTGCAAACCGATGGCCGCTCCGGCACCCGCCCACCAGCGCCTGGGCGACCACCTGCACCAAACCCGCCTGTTGGGCTCGATCAGCAGCGCCCTTTACTACGACCAGAACACCGTGATGCCCCCGGCTGGGGCCCCCTGGCGCGGTGAGCAGCTCGCCCTGCTGGCCAAACAACTGCACGAGCGCCAAAGCAGCGCCGCCTACGCCGACCTGCTGGCAGAAGCCGAAGCCGAGCTGGATGGGGCCTCTGCCCCTGAGGCGGCGTACAACCTGCAGTTGCTGCGCCAGGAGCTCAGGCGCCAGCAGGCCCTCGATCCAGAGCTGGTCGCCGCAATCGCCCAGGCCCAATCCAACGGCAATGCCCTTTGGCAGGCCGCCCGGCGCCAGAACGATTTCGCCAGTTTTGCCCCGGCCTTAGAGCGGCTAATCCAGCTGCGGCGCCAGCAGGCGTCCCAGTTGGCTAGCGCTGAGCGGATCCAGCGCAGCCCCTGGGAAATCCTGGCCCAGCCCTTCGAGCCGGATATCAGCAAAACCCGACTGGAGGATCTCTTTGCTCCGCTGAAGGCCGAGTTGCCGGCCCTGCTGGAGCAGGTGAGGGCCACCGGCACGCCCCAAAGGGCGACAAACGATCTGCCCGAGGTCCTGCAGGAGCAGCTCTGCAGCGACCTCCTCGACAGCTGGGGCTACGACCCGGCGCGCTGCCAGCGTTCCCGCTCGGCGCATCCCTTCTCCTGCACCGTTGGTCCCCAGGACTTCCGCATCACCACCCGGGTGGTGCCGGGCCAGCCCTTTTCCGCCTTCCTGGCCACGGCCCATGAATGGGGCCACTCCCTCTATGAGCAGGGCCTGCCCCGCATGGGCGAGCCCTACTTCCCCTGGCCCCTGGGGGAAGCCACCTCGATGGGGGTGCATGAAAGCCAATCGCTGTTCTGGGAATGCCGGGTGGCCCGGGGCGAAGCCTTTGCTCGCCTTTGGTACCCCCGCTTCCGGGCCGGCCTGGTGGACGATCCCTGGGGCGAGCCCCAGCGGTTCTGGGCTGCCCTCAATCCACTCCAGCCCGGCCTGATCCGGGTGGAGGCCGATGAATTGAGCTACTGCCTCCATATCGTGCTGCGCTACGAGTTGGAACTGGCCCTGATCGAAGGCGATCTGCCGGTGGCCGATCTCCCCCGGGAATGGAACCGCCGCATGCAGTCGCTCCTGGGCCTAGAGCCTCCTAACGATCGCGAAGGCTGCCTGCAGGACATCCACTGGGCCGAGGGCCTGTTTGGCTATTTCCCCTCCTATGCCCTGGGCCACCTGATCAGTGCCCAGCTGGCTGAAGCGATGGAGCGCCAGCTCGGGCCGATTGAGCAGCGGGTGGCCGAGGCGGATGGGGCCAGCCTGCGCGCCTGGCTGGCGGAACGGGTCTGGCCCCTGGGCCGCCGCGTTAACGGCGAAGAGTTGGTGCAGCAGGTCTGCGGCGAGCCCCTCAGTGCGGCTCCCTTTCTGCGTTATTTGAAAGCGAAGCTGGAACGGCTACAGGCGATCTGAGCCGTTGGCGGCTGGTGATCTGGCCCCTGCACCTTGCAGAGTTGTCCCGGAGCCGGTTCGATTGATCTGCTGATTTGCGGTGCCGATGTCCGAACTGGATCACCATTGCCTGGCCTTGGCTATCAACGACCTGCGTCAGCTCCCCTCCGTGCAGCGGCAACGGGCCCTGCGCCAATTTTGCGCCATTGATGCGCGTCTGGGCCAACGTTTGATGCTGGAACTGTGCTATCTGGGTGAATAAAGTCTTACCCCCTAAATCCCCCCGATTGACGGCGGCACAGGCCTGTCCAGGCTGAACTCCGACCAACGCCCATGCTGTTGCTGGCGCGCTTGCCCTAGCGCCTAAAAAGATGGACCAAAAGCAGCAGGCGGTTTCCTTCGGGATCGAGCAGCCAGGCTTCAGCTCCAAAGGCTTCTAGCCGTGGGGGCTGCTCAAGCAGCGCCCCCGCCGCCAGGGCCGAATCGATCCAGGCCTGGAGCTGGGCCAGGGGCTTGTCGTCCGGGCAATCCTGCTGGAGGCACAAGGAGAGCCGACCGATTTGGCGGGGCAGGGGCCGCGATGAGGAGGGCTGATAGATCTCCAGTCGTCCACCCCCTGGCCAGGTCAACTGCCAGTGGCTGGTACTGAAGCCCGCTATGGGCTGGCAGCCGAGCAGGTTTCCGTAAAAGCTTGCAAGCCTGCGGCTGTCATCGGCCGCCAGTACCAGGCTTGTCCGCAACGGCATCGTTGGTCTCGATCGATGGATCAGCCTTGATCGGGCTTCTAGAGCCATTGTGCTGCCCGCAACCCAGGCAAGGCCACGGCCCTGGCCCCGATTTGGCCAGGATGGCTCCACTCAGCTACACCAGCATGGTGGTTCAGGTTCTCACTGGGGCGGATCGACGCAAACTCGATGGGTCCGATGACGCCCTCTTTTATGCCGCCCCCCGGTTTGTGCACCACCTTGATGGCGGTTTCCGCGCCCGCCTCACGGACCTCTACCGCCAACGGCTCCCTGAGGGCGCCCAGCTGCTCGACCTGATGACCAGCTGGGTTAGTCACCTGCCCGAGGAGATCCGTTATCCGAATGTGATCGGCCATGGTCTCAATGCTGAAGAGCTCCAGGCCAACGCGCGCCTTAATCGCTTTTGGGTTCAGAACCTCAACAGGGACCAAACCTTGCCCTTAGAGGCGGCTAGTGTGGATGGGGTATTGATCACCGCCGGCTGGCAATACCTGCAGCAGCCTGAAGCAATTGCGGCTGAAGTACTGCGGATTCTGCGGCCTGGTGGCCAGCTGATTGTGGCTTTTTCGAATCGTATGTTTTCTCAAAAAGCACCCCGGGTTTGGTTGGAGGGCACGGATCAAGACCACCTTTTGATGGTGTCCCGGGTGCTGGTGGCCCAGGGTTGGCCCCAGCCGGAACTGCTGGCCGAACCCACTCGCCCCCCAGGTCCCATGGGCTGGCTAGGAGGCCAGGGCGATCCCTTCTTTGCCGTGATTGCTGCTAAGCCAATGGCGTGAGAAGGCTTTGGCCAGCTTTTGGGCCAAGATCGTTTGAATGGTTTTGGCCGAATTGATTATCAATAATCAGGTCTAAAGTATGGCGGCTGCAGCTCATCCATCCTTGCCCAATCTCGCCCATACTCGTGTGATCCTTCTAGGTCCCAATTGTTGGCCATGGGGCAGTCTCCACCATGACCCGTGATCCCTGCAGCCGCTCAACTCCCGGCTGCCCCATCATTCCCACTCTCAGGTTGACTGCCGATCTGTAACAGGCGGTCACAGGGGCCGGGGCCAAGGGCAGATTTGTCAGGTGGGCCGCTTAAACTCCAAGGCAGCCTGCAAGCCTTGAGCCGCTCCACCATGGGAATTGACTTTCACCTGATCGCCAACTTCGCAGCCCTAGCCCTGATCACCCTGGCCGGTCCTGCTGTTGTCTTCATCCTTTTCTACCGCCGCGGCGCCCTCTGAAGATCGGCTAGGGCGTGGTAAATCGGGCGATCCAGCACCAGTCGTCCCGCCATCGCCCCCACCACCGCCGCAATCAGCAGCCCCGCTTCTAGCTGCTGATCGCCCGCGAGGCGGATCGCAAACGCGATTGTCATGACCGGAAGCTGGGTGATGCCAGCCAGGGTTGCGGCCATGCCCAGGGCCAGCCCCAGTTCGGCGGGGCCGCCAACCAGATGCATGAAGCCGTGGCCAAATACGGCGCCCAAGGCGAAGGCCGGGTCGATCAGACCCCCTGGCACCGACGCGCCTAGGGCAAGCACTGGCCCAATGAGGCGCACCGCGAGGATTGCCAGCCCCCGGCCGGGCCAGGCGTTTTCGTCGCCGATCCAGGTGACCATCAGCGCTTCACCATCGCCGCCACTGGCGCCTCCGCTGAGCAGGGCCAGGCCACTCAGCAGGCCCCCCAGCACCAGGCCGATCAAAATTGGACGCTTGTTGGCGATTGGCGTGACCCAAGAGGTCACCAGCAGGAGCAGGCGACCGAAGAGTCCGCCCGTTAGCCCACCGACGATGCCAATCGGGATTGCCCACAAATATTGGGCGATTTCCCCCGTATGAATCGTGATCAAGCCGAGGGCAAACATCGGTTGTCCGCCGATCTGGCTCATGCCCGCCGCTGCGCCGCAGACCAGCAGGGCCGGCCAGATCAAGGGGGCATTGAACCGGCTCATCAACTCTTCAGCGATGAAGACCACCCCCATCAGGGGAGTGTTGAAGCCGCCTGCCAGGCCTGCTCCCGCAGCCACGGCCAACACCTCATCGGCTTTTAGGCCCCGAAATAGGCCTGGCCAGCGGCTGCGCAGGGCTTGGGCCACGGCTGCGCCAACCTGCACCAGCGGCCCTTCCCGGCCGAGGGGGAACAGGGCCAGGCTGGCCAGGCTCCAGAGCCCAAGACGCATCAGGGTCGGGGTGGTGCCCAGCAACTGCTCCCCCTGCTCAGGATCTTCGACGCAGGCCACCGTTTGGGGGATCCCCGATCCCTTACCCCGGGCAAAGGCTCCGTTTTGCATCAGCAGGAGCAAGGGCATCACCACCAGGGGAGCCAGGGCCAGGCTTTGGGCCAGGGGCGTCCAACCTGCAGAGCTGTAGGCAGGCAGCTGGCGCAGCAGCAGGTCCTGCCAATGGTCGATCAGGTTGAGGGGCCAGCAGGCCAGGCCCACCAACCCACCCAGCAGAACGAGAGACAAGAGCTGGCGCATCGTGACCATTGAGCCCACCAGCTTCAGGCCACCAGGCCCAGGGCCATGGCGGCGTCCTGAACCAAGCTCCGCAGGTAGGGGTGGCTGGCTTGGGAGTGATTCGCACAGGCTGCCAGGTTGAAGGCCTGGCTAGGGCCTGGTGCCGGAGTGGCCCGTAATTCCTCACCGGCGCCATTTCGGATCACTAATCCATCGCCCTGGCGCCGGCACCAGTACAGCCGCTGGCGTCGTTGCAGGCAGATCTCCTCGCCACCGCTGGCCCGCAGGGCCACCACCTCCAGCTGCAGCCGTTCTTCCCCCTGCCAGCGGTTATTGCGCAGCCTGTAGGCCACATCCACTACCGCCGGTTGCTGCTTGGGTCCACGCCAGCGCCAAGCCATTGCCCGGATGCGCCCCTGCCCCTGGGCCAGGGTCAGCTGCAGGTGCCCTCCCCGCAGTTCCCGTTGGTCCACTACCTCACAGGCGTGGCTCCAGAACAGCGGTGCCGGCATGGCGATCCCGAACGGCTCTAGGCGTTGCAGTTGTTGCCAGAAACTCCGATCGATCTGCTCGAGTGGCAACAGGGCTTCCGGTTCCACAATGGAGCCTTCGCCCCGTTGCTCCAGCCAGGCGGCCGCCAGGCCATTAAGGCGCCCATGCAGCTCGGCCACCCGTTCTGCCAAAACGGTGAAGCCCCCAGCCGCCGGGTGTCCGCCGTAACGAATCAGCAGATCGTGGCAGCGCTTAAGGGCCTGATCGGCGGCAAAGCCAGCCGGCGCCCGCACCGAAGCCCGTAGGCGCCCATCCCCCTCCGAGGCCAGCAGGGCCACGGGCCGGTTGAAGCGCTCCACCAGGCGGGACGCAACGATACCGATCACCCCATGGTGCCAGTGGGTCTGGGCTAACAGCAGGAAGGGGCTTTGCTGGTCGCCATCGGCCTCGACCAGGGCCACGGCCTCCGCCTCAATCGCCTCACACAATTCCCGCCGCTGGCGGTTGTAGCCCTCACAGGCCCGGGCCAGCTCTAGGGCCTCGGCCTGGTCGGCGGTAGTCAGCAGGTCCACTACCAGTTGGGGATCCCCGAGCCGGCCCACCGCATTGATGCGCGGTGCCAGTTGGAAGCCAACACTGCCGGCGTCAATGGGGCTGTCATCGAGGCCGGCCACCTGTTGAAGGGCCTGCAGACCGGGTAAGGCGCTGCCCTTGAGCCCGGGCAGTCCATCCATTAACCAGCGCCTGTTCACCCCGACTAGGGGAGCCATGTCGGCAATGGTGCCAATACAAAAAAGATCACGGGCATTGGCTAGGGCCTGCTGATCGCCCAGGGCTAGGGCCAGGGCCTGTCCCAACACGTAGGCCAGACCCACACCGGCCAAGCCCCGGTAGGGGGAGTCCTCCGGCGTACAGGCCGGATGGAGCAGGGCCAAAAAAGGCGGCAGTTCGTCAGGAAGGCTGTGGTGGTCCGTGAGGATCACATCGAGGCCTAGGGCCTGGGCCCGCAGGAGGGCGTCCCGGGCGGCCACGCCGTTGTCGACCGTGACCAGGAGGCCAACCCCCTCGCCATGGAGCCGCTCCACCATGGCGACATTGAGTCCGTAGCCATCCTCTTGGCGGCTGGGGATGGCGGCTTGGGGCCTGGCCCCTAGGCGCTGCAACACCCCCACCAGCAGGGCCGTACTGGTCATGCCATCGGCGTCATAGTCGCCGCAGATGGCCACGGCCTCAGCGGCCTTGCAGGCCTGGCGTAGGCGGGCGACGGCCTTTGCTAGGTCGGCGAAATGGTCTGCCGGCTCCGGGGCCGGGGGCGGATCGAGCAACCCCCCGATCGCTTCTGCCGTGTCAAAGCCCCGTCGTTGCAACACCGCCAGCAGGGGGGGGGGCAGTTCTGGCTGGGCCAGGGACCGGGGCTCGTGGACTAGCGGCGCCGGCAACTGCCAACGGGGCTCGGTTGGCAATGGCGCCAAGGCGGGGATCCGGTAGGAGGTCATTCTGCGCGGTGTCGTCCCGCCTGCCCAAGTTGGTGCTGTTGGATCCGATGCAGCCTGACTGCGGCTTTAGCCTGCCCCGATGCCTGGATCCGGCTCCGATCGCGCGCCTGCTGCCCTGCTCTGGGATGTGGATGGCACCCTGGCGGAAACGGAGCTCCAGGGCCATCGTCTCGCCTTCAACCGGGCCTTCGCCGCTGCGGGGCTGTCCTGGTATTGGGACCTGGACACCTACCGGAGCCTGCTGGCGATCAGTGGTGGCCAGGAACGCATGCGCCATTACGTCACCACAGTGGCGGGCCTGGAGGTTTCGGCCGATCGCCTTGCTGCCTTGCAACGCTCTAAACAGGCCCACTACCGCCAGCTGGTTCAGGCCGGTGAGTTGCACTTGCGCCCCGGGGTGGGCCGCCTGATGGCGGCAGCAGCCGCTGCGGGCCTGGCCCAGGCGGTTGTCACCACCAGTGGCCGCGAGGCGGTGGAGGCCCTGCTGCTGCAGTTGCTGCCCGATTTGATGCCCCAGCTGGCCGTTTGGGTTTGCGGTGAGGATGTGGCGGCTAAAAAGCCCGATCCCGAGGGGTACCAGCGGGCCCTTGCGCTGCTGGGCCTGGTTCCAGGGCAGGTTGTGGCGATCGAGGATTCGCCCCAGGGCCTGGCCGCTGCTACCGGGGCAGGCATCGCCACCCTGGTGACCCGGAGCCTGGCCACTGCTGGGCAGCCACCGGGCGCCTTTGCTGGGGCCGGTGCCCTGGTTAGCCACCTGGGCGACCCCAATCAACCAGCCGAAGTTCTGCATGGTCCCCCTTGCCCCGGCGGCCAGATCTCCCTTCGCTATCTCCACCAGCTGTTGCAGCCATGACCCCTCCCAAGCTGCAGAGCACCCGCTTTGAACTGCTGCTGGGCCAGCTGGTCCGGTCCCTGGTTGGCAACCTGCGTGGCAACTGGCGCCGACGCAGCCTCGGCTTACTTGCTTTGTTAGTGGGTCTCTTCGCCGGCAGCAACCTCACGGCCTATTACCTGCAAATGATTGGCCAACGGCCCGTTGTCGTGTTGATCTGGCTGCTGGTGATTGAGGCCGTGGTGCGCCTGCGGAGTCGCCTAGTTGAAGATGACCCCTCCCTGGCCTGGATCGTGGCCGACAACCTGCGCATCGGCCTGGTTTATGCGGTGGTGCTCGAGGCCTTCAAGCTGGGGTCATGAGTTTTGAAGCTTCCCTGCTCACCAGGCTGGTCGCCTTAGTCGGCCAGGGAGCGTGCCCCGTGATCGGGCTGAATGGACCCGTGGGCGCCGGCAAATCGACCCTGGCCCGGCGAGTAGCCCAGCAGGCTGCAGCCCAGGGCCTGCGCCTGGCCGTGGCCTCCATCGATGACGCCTACCTGCCCTATGGGCCTCGGCTTCAGGCGATGGCGGCCAATCCCTTCGGCGTGGATCGGGTGCCCCCAGGCAGCCATGACCCTGGGCTGCTGGTCGAGGCAATTGAGCAATGGCGCCAAGGCTGCGACGGCATGCTGCGGTTGCCCCGCTTCGATAAACGGCTGCGCCAGGGGGCCGGCGACCGTTGCGGTTTCAGTCAGCAGGCTGCCGATGGCCTGCTGCTGGAGGGCTGGCTGATTGGCTGCCGCCCCATTGGGCATAACCAGATCCAGGCTGCCAGGGTGTCAGGAGCAAGCCTGATCGGCTCTCCTTCCCTATCGGTGGATGAATGGGCTTGGTTACCCCGCTGGAACCAGGCCTTGGAGGCCTACCAACCCCTTTGGCGCCAGCTCAATGGACTCTGGCTGCTTTGGCCGACGGATTGGCGACTGCCCCGGCGCTGGCGCTTTCAGGCCGAGGCCCAACAACGGCGCCTAGGTGGCGGCTGGCTCAGTGGCACCAAAATCGATCAGTTGGTGCGATCGAGTCTGGGCTCCCTGCCGCCAGAGCTTTATTTACAGCCCCTACTGGCTGGGGCAGATCAGCTTCGGTTGCTTGATTGCCGCAGACGCAGCCTGTGGGAGGGTCCTGGCCGCGATTTTGATCCCAGCTAGGCCCAAGAACCATTCGAGGAGGCCAGCACCTGGGCGGGATTCCCGGGGGGCTTTTGGGTCTCAGCAAGCCGAAATTTCAACAGGGCTCAACCTTCGGCTTCTTCCTCTTCAGCGATCGGATAGACGAAGCCTTGGGCCCGGCCGCTCAGCACGGCCTTGCCGATCGAGAGGGCCTTTTGGGCCGCTACCCGGGCCTTGCCCTTCCAAGTGGCGTGGCGCTGATTGCGCTTGCCTTTCGATGTTTTCTTCTTGGGAACAGCCATCCCTTTTGCGCAACTAAAGATCAATCCTCCGCTGCCGCATCGCCTTTCGTCAAATCGCTAAACTCCCTTCCATTGACTGGGTCTTGTGAGCAGCAGCACTCCACAGCCAGCAGTCCAGCCCCTATCGCCGCCAGCGCAGCGACCCGCGGATGGCCCCTCCCTACTGCGGGATCTGGGCTTGGCCAAGCCGCCGCCGCCTAGCTACAGCAAGCTGTTGCAACAGGTGCGCACCGGTCAGGTCAAGGACCTAGAGCTGTCCTTAGTGCGCCGGGAAGTCACCGTTACCTATCCGGCCGGGGCCAAGGTCCAGGTGCCTGTGTTCAGTAACGACCAGGAGCTGTTGCGCACGGCCCAGCAGGCCCGGGTGCCCCTGACAGTTCGTGATGACCGCCGGGATGAGGCCACCGCCGGTTTGATCGGCAATATCTTGTTGGTGGTGTTGCTGTTTGGCGGCCTCACCCTGCTGATTCGTCGCTCCAGCCAGGTGGCCAATCGGGCCATGGGCTTTGGCCGCAGCCAGGCCCGTATCCAGCCCGAAGGCAGCATCGATGTGCGCTTCGAAGATGTGGCGGGCATCGCCGAAGCCAAGCAGGAGCTCGAAGAGGTGGTCACCTTCCTGCGCCAGCCCGAACGCTTCACCACCATTGGCGCCAAGATCCCAAAAGGGGTGTTGCTGGTGGGCCCTCCTGGCACGGGTAAAACCCTCTTGGCGAAAGCGATCGCCGGCGAGGCTGGGGTTCCCTTCTTTTCGATTGCCGCATCTGAATTTGTTGAGATGTTTGTGGGAGTGGGGGCATCGCGTGTGCGCGATTTATTCAAGCGAGCCAAGGAAAAGGCACCCTGCATCATCTTTATCGATGAGATCGATGCGGTTGGTCGCCAGCGGGGTGCAGGGATTGGCGGCGGCAACGATGAGCGCGAGCAAACCCTCAACCAATTGCTTACCGAGATGGATGGCTTCCAGGACAACTCTGGAGTGATCCTGCTGGCCGCCACTAATAGGCCCGATGTGCTCGATACGGCCCTGATGCGGCCCGGTCGTTTTGATCGCCGCATTGTTGTTGATTTACCCGATCGCCGCGGGCGCGAACAGATTTTGGCGGTGCACGCCCGCAGCCGCCCCCTAGATCCCGAAGTGTCCCTGAGCGATTGGGCCAGCCGCACCCCTGGATTTTCCGGCGCCGATCTCTCCAATTTGCTCAATGAGGCGGCGATCCTCACGGCCCGCCGGGATCGCCAGACCATTGATGACCAGGCCCTCAACGATGCGCTCGAACGCATCACCATGGGTCTGGGGGTGGCGCCCCTCCAGGACAGTGCCAAGAAGCGTCTGATTGCCTATCACGAAATTGGCCACGCCCTGCTCACCACCCTGCTGCCCCAAGCCGACCAGCTCGACAAAGTCACCCTCCTGCCGAGGGCCGGCGGCGTCGGCGGCTTTGCTCGCACCATGCCCGATGAGGAAATCCTGGATTCGGGGCTGATCAGTAAGGCCTACCTGCGGGCCCGCCTAGTGGTAGCCATGGGTGGCCGGGCGGCGGAAGTGGTGGTGTTTGGCCCCAGCGAGGTCACCCAGGGGGCCAGTGGTGACCTGGAGATGGTGAGCCGCATCTGCCGTGAAATGGTGACCCGTTATGGCTTTTCAAGCCTGGGTCCGGTGGCCCTAGAAGCGGATGCTGGCGAAGTGTTCCTTGGGCGAGATTGGTTGCGATCCGATCCCCACTATTCCCGCGAAACGGGCAATCGTATTGATGGGCTGGTGCGTAGCCTGGCCCGGGAATCCCTCCAGGACGCCATCAACCTGCTGTCGCCGCGGCGATCCCTGATTGATGAGTTGGTCGACCTGTTAATTGAGCAGGAAACCCTGGGCGGCAAAGAGTTCCGCGCAGTTGTCAGTCGCCATGAAGCTGCCTGCGAACCTGTCATCGCAGGCTGAGGCTTTGCGCCTAACCCCGCGTGTCCCTTAACCCGTAAAGCGAATATCGAGGCTGCGCAGGTAGGTATGGAGTCCGGCGTCCTGGATCGGCAGTAGATGGGCAACACGGCCGCTCTCGTTGACATGGGCATGCCAGTGGCCGGGGGGCGTCACAAACACCCCGCCCGGTTCCCATTCGATTCGCTTGGGATTGAGAATCGAGCCATTGTCCGCTAGGGCTGGGCCAACCAGGGTGTAACAGCCCGGGTCGCAGTCGATGATCAGGTCGATGGCCACGGACTGGTGGCGGTGAGGCGGTTGGCAGGAGCCGGCCCGCACGGCACCGTACATGGCCCAGAGGGTGTGGCTCACCGTGCGACTGGCCGGCAGGTCGGCGTTGGCCAGCAAGATGCTGAGGCGATTACTGCGCTGGGAGCTGGGATCTTCCATCAGGTTGCCCAGCTCCGCTTTGAGCCGCTCGCCGCCGTAGAAGGTGGCCTGGAAGCGGGGCTCACAGGGTTGCACTCCGAGGTAGGTGAGCAGGGGGCCGTCATGGACCCAATAGAGAACGCTGGTGACATCGGCGCTCAGGGTTGGCACTGCTCCTGCCGGCAGTACGAAAAGGTCACCCTGGTCCCAGGTGCGCTGGATGGCATCCCCCAGATCCGACCCCAGGCGCTGGATTTGGCCGTGGCCCTGGAGCACAAAGAACAGGGAGCTGCTGGCCCGGGCGGTGGCGGCCAGGCTGTCGCCAGCCTGGAGACGCAGGAAGCTGGCAGCCAATCCCGGGCTGGTGGCCGGGGCCGGGCAGCCCAGTTCGGCGCTGGTATCGAGCGGCAGCAACGCTGTCGGTCCTGAGCTGTGCAGGGACGGCCCCCATTGGCGATAGCCGATCGGTTCGGTAAGGCCCTTTCGCACAGGATTGGCAGCTTCGCGGTAGTCGAAGAAGCGGGCCTTGTCCTCTAGGGACCCTTGGCGATTGGCGGAATCCCTGGGCGGGCCTGATTCGCCCCGATTGGCAGGGTCGCTGGGATTCGCTGACTGGGGGGCAAACGGACGGATTGCCTGGGTCATCGTCGCAACAGGGGGGCGGAGGGGTTTGCGTTAACCACCGGCCACGGCCGGCACAATCGAGACTTCATCGCCATCTTTAAGCGGCGTCTCCTGATTCTCAAGGAAACGAATGTCTTCGCTGTTCACATAAACGTTGAGGAAACGCCGCAGTTTGCCGCCCTCATCACAGAGCCGGCTAAGAATACCTGGATAACGGCCTTCTAAGGCCTGAAGTAGGCCATTGACGCTGCTGGCTTCCACCTCGGCGCTGGACTCATCGGCGGTAAATTTCTGCAGGGGAGTGGGGATCAGAACCAGAACAGCCATGGCGGAATGTAGATGGAAAAATTTAATTGGAGCAGGTAAAGGAGTTTGCTGGCCTTTTGCGGCTGGCTGGTTTAGGCCAGGGGCTTCGGGTTTGCCCGATGCAAGGCCTGGGCCCTCTCCCAGGCTGCGTTGAAGCTGGCCAGCTGGGGTTCGATCGTTAGGGGCTCAGCCACGGCGCCAGTGATGGCTTCCAGGGTTTTGAGGCCATTGCCGGTGATGTAGGCAACGGTGGTCTCGCTGGGATCGATCTTGCCCTGTTCGACCAGCTTCTTCAGCACCGCAATCGTGGTGCCGCCGGCTGTTTCGGTGAACACGCCTTCGGTTTCGGCGAGGAGCTGGATGCCTGCCACAATCTCCTCGTCACTCACGGCCGCAATCGTGCCGCCGGTGCGGTTGGCAATGTCGATGGCATAGGGGGCATCGGCCGGGTTGCCGATGGCGATCGATTTGGCAATCGTGTTGGGCTTCACCGGCGTGATGAAATTGCGGCCTTCTGCGAAGGCCTGGGCGATGGGGGAGCAGCCCTCCGCCTGGGCACCACTAAAGCGAACAGGCTTCTCATCCACCAGACCCACCTTGATGAACTCATCGAATCCTTTGCGGATTTTGGTGAATAGGGAGCCTGAGGCCAGGGGCGCCACGATGTGGTCGGGCAATTGCCAACCCAGCTGCTCAATCACCTCATAACCCAGGGTTTTAGAGCCCTCCGAGTAGTAGGGGCGGAGGTTGATGTTGACGAACCCCCAGCCGTAGGTGTTGGCCACTTCCGAACAGAGTCGATTCACCTGGTCGTAGTTGCCCTTCACCGCCATCAAGGTGGGGTTGTAAATCAGGGTGCCGAGCACCTTGCCCAGCTCCAGGTCCGACGGGATGAACACGCAGCAGTCGAGGCCGGCATGGGCGGCGATCGCTGCAGTGGAATTGGCCAGGTTGCCTGTGCTGGCGCAGCTCACCGTCGTGAACCCCAGTTCCTTGGCGCGGGTCAAGGCGACAGACACGACCCGGTCCTTGAAGGACAGGGTCGGCATGTTGACGCCGTCGTTCTTGATATAGAGATTCTTAAGGCCTAGGCGCTTGGCGAGGCGGTTGGCCTTGAGCAGGGGTGTGAAGCCCGTGCCCACGTCAATGGGGTCGCCCTCAATCGGCAGAAACTCTCGATAGCGCCAGATCGAAACTGGACCGGCTTCAATCGTGGCGCGGCTGACCCGTGATTTGATCAAGTCGTAGTCGTAGACCACTTCCAGGGGGCCAAAACAGACGTCCTCACAGACGTGCTTGGCTCCGGCGCCGTAGGGGTGGCCGCATTCCTTGCAGCGCAGGCCGGTGAAGGTGGAACGGGACAGGGTGGCTGTCACGGAGCTACCGCAGTAATAGGAGGAGGCTAGCAGCGGCATTTTGACCTAATCCCGATACCCGATCCGTGGTATCGGGATTGAAAATATCAGCCCTTAGCGGCCACGGGTTCGTGCCCCTGACCTTTGTGGCCAAGGGTTGCTACCGCTACTCAGCGGAATCAGGTTGCTGGTCGGGCCGGCCCCCTGGGATCAGCTGCTGGCCGCGAAGGGCTTGCCTAGCCTCAGGGATACCAGCCTCCTTGCGTTCGATCCCTTGCGTCGCCCCATTGCCCTACTGCGCTTCGCCGCCGCCGTGGCCCTGGTGGCAGGCCTGGCCATCGCCCTTAGCCGCCTTGGGATCGAATGGCAGTGGTTCAGCCAGTTCAATGCCCAGGCGGTGGCCCTCAATCGCTGGTCGATCCAGATCGTCACCTTCTGCCTGGTGATGGGCCTGGGGGGCTATCTGCAATGGAAGCTGCTGCAGCGCTCCTGGCGCCTTCGCCGGGTGATCGACGCCAAGGACCTGCCCCCATCACCGCTGGTCGCCTTACGCGGCTGGACCCTGCTGTTGTTGTACGGGGCCCTTTTATTCTTATTAGCCGGGGCCCTTACCTATCTGGTGATCCAGGCCCAGGATCTGATTGTCGCCCCCTTCAGCGGCGAGGTGATCACGGGTATTCCGGTGTTGGCCGACCTCCCTGCCGGCTTACTGCTCGGTTTGGTCGCAGGCCTGCTCGCGCCCCTCTTGCTTTGGCCCCTCACCACCCTGCGCCTCACCCTGGCGGTGGCCCTGGCCGGTTCCGCCACAGCCCTGGCCCGGGGCTGGAGTCTTTGGCTGCCGGCCCTCATGGCCGTTCCCTTCGGCGAGAGCGATCCGGTCACCGGCCTTGACCTCTCCTTCAGTGTCCTGCAATTGCCGGCCCTCCGCCTGCTGCTCAGTGTGGTGTTCGCCCAGGGGGTGGTGGGACTGGCCAGTTGCTTTTGGTTGACCTTCACCGAACGCAGCAGCCTCACCGACATGGTCTTTCCCGGCCTCACCCGTAGCCAGCAGCAGATGCTGCAGCCCCAGTTGGCGGTGTTGGCCTTTGTGGCGGCGATGAGTCAATGCCTGACTCCCTTCAATTTGATGGTCGAGGGCACTGGCGTGTCCGCAGGGGCTGGTTTTGTCGACCTGCATGTCAGCGTGCCCTTGCGGTTACTGCTGGCCCTGCTTTTGTTGGCCATTGGCCTCGGCCTGCTGCTGCCCATGCCGGCCGGCTGGATGCGGCGCAAGCTGTTGATTCCCCTTGGTGTGGTCGCCTTGGGAGTGCCTGTTTTGCAGGCAATTCTGGCGCCGCTGGTGCAGCGTTTATGGGTGCAGCCGCGGGAATTAGCTGTGGAATCTCCCTATCTTGCCCGCAGCATTAAGGCAACAAGATCAGCTTTTGCGATCGATATTATGAATTACATGACGATGCGTCCAAAGGAGCGGTTGTCTGCGGCTGATCTGGCCAAAAGTCCTGGCACGTTAGCCAATATTCGCCTCTGGGATACGAAACCACTGCTAAGCACTAACCGGGAATTGCAGCAATTGCGCCTTTACTACCGCTTCCCAACTGCAGCGGTAGATCGCTATCCCCTGACAGCTGATGCTGCCACCAAGGGGTCTCAACAGGTGATCATTGCGGCTCGGGAGTTTGATACGAGCGCGTTATCTAAAAAATCCCGCTCCTGGCTCAACACCCACATGGTTTATACCCATGGCTATGGCTTTACCGTGTCGCCTGTGAATACGGCTGGTGACGATGGCTTGCCCCTGTATTTCATTAAAGATATTGGCAGTAGCGCCAAGGTTCTTGGAATTGCAAAGCTTGGAATCGATTCCGCTTCGGTAAGGAAAGGGTTACCCGTGGGCCAACCCCGCATCTATTTTGGCACGATGAGGAAACCCTATATGATTGCCCCTAGCAAGGTGGCAGAATTTGATTATCCCGATGCAGGGTTGGGGGCGATTAATAGTAGCTTGTCGGTTCGCAGTGGTATCAAGCTGTATAATTACTTTGAGCGATTGATGGCCGCGATCTATTTGGGCGAGCCTAGGCTATTATTTCTCTCTTCGCTTAGTCCCGATTCAATTCTATTGATTCGGCAGCAGGTTAACCAGCGGCTCAAGGCACTTGTGCCTTTTCTCGACTTTGAAAGCCAGCCCTATCTTGTGACAGCGAAGGTTGAGCAGGGCGATGGCTACAGGCGAGATCAGTATCAATATTGGTTTTTAGATGGATTCACAAGTAGCCGCAGCTACCCTTATTCCGATCCCAGCTCAACCGGACTGCGTTATTTACGCAATCCAGTTAAGGCTGTTGTAGATGCTTATAGCGGCAGGATTTGGCTCTATGTAAGTGACCCCAATGATCCGATTTTACGCACTTGGCAGCGAATCTTCCCAAATCTTTTCCGGCCCCTTTCGGCCATGCCAAAATCCTTACTTAGTCATATCCAGGTACCCCAGACTCAGTTTGAAGTCCAGGCGGAAAAGCTGCTCCAGTATCACGTTAAAAATGTAAAGAGCTTTTATGACGGTGATGATGCATGGTCCCTTCCCCTTGAGATCTATGGTTCTGCAACTGTCAAGCTGAAGCCCTATCACGTAACCTTGCAGCTGCCTGGCGAAAGCAAGCCCGAATTTGTCCTGCTGGTTCCTTTCACCCCCTCGAAGCGCGCAAATTTGGTTGGCTGGCTGGCGGTGCGCAATGATCCGCCCAATTATGGCCAACAATTGTTGGTGCGTTTCCCCAGGCAGCGTCTAGTCCTGGGCCCCCAGCAGGTGTCGGCCCTGATCGAACAGGATCCAGCAATCAGCTACCAATTCGGCCTATGGGATCGGGATGGCTCGAAGGTCGTGCATGGCAACATGCTTGTTCTACCGGTGGGCGATAGCCTCCTCTATGTTGAGCCAATTTATCTACAATCTAAAAACAGCGAACTGCCAACCCTGGTGCGAGTCGTGGTTACCGATGGTCATACATTTGTGATGCAACGTAACCTCAAGGATGCCTTGCAAAAGCTTGTGCAGGCCGGCGGCAATCGCGTAGCCGCGCCGATTAAAGATCCAACCGCACCTTGATTGCTCCGATCGGGCCAAAGCTACCGAAGCGCCCTTGATCCCAGCCCATCGACGACGAGGTCCTTCCCATTGAAACAATCCAGGATTGGGGCTTATCCGATTCCGGCGCATCCCAGCTGGTTACGTTGGATTAACCCGGTGCCGCAAAACTGCATCCGTTTTGACCACGGGCCTTAGGCAGGCGGGCTTGGATGGAAGAGTTGAGCGCCTTAGTGCAACCACCCATGGGATATGAACCCGGATCCAGCGAGTGCCGTTTGCTGATTGACAGCAAGGCCCAGATTGAGGCTGTGCTGCTAAACCTCGATCGGCTTGAGAACACTGACCACATCCGGCGCCAGCTAGTGGCTGTCTACAACCAGCTCGAAGGCCTCCATGACCTGCGGCGCATCCATCGGCCGGCATCGGCCTTATCTGAAACTGCCTTGTCCTAAAGGCTTCCGCCCTTGGTTGACGTTCATGGTCTTGGTTCGGCCTGTCTTGCTCAGCAAGGCTGAGTCCATTAACAGGGCAGCCCCCTACCCACTGCAAGCCAAAGCAGTCGCCCAAGCCTGTTCAGCCGCCGCAGATGTTGATCCCTAGGGCTGGTTGTTGGTTCTTTTGCCAGGATCTGTCCCTGCGCCGATGCACTAGCGGGCGCTTGTGATTGACGATGGGCCAGCTCCGTTTTCAACGCATAGCTGGATGGTTGCCAATTCGCGGTTGGCGATGGCGGCGACAGTAAAAATCGCGGCTGGACCCCCTGGACTGGCCTCCTTTGGCAAGGTGATCGGTCCCGCCTACCTGGTGGCCGTGGGCTACATGGATCCGGGCAACTGGGCCACGGATCTGGCGGCTACCCCTGGCTCCTGGCCGAAGTGGCCATGATTGCTATCGACCTTGCCGAACTGGTCGGCAGTGCCATCGCCTTCCTGGTTAACGCGGCGATCCTGGTCTTAGCGGGGGGCGCCTTCCATGGTCGCGGTCTGCCTTCGGTGTTGCCCTGCTGGCGGCAGGGCAGAGTTCCACAATCACGGGCACCCTGGCCGGTCAGGTGGTGATGGAAGGCTTTCTGGATCTGCGCCTGCCCCTCTGGCAGCGGCGCCTCCTCACCCGGGGTATGGCCCTGATCCCTGCCCTGGCCACCGTGCTGCTGCTAGGAGAAGGGGCCACCAATCAGCTATTAGTCCTTTCCGAGGTGGTGCTCAGCCTGTAGCTTCCCTTTGCGGCTATCCCCCTGGTCTGGTTCTGCGGCCAGGCCCGGCCCATGGGCAACCTGCGCTCACCCTTGGCCCTGCAGGTGCCCAGTTGGCTCTGTATCGGGGCCATCGTCACGATCAACCTTTCCCTGCTGATCTCCCTGGCAGGCACCCTCTGGTTCTAAAGTTCCCCCATGAATGTGGATAACAATCAACGCCCTCCCTGGCTGAACTGGCTTTTCTTGGGAATCTTCCTGTTGAGTAGCTGGCAGCTGGCTGGTTACTGGTTTCAACAACTGCACCACTAACGGGGCGAGCCTGAAGTGGCATGACTCTGCTATGGATAGGCATTGGGCACGAAGAACTGCTCATTCAAGGGGGGCCTTTTGTAGCCCTTGGCAGGTTTTCGCGGCGAAAGTTTTAGGGCAGGCGGCGTCATGTCGTGGTAGGGGACTTTGCTGAGTAGGTGGAGGATGCAATTGAGGCGGGCGCGCCGCTTGTCATCGGCATCCACGGTGAACCAGGGCGCTTCGGGAATATTGCTATGGGCAAACATCTCATCTTTGGCGCGTGAGAAATCTTCCCAACGATCCCTTGATTCAAGATCCATATCACTCAATTTCCAGCGTCTTGTTCCATCTTCAATCCGGGCTTTGAAACGGGCTTCTTGCTCTTCATCACTAACCGAAAACCAGTATTTCAACAGCATGATGCCGCTGCGCACCAGCATGCGTTCAAATTCTGGGCAGGATTGTTGAAATTCTTGGAGCTCCGCTGCTGTGCAAAATCCCATCACCCGTTCCACCCCGGCCCGATTATACCAACTGCGATCAAAGATTACGATTTCCCCTGCCGTCGGGAACTGTTCCACATAGCGTTGGAAATACCATTGGCTGCGCTGTTGGTCGGAGGGCTTGCCCAGGGCTACGACCCTGCAGCCGCGAGGATTCATCGGTTCGGTGATGCGCTTAATCGTGCCACCTTTGCCGGCCGCATCGCGGCCTTCAAACACCACAATTAGGCGCAAACCTTCTGCCTTTAGCCAGTACTGCATTTTCACCAGTTCCTGCTGGAGAAGCTTCAACTCCTTTTCGTAAAATTCACGGTCAAGTCGGCCTAGATTGATCTTTAGATCAGCGGTCCTGGCCCGGTCGGGATCTTGCAGGGGCGCCAGATCATCGAGCTGGGACGGGGGGAAGTGGCGAGCGCCGATCACGGGCTCCTGGGCGTGCTTCGCTTCGGGGCTTGCCTTGGGCTTGCGATGGTTTTTTCCCATTCCCAGCTCCTTTCTCCATGGGCTTGAAGGCGCTAGCTCTTTTTAAACTGCAAACGCTGCCGGCGGGCAAAACCTTTTCAGAGCTACATGAGTCGGGCCAGCCTTCTGGTGAGTGCCCTACCTAGGGCTTGGCGTTGCGGTTGGTTTGGGCCTCAGGAGGGCCCGGGCTAGCCGAACTAGCCCCCCAGCGAGAAAGGCCAGGGCGAGAAGCACAACCCCCACTAGCACCAGCACGCCCAATAACTGCAACAGTCCCAAGCCCAGTTTCGAGAGGCCGCCGATCAGGTTTGCAATTGCATTGCTGACCAGCAGCAAGGTATCGAGGCGCTCAGGCAATCGCATCAGGGCGAGGAGCAGGCCGATCCCGCCGCCCAGCAGTAGGAGACCTTCAGCCAGCTGGCGAAGTCGGCCAGGCGGACGCTTGCGCTTGGAGCCTTGACGCCCGATCTGGCTGCCGCGACCGGAGCGGATCAGGGTGAGTCGTTTCGAAACTCGGCTCATGGCTTGATGCTGTGGCCGGCGCCGCGCATCCAGCGCTCGAACTCAATCAACACCAATTCGTTGGGGCAATCGACCAGGGAGAGGTCCCCCACGGTGCAATCGCCATGGCCGCCATGGTGCAGGGAGAGGCGAAAGGTGTCACCGCTCAGGCCGCAAACTTCTGGATCACTGCGCACCAACACATCGAGGGAAGCGCCAAGGCGGGTGACACGTCGGCGACATTCAGGCCAGCTCATTTGGATTGACATCGCACTAGGGCCAGGGGATGGGCGGGCCCAAGGGCCCAAGATGGAGAGGGGCTGGCTGGGCTTTCCCAGGGTCTGGGTCGTTCCAGTGTGGCGATCGCAGCGCCAGCGTCAACGGGGGAGCTGGCTCGCTCCGGATGGGGTTCCAGTCTTGCCAGGGTCTGCCATTGGGTTGGTGGATCCCTTGTCCTGGGCCGGGTTGAAGCTGCCTGGTTTGGGGGTGGGCACCATCCAGGAGATGGCGCCGGCGAGCCCCAGGGCGGCCATGCCACATAGGGGTGCCGCCATGCGGCGGCCCAGGGGCACCCGCTTACGCAGCTCGCTGCGTCGCAAAGGTTGCGGTGAAGGCGTCTGGAGGTTCAGCTGCAGGCGCCCATCCAGCAGGAGCTGGTCCAGGCAGCGCACGAGGTCGGCCAGTTCAGCGTCGTCCAGGTGCAGGGTCAACGGTGGCGTGTTGGGCTGGCTACTGCGTAGTTCGAGCCGGTGGCGAGCGTCTTCAGGGTGGATCGCTACCGGCGAATCCGGGGCGCCGAAGGTCCGGGGGGCGCTGCTGATCAGGTGGCGGGCGTAGGGGGCCACCACCTGCAGCAGGGCCTCAAGATGCTCCCGTTTGCCTTCTAGTTCCGTGTGGCCGGCCAGGGCCAGACTCCAGCCGGTGAGGATGCCGATCGCCTGGCCGCCCTGGCCCGTCGACACATCTGGGTAGCCCTCCACCGTCAGGCGACAGCTGATCTGTTCGTAGCGGAGGCTGAGCTTGATCACGGCGGGCAGCGTGGGGAAGGGTCTGGGCGGATCGGGGCTTGGGGCAACGGCGGTTCAACCGCGGGCGTTGGTTTCAGGGTTCGGGATCCAGCAGGCTGGCCTTGAGCCGCTCGACCCCACCGCTGCCGGCACTGAGGGCCAGGCTCAAGATCAGCTGGTGACAGATCTGGGGCCCTTCGATCGGATCTAACAGTTTGCGAACGCCGACCCGGCGCAGGTTCAACCGTTCCTCAATCAGCTCCTGAAGGCGCGAGCGAAACAGGGTCCAGCGCTGGTCGCTCACCGACGCCGGCTCGGCAGCCGAGAGCAGCTGGCGCAGCATCGGGTAAAGCCGTTCGGCCATGGCGGTCAGGATCCGGATCAGGGCATCGGTGTCCTGAACCTCGAGCTGGCCCCGGCGGGTGGAGCGGCGCAGGGGGTTGTGGCAACGGCGCTTCCAGAGTTCAACCCGGTTGGGGAACAGGGTTTGGTAGCCCAGTTGCTCACTCATCCAAACCATGGCCTCGCCACCATTGAGGTCGAGGGCCTCGGCGCAAAGGAGCATCAGATCGAGGCGCTCCAGTCCACGCCTGGGAATGGGGGTGGGGCGGCTCAAGGCGATAGAAACGTCAGGCATGGCTGCGATACTGCCAGTGCCTGAGCCAATCCGCCATCTGGGGGGGGCGCTGCCTCGACCAGCCCAGGGCCCTTGACGATCTTCTTTCACCATGTCTGCCATTGATCTGCGCCTGCTGGTGCGCGATGTTCCTGACTTTCCCAAGCCGGGGATCCTGTTCCGCGACCTCACTCCCTTGATGCGTCAGGCCAGTGCCTGGCAGGAGGTCGTGCGTCAGTTGGCCGTGATCTGTGATCGCCTCCAGCCCGATCTGATCGTGGGCATTGAATCGCGGGGATTCATCGTGGGCACGGCCCTGGCGACGGATCGGCGCCTGGGCTTCACGCCGGTGCGCAAACCTGGCAAGTTGCCAGGCGTTGTTCATGGCATCGATTACAGCCTTGAATACGGAACAGATCGGCTTGAGATCTTGGCCGATGGCTTTGAGAACGGCCCCAGGGTTCTGATCGTTGATGATCTGTTGGCCACTGGCGGCACGGCCAGTGCCTGCGCCCAGTTGGTGCAACAGGTGGGCGGCAACCTCTGCGGCTTTGCCTTCGTGGTTGAACTTGCCGGCCTTGGCGGCCGCGCCAAGTTGCCGGATGCCGTGCCGGTCGAGTCGCTGATCATCTATTCGTGATCCCCATCCTTCAGGGTTGGTTGTCCTGCCAGGCGAGCACCTGATCGAGTTGCTCCAGGCTGATCAGGCCAAAGCTCCAGAGCACCACCGGCAGGGGGGCCTGCTCGAGTTGGGCCTGCTTAAGACCCAGGTTGAGGGAGTTTTCGCTCAGGCCCAGGTCTTGGCGCAAATAGCGCACCAGTTCGCTGGCGGGCAGGGGCTGGGGCGAAGTTGGCAACACCATGGCGCCATGGTGGTCATCGCTGCCAGAGGCGGCAAGGGCCCTGGGTCATGGCGGCCAGGCTCAGGCGCCTCAGCAGGGGGGCCCCGTTCAGCAGGTCGAGGGCCAGGCGGCGCAGGGGTAAGAGCAGGGGCGAGCGGTTCGAAAACAACTTCACCAGCAGGTGGGTAGCCAGCAAGGTGGCGATGAGGTCGGGCCCACGGCGCCAGCGGTAGGCCGCTGCCAGCCGCCCTGGGGCCAGGCGCCCGGCCGTAACCCGGCCGGCTAACTGCTGCAGGCAGGCCACATCGCGCCAACCCAGGTTGAGGCCCTGGCCGCCGACGGGATGGCAGCGGTGGGCGCTGTCGCCCACCAGCACCAAGGAGCCCTTGGCTACGGGCCAGGCCAGGCCCAGGGCCACCGGATAGGCCCTTGGTTGATCCAGCAGGACTTCCGGTTGCAGCTGGTCGGGGAGGGCGCCGGCTAGCTGGTCAAGGAAGGCGGCGCCATCAAGACTTTCCAGCTGGCGAAGGCGGCGCGCTGACGCACTCCAGACGAGCTGGAAGGCATCGCCGCCCAGGGGCAAAACCGCAAAGGGCCCTTCCGGGCGTAGGAGCTCCCAGGCCTGGTTGTCCCGGGATCCCCTAAGGCGCACCTGAACTGTTAAACAGGCCTGGTCGTAACTGCGCTCCAGCCAGCCCAGGCCAGCGGCCTGGCGACTCGGGGACAGGCTGCCATCGGCTGCAACCACCAGATCCCCAGGAGCCGTTCTAGGGGCCTCGGCACTGGAGGCCATGGGACCCAGATGTAGGAAGACCTGCTCGCTGGCCTGGAGCTGCTCCAGCAACAGCGTCATCAGCGGGCCGTGTTGGCTGATCCAGCCGACGGCTTCGCCAGCTCTTGCGGATCCGGGCCCCGTCGTGCGAACCGTTGCAGCACGGTCAAGATCCCCGCTGGCGGCCCTGCCCCTGCGCTGTCCCTGGCCCAGGTCGTCGCCACTGAAGTGGCACTGGCGGCCCGTGCCCTGGTCCCAGAGTTCCAGGCTGCTAAAGGGCACTAGCCGGGGCTTCAGGGCCTGCCATAGGCCCAGCCGATCAAGGAGGGATGCACTGGAGTGGGTGAGGGCGTAGGCCCGTTGGCGCCCCAGGAGCGCCGGGGCATCCAAAGGGTCATAGAGGTGCACTTGCCAGCCCACCTGGGCCAGGGCAAGGGCCGCCAGGCAACCGGTGGGACCGGCCCCATGCACGTGCGCTTGGCTCATGGGCACTGGCTTGGTATGGGGGCTGGGGGTGTGGCGATCTAATCGCCGGTGGGAAAGGTTCTAAATCGCTGCCGGCGCGGAAGCTGGCCAAGGACGGCCAAAAAAAACGCGGGCCTGGAAGGCACCGCGGTTTTGATCAGGTTGACCGTCTGAACGGACGATGGGCCCGATGAACTAGGTGCCTTACGAAAGCTGATGGAGAAAGGTGATGGGGTTCTGACCTGCTGGAGCCCAGAACTCCACCTTGGTGCAGCTCAGCCGATGCCGAGCAAACCGCGGGTGAAGGACTCGCCGCCCATGGCATATTCGGTGGCCAGCAAGGCGATGAAGCCCAGCATTGCCATGCGGCCGTTTAGCACTTCGGCACGCTCGTGGAAGCCCCAGCTGCTTTCGACGCTCACCACTTCCATGCGGGGCTCGGTAGCGAAGGCATTGAGGCGTCCGCCGTCCTCGGTGGTCACGGTGGCGCCGCGGATGACGGCGGAGGCAGCTGCGTTGGATTGGGTCACGGGACGACTCGCTTAGGGATGAAGGAATTGTAACGCAATATTGCGCCCCGTAACGAATTTGAAGCCGGTGGCCCCCGATTTGGGTCGGGATGGGCTGGCTGCTTGGGCCCACCCTCAGCGCAGGCGCCTGAGGCAGAGCTCCTCAAAGGCGGGCCGCAGCAGGTAGGGGTAGTCCCCCACCCAGAGTTTCAGCTGGGGAATCCAACCATCGCTGAGGGCACTAATGCGAGAAAAGTCTTTGCGCTCACTCAGCACCAGGCAGCGAATCACCATGCCCGGCCGGATCGGCTTGTGCTTTTTGTCGTAGGGGAAGCGAATCTGACCCAGGTAGCCGTCCTGGTCTTCCAGCTCCAGGCAGAGCCAGGTGCGGCGGTTTTCCACCAGCTCCAGCCGACCACTCTGGTCGGTCTGCTCCTGGCGCCCCTCAAGCCGCTCCCGGGTGAAGAGGTCGGCGATGCGGCCTTCAAAGATCGCCGCTGCCGGATAGCGCCGCAGGACGTTGTTGCGTTGCCCTGCCGCCAGGATCGGCCCCCAGAGCAGGTAGAAGAAAAAGACAAAGCCCACCACCATGAACACCCCACCCCACTGGGTGGAGAACTGGCTCTGGCTGACCAGCAGCGCCAAAACCGCGCCGATGACGGCAATCAGCACCCGTTGCAACACCTGCTGGGGCGATCCGCTGCTGGCGTTGAACTGGGGTCCAGTGGCAATCGCCGGAATCAGGCGCTGCAGTTCACCGTCCTTCAGGGGAAGCAGCATGGCTCGTCTCTTAGGCCTCCATGCTGGACCCGATCACAGCAAACGCTCCAGCCCGTAGACCAGACCGCAGAGCTGGCGCACTCGCCGCACGGTTAGCAAGACGCCGGGCATGTAGGCGGAGCGATCGATCGTGTCGTGTCGCAAGGTGTAAGTCTCCCCCTCGGAGCCGAACATCACCTCCTGATGGGCCACCAGGCCCGGCAGGCGGATCGAATGCAGTCTTAGACCGCTGGGACGCTGGCCGCCACGGCAGCCCGCCAGGGTTTCGTGCTCCTCCACCTGCAGGGCGTTGAAGTCCTTGCCAAGCTCTTCGATTAATTCGGCGGTTTTGATGCAGGTGCCGCTGGGGGCATCGGCCTTGCGGTTGTGGTGCAGTTCGGTCAGTTCGGCGAAGTCATAGAAGCGGGCTGCCGCGGCGGCGGCCTGTTGCAGCAACACCATGCCCACGGAGAAATTGGGGATCACGGCCGCCCCCATGGAGGCCTTCTCAGCAAACAGGGCTAGGTCGCCCAATTGCTGGGGCGACAGTCCCGTGGTGCCGATCACCGGATGTACGCCGTAGGCGATGGCGGCGCGGGTGTGTTCGTAAACGACGCTGGGATGGGTGAAATCCACCAGTACGGCCCCGGCGCCCGGGCCGGCCTGGCGCACCGCCTGGCTGCTGGCGCAAAGCGCCCCTTCAAAGTCGGCCGTGATCGCCACCTCCAGCTCCCCCAGGCCCAGCTCCAGGCCCACGTCCATGCCCTCCTTGCCGGGGGTGGTGTCGATGGCCGCCACCAGGGTCGTGTCGGCTGCGGCCAGCACGGCCTTGATCACCTCGGCGCCCATGCGGCCCAGGGCACCAGCCACCACCACCGGAATCGGCGCCGCAGTTGTGGCACTCGGGGTCGGCCCTGGCTGGGAACCGGATAAGGGCGACTCGGTTGGGGCGCTGGTCATGGCATGGAGCGCGCAGCTTTGGGCCCGAGCCTATGGGGTCAGCCTGCCCGCTTCGACGGCGGCTGCCTGGGCGATGGCCAGCAGCGCCTCCCGATCGACGCCATCGATTTGGGCCGGGTCCATGTAGCGATGGGCGTAGCCCAGGTACACCTCGGAGCTCAGGAACAGGGCGAACAGATCAGCATCAATGTGCTGGTCTGGAACCATGCGGGCCATGATCGCCAGGGCTTCGGAGAGCTTGAGGCCCCGCTTATAGGGACGGTCGGCGGCGGTGAGGGCCTCAAAAATGTCGGCGATGGCCATCACCCGGGCCAGAACCCCCATCTGCTCGCCGCGCAGGCGACGGGGGTAGCCGCGGCCATCGAGGGTTTCGTGGTGGGCGCCGGCGATCTCGGGCACCGCGGCCAGGTGACGCGGAAAGGGCAGGGCCGAGAGCATCCGGATCGTTTGGACCATGTGCTCATTGATCTTGAAGCGATCTTCTGGGCTGAGGGTGCCCCGCTCCACCGTGAGGTTGTGGAGTTCCCCCCGGTTGTAGAGGTACATCGGCACCTCCATTTGGAAGCCCCAGGGGTTGTCTGGCGCGATCCGGTCTCGCTCTGGCCGCTCGATCAGTTGATCGGGACGGTCGGCCAGCAACGGTTCCCGCACGGGCAAGGCGGGCGCCGGCTGCCGTTGGCGGCGCCGCAATTCTTCAGGCCCCACCCCGAGCCGGTCATCGAGGCTGCGGCGCCAGGTGCGGCTGGCGATGGCCTGAAGCCGCTCGATCCGCTCAGGTGCCATCCGTTCGCCGCCCAAATTGCAGCTGGCAACAAAGGCGAAATCGTCATCGAGACTGCGCCAGCTCGCCTGCAGGGTCTGCTGGCTGCCCCCTGGGTCGGCGCCGCTGGCGAGTCGCTGCCAGTGCTCCGTTTCCGCTTCGCTTTTGAGCAGCTCAAACCGCATGCGGATCTCATGGATCCGGTCCTGCACCGTTTCCAATTTGGTGGCCTTATCGACCACATGGTCGGGAGTTGTGACCTTGCCGCAATCGTGGAGCCAGGCGGCCACATGCAGGGCCTCCCATTGATCTGCATTGAGTTGATAGCTGGCAAAGGGGCCTTCCTCGGCCCCACAGGCGGCGGCGGCTAGCAATTTGGCGATCTCCGGTACGCGGGCGCAGTGGCCACCGGTGTAAGGACTCTTGGCATCAATGGCATCGGCGATCACCTGGATGAAGGCCTCAAACAGGCGCTTTTGCTCCGCAATGAGCTGGCGGGTTTCCAGGGCTACCGCCGCACTGCCCGAAAGGGCGCGGCTGAAGGCGATCTGGTTGGCATCGGGAGTGCCATCGAACCAGAGCACCAACGCCCCCAACATCGAGCCATCCCGTTGGTGTAAGGGCAGCGGCACGCAGGCCTGGGCACCAGGGCCCAGGGCAGCCACGAGCCGGTCGCAGCGTTGCGCGTGCAGCATCGAAGCCAGCTCCGCTTCGGTTAAGGGCGGTAGGGCCTGGGGATCGGTGGGCTGGTCGCCCACCATGGCAAGGGCTGCCTTAAACAGGCCGGTTTCCCCAGCTGCCTGAGAGCTAGCGCTGCCACTCCCCCTATCGGGATTGCCATCCTCCTCTCCTGCGCTGGGCCTTTGCTGCTTGACCGGGTTTTGAGCCAGGGTTGGACCTGGTGCGAAATAGAGGGCACCGGCGCTGGCGGCCGAAGCACCGATCGATTCCGTCAGCAGCCTGGCGAGCAGGGCATCCACATCCTGTTCAGCTCCTAAGGACGCCGAAATCTTGAGAAAATGGCCAATCGTGCGCCCCATGCCATCGAGGGTCAGCGACAGGTCGTCCACTTCCCGCACCAGGGAGTGCAGCCGGGGACCCTTGCTGAATTGGAAGCTGCGCATCGCGGCCGCCTCCTCGGCGAGGCGTTTGAGGTCCCGCGATAGGCGCCCGGACAGTTTGACCAACAGCCAAATGGTGACAACCACCAATAGAAAGGTGGCCGAGAAGAGTTGCCACCGCTGTTGACGGACCTCGGCCATCAGGTCGGCTTCGGCCACGGCCACGGCCAGATAGAGAGATTGTTTGGTTAGGGGTATTTGCAGCGGCACCACCTTCTGAAACCAGTTTTGGCCAGCAAAATTCCCTGCGTGAAAGCCTTGGCGGGCTTGCCGGGGCAGGTCAGCGGCCAACTGGGCCAGGGCGGGGTTGGCTAATTGACCCAGCTTGGGCAGACCCTGGGAACCAACCGCAGCGCTGGAGAGGTTGGGGCTAGTGACCAGCAGCACACCTTGGTGATCGACGATGGCTAGCCCCGTGGCAGCCGGTAGCCGGTGGCGGGCCAGGGCGGCAGCCAGGTTGCCCGGATCGATGGCGGCACCCACCACCGCTTGTCCTTGGGCGATGGGTTGGGAAAGGGTCAGGCCGAGCCGTCCCCCCAGGGCCAGGCGGCTGACCGGGGCCAGCACCAGCTGACCGCCATGACGAGCCAATTGGTACCAGGGCCTCAGGCGTGGATCAAAGCCCGCCGGCAGTAGGGGCTTGAGCTGGGGGGCGGCTAGGGGCCGTTGGTCGCGGCCCAGAAGCCACTGCCGGGCCTGAAGGCGTCCGGCTTGCTGGCTGAGGCTCACCACGGTCCAGGCGGCGCCAGCTGGCATTACTTGTTTAGGTGCTACCGCAGAACTCCTGGAGACCAGCAGCAGTTCGCCGCGGTCGTTGGCAACAAAAAGGGCAGAGAGATTGGGGGCCTGCTCCAGGGTTTTGATCAAGGCTGGCAGCTGGCCAGTGGCGGCATCGATGTCGCCATTGGGGGCCAGGCTGGCCAGTCGATTGAGCTGGGCCTCGGTCAGGGCCGGGTTGAGGGCCAGGGTCAAGGTTGCAGCCAATTCGCCTGCTAGGGCGTCCAGAAGCTGGTCGTTGGCGCGGGTGATCAGCCGTTTGGCGTGGTCGGCGTGGATTAGGGAGCGCAGGAAGCCGCTAGCCAGGATTAGGGGCAGGATCAGCAGCACCAAGGTGGTCTGGAAGGAGCGGGGCTGCCGCAGACCCCAGGCGCCAGGAAACCTTTGACCGATGAAATTGAGGCTTAGGCGGGCCATCGGCGTTGCTTCAGGGCTGGGGTTGCGGCATGGCTCAGTCCAGGCGCCCCGGGCAGGCCAGTAACGCTCTGAGGCATCGGGCCACGTAAAGCCATGGTGCTCCGTAGGCTGCTTCACATTGCTCAATCTGGCCAGATGTTCACGCAGGTCCGCTCCGCCAGCCGCAGGGTCAGCCCCCAGGCCGTGAATGGTCGCGCTGTGATGAAGGCCGTGTATGTGGTGCTAGAGCCCCAGTACCAGAACGCCCTTACCCAGGCCGCCACCTCCCTCAACGACCAGAACGGTCCGTTGGCAATCGAGCTGAGCGGCTACCTGATCGAGGAACTGCGCCAGAGCGAGAACTACGCCTCCTTCTGCGCTGATGTGGCCGAGGCCGACGTTTTCATTGCTTCCCTGATCTTCATTGAAGATCTGGCCCAGAAGGTGGTGGAAGCCGTGGCCCCCCACCGCGATCGGCTCAAAGCCGTGGTCGTGTTCCCCTCGATGCCGGAGGTGATGCGGCTTAACAAGTTGGGCAGTTTTTCGATGGCCCAGCTGGGTCAAAGCAAGAGCGCCATTGCCAGCTTCATGAAAAAGCGCAAGGAGGCGGGCGGCGCTGGCTTTCAAGACGCCATGCTCAAGCTGCTCAATACCCTTCCCACGGTATTGAAGTATCTGCCGGTGGAGAAGGCCCAGGACGCCCGCTCCTTCATGCTCAGTTTCCAATATTGGCTTGGTGGCACGCCCGACAACCTGCGCAACTTCCTGTTGATGCTGGCCGATAAATATGTGTATCCCAGGGGCGAATCCGATCGCCCTGAACTCACCGTCGCCGAGCCGGTTGTGTTCCCAGATCTCGGCATCTGGCATCCCCTAGCCCCAGGCATGTTTGAGGATCTCAAGGAATACCTCAATTGGACTTCCAGCCGTAGCGACCTCTCCGAGAAGGCCCGTAAGGGTCCAGTGGTTGGCCTGGTACTACAACGCAGCCACATCGTCACCGGTGACGAGGCCCACTATGTGGCTGTGATCCAGGAGCTGGAATACCGCGGCGCCACCGTCATTCCTGTGTTCTGCGGTGGCCTTGATTTCACCAAGCCGGTGAACGCCTTTTTCAAGGATCCGCTCAACTCCGATTTTCCCTTGGTGGATGCGGTGGTCAGCCTGACCGGCTTTGCCCTGGTGGGTGGTCCAGCCCGCCAGGACCACCCCAAGGCGATCGAGGTGCTCAAGAGCCTCAATCGGCCCTACATGGTGGCCCTACCCCTGGTGTTCCAGACCACCCAGGAATGGGAGGAGAGCGACCTTGGCCTGCACCCCGTCCAGGTTGCCCTGCAGATCGCCATCCCGGAACTCGATGGCGCCATTGAGCCGATCGTGCTCTCAGGCCGGGACGATGCCACCGGTAAGGCCCACACCCTCCAGGACCGGGTTGAGGCCATCGCTGAACGGGCGATTCGCTGGGCATCGCTGCGATTGAAGCCCCGCGCCGAGAAGAAGCTTGCGATCACGGTGTTCAGCTTTCCTCCCGACAAGGGCAACGTTGGCACCGCCGCATACCTCGATGTCTTCGGCTCGATCTATCGGGTACTCCAGGAAATGAAAGCCAAGGGCTATGACGTGCAAGCGATGCCGCGCAGCCCCAAGGCCCTGATGGATGCGGTATTAAGTGATCCCGAGGCCCTGGTTGGTTCCCCCGAGTTGGCGATCGCCCACCGCATGAGCGTAGAGGAGTATGAGCGGCTCACCCCCTATTCCCAACGGCTCGAAGAGAATTGGGGCAAACCCCCTGGCAATCTCAATTCCGATGGCACCAATTTACTGATCTACGGCCGCCATTTCGGCAATGTGTTTGTGGGGGTTCAGCCCACCTTTGGCTACGAGGGCGATCCGATGCGCCTGCTCTATTCGCGCAGCGCCAGCCCCCACCATGGCTTTGCCGCCTACTACACCTACTTGGAGAAGGTGTGGCACGCCGATGCGGTGCTCCATTTCGGCACCCACGGCTCCCTGGAATTCATGCCTGGCAAGCAAATGGGGATGAGCGAAACCTGCTATCCCGATTCTCTGATTGGAGCCCTACCCAATCTTTACTACTACGCTGCCAATAATCCCTCAGAAGCCACGATCGCCAAGCGCCGTGGTTATGCCTCCACGATCAGCTATCTCACACCTCCAGCTGAAAATGCAGGCCTTTACAAGGGTCTTAAGGAGTTGGGGGAACTGGTGGGTTCCTATCAACAGCTGCGCGAGAGTTCCCGGGGTGTGCAGATCGTCAATGCGATCGTGGAAACGGCCCGCCAGTGTAACCTCGACAAGGACATCCAGTTTTCCGATGCCGACGCCTCGGAACTGGATCTCGATGGACGCGATGGCGTGGTTGGGGCGGTCTATCGCTCGTTAATGGAGATCGAGAGCCGCCTGCTGCCCTGCGGCCTTCACACCATTGGCAAGCCGCCCACGGCCGAGGAAGCGATCGCCACCTTGGTGAGCATCGCCGCCCTCGAGCGCACCGATGACGGCCTGCGCGCCTTGCCTGCGCTCCTAGCCGAGAGCCTGGGTCGCACGATCGATGAGATTTACCTTGGCAACGACCAGGGTGTGCTGGCCGATGTGGAGCTCAACCGCACGATCACCGAAACCTGCAGGACCGCCGTTGGCGCCATGGTCCGCCAGGTCACCGGCGCCGATGGCCGCGTCAGCCTGCGCCAGAACTTTGGCTGGTTTTTTGCCCTGCTTGAACGCTTTGGCCTCCAGTTCCCCAGCCCCTGGCTCTCGGCCTGTAAATCATCCGGTTTTGCCACAGTTGATCAGGCTGAACTCGACAAGCTCTTCACCTATCTGAGCTTTTGCCTGCAACAGATCTGCGCCGACATGGAGATGGAGAGCCTGCTGCGGGCCCTCGACGGCGAATACGTGCTGCCTGGTCCAGGCGGCGATCCGATTCGCAATCCAGGCGTGTTGCCCAGTGGCAAGAATATCCATGCCCTCGATCCCCAGTCGATTCCCACCCGGGCCGCGATTGCGGCGGCGAAGGTGGTGGTGGACCGGCTGATTGAACGCCAGAAGGCCGAACAGGGTGCCTGGCCAGAAACGATCGCCTGCGTGCTTTGGGGCACGGACAACATCAAGACCTACGGAGAATCCCTAGCCCAGATCCTCTGGTTCATCGGCGTACGCCCGGTAGCCGATTCCCTCGGCCGCGTCAACAAGTTGGAGTTGATTTCCCTTGAAGAGCTGGGCCGGCCCCGTATTGATGTGGTGGTCAATTGCTCTGGGGTATTCCGCGACCTGTTCATTAACCAGATGGCCTTGATCGACCAGGGAGTGAAGATGGCGGCGGAGGCTGATGAGCCCCTAGCCATGAATTTCGTGCGTCGCCACGCCCAGGAGCAGGCCACGGCCCAGGGCATCTCCCTGCGGGATGCCGCTACGCGGGTGTTCTCCAATGCCAGCGGCAGCTATTCTTCTAATGTGAATCTGGCGGTGGAGAACAGCACCTGGGAAGAGGAGAATGAGCTCCAAGAGATGTACCTTTCCCGTAAAACCTTCGCCTTTAACGCCGATAATCCTGGCGAGATGAATCAAAATCGTGCGGTGTTTGAGTCTGCGATGAAAACGGCAGATGTTACCTTCCAGAACCTTGATTCCGCCGAAATCTCGCTCACCGATGTGAGCCACTACTTCGACTCCGATCCCACCAAGCTGATCGCTGGCTTGCGCGACGATGGCAAGGCCCCAGCCAGTTATATCGCCGACACCACCACGGCCAACGCCCAAGTGCGCTCCCTTAGCGAAACGATCCGCCTCGATTCGCGCACCAAGTTGCTCAATCCAAAGTGGTATGAGGGCATGCTCGATTCTGGCTATGAAGGTGTGCGGGAAGTGGCTAAACGGCTTAACTTCACCCTGGGTTGGAGCGCTACTAGCGGTGCCGTTGATAATTTCGTCTACGAAGAAGCTAATGAAACCTTCATTAACGATCCGGAGATGCGCAAGCGCTTGCTTGAGCTCAATCCCCACAGCTTCCGCCGCATTGTTGGCACCCTTCTAGAGGTAAATGGACGCGGCTATTGGGAGACCAGCGATGAGAATATCGCCCAATTGCAGGAGATTTATCAAGAGATCGAAGACCGCATCGAAGGCGTCAGCAATCCGCAGGCGTAATCTACTTCGGTCTTAGTCCGTATCCCTTAATCACCATGGCAGCCCCTGCTGATCTGGCAACGCCGATGCTGGCGGTTGCGGTGATTACGGTCACTGCCCAGCTGTTTGGTGCCCTGGCCCAACGCTGCCAACAGCCACGGGTTGTTGGCGAAATTGTGGGCGGCATTGTGCTGGGCCCCAGCTTGCTAGGGGCCTTGGCGCCGGGCTTGGAAACCCATCTGTTCACCAGCGCTGTGCGCGACCAACTCAACCTGCTCGGTCAGTTGGGCCTGGTGCTGTTCATGTTTTTAGTGGGGCTTGAGCTCAACCCCAACCTGTTGGTCGGTCGGCTCCCCTTGGCCAGTCGTATCACCGCCGCTGGCGTACTCCTCCCCCTGACCTTGGGGGTGGGCCTGGCAGGAGTGTTTGAAACCTGGCTCCCGGATTTGTTGCCCGGCCATCACCTGCTCTCAGGCGCCCTGTTTATGGGCACGGCCATGGCGATTACCGCCTTTCCGGTTTTGGCGAGGATCCTGCGGGACCGCGGCCTACAACACCAGCCCGTGGGAGCCCTGGCCATCACTACAGCCGCCATCGATGACGCCCTCGCCTGGATTCTGTTGGCGGCCGTCGTAGCCCTGTCCCGTTCCTCTTCAATTTGGGGTGCTTTGGGCTCCTTTATCGGCACGGCTGCCTGGGCCCTGCTGGTGTTGGTCGGAACTCGGCCGTTGCGGCGCTGGTTGGAGGAGCACTACAAACAGGGCCGGGACCTTGGCCCCCTTTTGCAATCGCTGTTGTTTAGTGGCGCCCTATTCAGTGGGGTGGTGACCGAATGGCTGGGGGTTCACCTGATCTTTGGGGCCTTCCTTTGGGGGCTGGCCATGCCCCGTTATGCCCCATTACGGCGCAAGTTGGAGCTGCAACTGGAATCGGTTGTGTTGCGCTTGTTGTTGCCCCTGTTTTTTGCGATAAGTGGCTTGAGTACCCGTATCGGCAGTCTCAATAGCCCGTCCCTGTGGCTGGCCTTGCTTGCCGTTCTAGTTGTGGCCGTTTGTGGCAAGTTTCTCGGCACCTGGGCTATCGCCCGGCTCAGTGGGGTCGAGAGCCGCGAGGCCCAGGCCCTGGGCTGGTTGATGAACACCCGTGGCCTCACCGAGTTGGTTGTGCTGAACGTGGGCCTGGCCCAGGGGGTGATCAGCACCGAACTGTTCACGATTGGCGTTTTGATGGCCCTGGCTACCACGGTGATGACCGGTCCCTTACTGGGACGTCTGGGCTACGGGGTTGTTCAGGCTCCAAATAGGCGGGTAGCGATAGCGGAGCTTTAAGCAGACCGGCCCGTTCCCCTAGCGCCCTTACCTGCCTGGGGAACCCGTCGGCTTGCGCCAGAGGGCATCGGCCATGCGGGCGGTCTGCACGATCGGGCCGACATCGTGGACCCTCACAATGTCGGCCCCGGCTGCAATCGCCTTGCAGACCACCGCCGCCGTACCCCAGAGCCGGGCCCTGGCCCGGGGCTCCTTGAGCACTGCTCCGATGAAGCGCTTGCGCGAGGGCCCCACCAGCAGGGGATAGCCCTGGGCCTTGAGCCGTCCCAGGCCCTCCAATAGGTCTAGGCATTGGGCTTCGCTTTTGGCAAAGCCCAGGCCCGGATCCCAAATCAGTTGGCTGGCGGCTACGCCGGCTGCCTGGGCCCGGCTGCTCGCCTCCTGGAGCTCCCCAATCACGTCATCAACCAAATCGCCATAGGCCGTGAGGCTGTCCATGCTGCAGCTATCGCCGCGGCTGTGCATCAGCACCAATGGACAGCCCCATGCGCCCGCCACGCCTAGCAATTTCGGGTCCATGCGACCGGCACTGACATCGTTGATCCAGTCCGCTCCAGCCTCCAGGGCGGCTGCAGCCACGGGGGCCCGGTAGGTGTCGATTGAGAGCAACACCTGGGGCAGGGCCGAGCGGATCAGCTCCAACGCGGGCAGGAGCCTGGCCAGTTCGGTCCCTACCCCAATATCCTCGGCCCCGGGTCGGGTGCTTTGGGCACCCAGATCCAGCAGCGTTGCCCCCTGGGCGACCATGCGCCGGGCCGTATCAAGGGCCTGGCTAGCGCCCTTGATACGGCCGCCGTCGCTAAAGGAATCGGGGGTGAGGTTGATCACCCCCATCACATGGGTTCGGCCTCCAAAGGCCAGGGCTGGGCGGTTCGGCACGATCGCTGGGGATCTCAGAGCCGTGCTCCTAGGCCGCTACGGGCACCTGGTAATTGGCAATCCGGGCGAAGCCCACCGGATCAAGGGAGGCGCCCCCCACCAACACGCCATTGATATCGGATTGGTCCATCAGCAGGTCGATGTTGTCGGCCTTAACCGAGCCGCCGTATTGGACCACCACATCGGCATAGCCAACCCAGCTGCGAATTAGGCCGCAGATGCGGTTGGCTTCTGCGGCGCCGCAGGTTTTGCCGGTGCCGATCGCCCAGATCGGCTCATAGGCCACCACCAGCAGGGCTGGATCCAGACCGTCGATGCCCTGCTCCACTTGGCGGCGGATCACCCGTTCGGCCTCGCCCCCTTCCCGTTGGGAGTCGCTTTCGCCCACACACAGGATCGGGACCAACCCAGCTTTTTGGGCGGTCCGGGCCCGCAGGTTGATCTGTTCGTCGGTTTCGCTGTAGTACTTGCGCGGCTCGCTGTGGCCCACGATCGCGTGGGTCACGCCGTGCTCCTGGAGCATGGCTGCCGAGATCATGCCGGTATAGGCGCCGGAGCGGTCCCAATGGACGTTCTGGCCGCCGAGCTGGATGCCACTGCCCGCCAGGGCCTGGGCCAGGGTGGCGATTGCCGTGAACGGGGGCGCTAGCAGCACCTCCCGATCGCTTGGCAAACTGGCGACCAGGGGCAGGAAAGCGCTGGCAAAGGCCTGGGCCTCAGCGCAGGTCATGTGCATTTTCCAGTTGCCCGCGATCACCGACTTGCCCACTGCCTTCCCGAGTGCTGGATTCCCAACCTAAGGGGCCATCGGCAGTGGCTTCCAACCCTTGCCTAGCGCCTTTCTCCACCAGCTCCAAGCCCTACCAACCAAGGGGCCCGATAGGGGTTCAGCGGCGGGCCTCAAAGGGAGGGACCACATGCTCTTGGCCGGCCAACTTGACCCGATCGCCGGGCTCCAACTTGCGCCCACGTCGTTGCTCTAGCTCGCCATTGACGCGCACATCGCCCTGCTGGATCCGGAATTTGGCCTCGCCACCCGTGCCCACCAGACCCTGCCATTTTAGGAATTGATCGAGGCGCAGCTCACTCAGTTGCTCCAGGGCACCGCCAGTGGCCATGGCGCTGTCCCCGCTGCAGGCCCCGTTCGGGTTTGGGGCTGGTGGGAAGGACAAAACAACGCTGATAGCTTGCCCTGATGCTCGCACCTTCCCCGGCCGGCTTCCGGCGTCTTCTGCCCCTGCTGCAGCCCTATCACCGCCAGCTCTGGGCTGGTGGTGTCTGCATGCTGGTTTTCGTGGGCTGTTGGCCTGTTTTGGCTTGGCTAGCGGGTCAGTTAGTACCGGCGATCGGTTCGGGCGATGTCGCCAAGGTGTTCGAGGTGGTGGCCCTGGCCCTGGGGGTCTTCATGCTCCAGAAAATTGCCCAATTTGGCCAGGACACCCTGCTGGCCGGCCCGGCCCTGCAGGTGAGTCAGGACCTGCGCCGCCAGCTGTTTGCCCGCCTGCAGCGGCTTGAATTTGGCGCCCTGGAAAAACTCTCCGCCGGAGACCTCACCTACCGCCTCACGGAAGACGCCGATCGGGTTGGCGAGGTGATCTACAAAACGATTCAGGACAGCACCCCTTGCGTTCTGCAGCTAGTGGCGGTGTTCGCCTACATGGTGTGGCTCGATTGGCGCCTGTCCCTTGGCACCATGGTGCTGGCGCCCCTGGTGGCGGTGCTGGTGAGTGTGTTCGGGGCCCGGGTGATGGGCGCCGCCGAACGCAGCCAGAAGCAGGTGAGCGAGTTGGCAGCCCTGCTGGGAGAGGCGATCGGGGGCCTGCCCCTGGTGCGGGCCTTTGCGGCCGAACCCTGGCTGCAGGCCCGATTTGAAACCGAAATCGACCTGCATCGCCAGGCCCGCTTCCGCACCCAGCGCCTGCTGGCCCTTCAATACCCGGTGGTGGGCTTCCTGGAGGCAGCCGGGATCCTGGCGGTGTTGCTGATGGGTGCAGCGCGCATCCAAAGCAACGAGCTCACCTCGGCGGGCTTCAGCAGCTATGTGGCGGCCCTGTTGATGTTGATCGATCCGATTTCCCACCTCACCACCAACTTCAACGAGTTTCAGCAGGGCCAGGCGTCCCTGCGCCGTCTTCGGGCGATTGAGGCCGAGCCGATCGAACCTCCGGATCGTGCCGATGCCCAGGCCCTGGGGGCCGTCCAAGGGGAGCTGGTGCTCGATCAGGTGGTGTATGGCTACGACCCCCAGAAAGCGGTGCTCCACGGCCTCAGCTTGCGGATTGAGCCCGGCCAGGTCGTGGCCCTAGTAGGGCCCTCTGGGGCTGGAAAAAGCACCCTCTTTTCGCTGCTCCTGCGCTTCAACATCGCCCAGCAGGGCCGGGTGTTGCTCGATGGCCAGGACTTAGTTGACCTGCGGGCCGCCGACCTGCGGCGGGCGATTGCCCTGGTGCCCCAGCAGAGCAATGTGTTCTCCGGCACGGTGATGGAGGCGATTGCTTTTGGCCGGGAGGTGAGCCTCGATCAGATCCGTCGGGCGGCCCGGCTGGCGAATGCCGATGGCTTCATCGAGGCCCTGCCGGGCGGCTACCAGGCCCGGGTTGAGGAGCGGGGCAGCAACTTTTCTGGCGGCCAGCTGCAGCGGCTCGCCATTGCCCGGGCCGTGTTGGGCGATCCGGCCGTGTTGCTGCTTGATGAGGCCACCAGCGCCCTGGACGCCGAGTCCGAAGCGGCGGTGCAACAGGGCCTTGAGCAGGCCATGGCTGGCCGCACGGTCCTGGTGATCGCCCATCGCCTGGCCACGGTGCAGGAGGCCGACCGGATCCTGGTGCTCGATGGCGGCCGACTGGTCGACCAGGGCAGCCACGACCAGCTGATCAGTCGCCCTGGCCGCTACCGGGACCTGTGCGAACGCCAGTTGATCCGCGGCGGCGGCAACTGAGTTCTGGCCATGAACCCCTGGGGTATTCGATCACCTTTTGGCACTAAACCACTCCCCCGCCAGGGTCTCCCGTCTGCCGCGTCCAATTACCCTGGCCCCTTGTCTGAGCAGCTGGATCCATGACCCAGTGGGATTACCGGGTCATCCATATCAACCTAGAAAGCGGCCAACCGCCCCAGGCCCCCGATCCCCAGGTCGCGAGCGATCGCCTTGGGGGATTGTTGAGCCCCGAATTCATTGCCCGGGAGTTTCCCGAGCAATACAAGGCCGCTCCCCTGCCCCGCCATCCGGCAGAACAGCTTCAATTTTTCCTCAATCTGCTCGGCAAGGACGGTTGGGAGTTGGTCGAGACCGGTCAGGTGGGACCCCTGTTGATGTTTTTCTTCAAACGGCCTATCCGGGAATCCGACCAGGAATCTGGGCAACCCGCTGCGCCAAAAGGGCCGAATGATCCCTAATCTGGGGCCGCCTACTTCTGACTAAGCGTGACCGAAGAGAACCAACAGCCGCTACTCACCTTTGAAGGCAAACGCTACGACCTCAATACCCTGCCTGAAGAGTTGAAGGAACTGGTTCGGGGCATGCAGGTGGCCGATGCCCAACTTCGTCTGCACGAAGACACCCTCAAGGTGCTAGCTGTCGGTCGCCAGACCATGGCCATGCAGCTGAATGAACGGCTCCAGTCCGTGGAAGCCTTGCCGGACTGATCGCCACGATTGGACCGAACCCGGGCCATTCCTGCTGAATGCAACCGGACCCGGTGCTCCCGCAGCCAGCCCAGTCGATGGTCAGGCCTAGCGCTCTGGCGCCAGGCCCTTTTCGTTGAATACCCCTTCGAATAACACCGAGCTGAGGTAGCGCTCGCCGGAATCGGGTAAGACCACCACGATCGTGCAGCCGGCAAAGGCTGGTTCCCGGGCCAACCGCAGGGCCGCCACGGTGGCGGCACCACAGCTAATACCTGCCAGGATTCCTTCCTCCCGCATCAAACGCCGGGCCATGGTCACCGCCTCTTCATCACTGACCTGCTCGACCCGATCCACCAGGGACACTTCCAGGTTGCCTGGTACAAAGCCGGCGCCAATGCCCTGAATCTTGTGGGGTCCGGGCTGGAGGGCCTCTCCTGCCATCAGCTGGCTAATCACGGGACTGGTTCTTGGTTCCACCGCCACGGACACCAGGGGCTTACCCAGGGTCTGCTTGATATAGCGGCTAACCCCCGTGATCGTGCCGCCGGTGCCGACGCCAGCCACGAGCACATCCACCTCGCCATCGGTATCGGCCCAGATCTCCGGTCCGGTGGTGTCGTGGTGGATTTGGGGATTGGCCGGATTGACGAATTGCTGCAGCAACACATAGCGATCAGGTGCCGATGCGGCGATCTCCTTGGCCCTGTTGACGGCACCGGTCATGCCCAAGCGCCCTTCAGTGAGCTCCAGTTTGGCGCCGTAGGCGGTAAGCAACTTGCGCCGCTCCAGGCTCATGGTTTCTGGCATGGTCAAGGTGAGTGGAATCCCCTTGGACGCCGCCACAAAGGCCAGGGCAATGCCTGTGTTGCCGCTGGTGGGCTCGATCAGTTCCTTGCCGGGGCCCAGCAGGCCGTCCTTTTCCGCCTGGGCAATCATGGCGGCGCCGATGCGGCATTTCACTGAATAGGCCGGATTGCGTCCCTCGATTTTGGCCAGCACCCGGGCGCCCCCTGGCGCGACAACCCGGTTGAGTTGCACTAAAGGGGTGCGGCCAATCGTGAGGCTGTTATCGCTGAAAATCGCGGCCATGCAACGGATGCCAAGGGTGCGGAAGCTGGCGTTACCTTAGGAAAGCCCTTGCCCCCTGGCCAGAACTTGTTGCGCCGGTTCAAGCTTGTTGGTAGAAGCTGGAGCCGAAGGTCGACCCGGTTGCCTGGTTGTGGGTGCCCTACCGCAATTTGGCGGGCCCTTGGGATTAAAGACTTTAGGTAACTGGATTGGTTGGGTTTGATAGATTGATTGGGCCATAATTTTATATGGCGTTAATTGGAATTGCCGCCGAGTATTCCTTGGCTTAACTGGTATGGCCTATTCCCCCTTCCTAGGCTTCATTTTAAAGGGGTCTGGTTGATTTAGCACGGGCCCTTGTCAGGGGCCAGCTGTCAAGCCCACCAATCCATAATTGCCCTGACCCTGCTGGCTAATCACCCGAATCGGGTCGCCATTGGTGAGGCCGCTGGCCCTATCAATCGCCAGGCCAAGTCCGGCGCTCCCTAGCAGCCGTCCGGGCTGGACTAGTCGGGGCGTTCAACCTCCCGGGGTAGGGGCTCCGGGTCCAGGCCCATGCCCGCATCGGCACTGGTTGGGCAGCATTTGCCCCCTATTCCTAGGCACCGGTTGGGGAAAGGCCAAGGAGAGGGCCCAGCCAGGTGTGCTGCAGCACAGCTCTGCGGCGGCCATGCAGTGACAGAGTGTGATGAATTTGGCTGGGGGCCAATGGCATTAGAGGCCGGCAGGGTTCCCCGCTTCGAACGGGCCAGATCCGCTACCAGGCCTGCGTCCCCATCGGCCGAGAGGCCAGATCGGAGCCGCACCCTGCTGCTTGATTTCGCCCTGCTTCTACTCGGACTCACCGTGGTGGTAGGCATCGGCAGCCTCAGCAGCCAGATGGCCGTGAGTTTCCATCCCCAGGCCCAGCTTCCGGGGGTGGACCTCAACCCCCTGTTGCTGCCTTACTACGCGGCCCGCTCCTCCCTGCGGATGTTCATCGCGTTGGGGATCTCGCTCACGATTGCGGTGGCCATGGGCTCCCTCACGGCCCGCTCGCCCGTGGCCGAACGGCTGGTTCTGCCCTTGGTGGATGTGCTCCAGTCCGTGCCTGTGCTCGGATTTCTGGCTGTGATTGTGCCCTTTTTCATTGGTCTGTTTCCCGGGAGTTTGCTTGGACTTGAATCGGCGGCCCTATTTGCAATCGTCACTGGTCAGGTTTGGAACCTGATCTTTTGCTATCACCAATCCCTGCGCACGATTCCAGCCGAACTCCGTGAGGCATCACGGGTCTATGGCTTCACCGGTTGGCAGCAAATGGTGCGATTGGAGCTGCCAGCCAGTGCCATTCCGATGGTTTGGAATGCGATGATGAGTTTTGCGGGGGGTTGGTTTTTTGCCACCCAAAGTGAGGCGATTAGCGTTAATAATTCTAATTATATTTTGCCCGGTATCGGCTCCTATGTGGCAGCCGCCATTGCGCAGCAACGGCTCGACTGTGTGCTTTGGGCCTTGCTGATGATGCTGCTGTTGATTGTGGTGACCGACCAGCTTTTCTGGCGACCGATTGTGACCTGGAGCGAACAATTCCGCCTGGATACCAACTCGGCGGCCACCCCAAGTCACTCCTGGTTCCTCGAAACGCTGCAGCAATCGGAGTTGTTGCGTCAGCTCGGCCAATCGCTTGCTGCCTACTTGCTACCCCTGGGGGCCTCCTTGAATCGCTGGACCCGCAGCCGCGGCCGCGATGGCCCAGCGCCCCTGCACAAACAGGAGCCGCGCTGGGTCGATAATTTGGTGGTGCTGGGCGGTGCCGTGGCCACGGTGCTGGCCTGTCACCACAGCCTCGAGCAGGTGGGTTTGGGGGAGACCCTCAAGGCTTTCGGCCAGGGCCTGCTCACCTTCGGCCGGGTGCTGGCCGTGGTGGGGGGCAGCACCTTGATTTTCCTGCCTTTGGCCGTAGTTATTGGCCTGCGGCCCCGCTGGGCCGCCCTGTTGCAGCCGGTGATGTTAATGCTCGCGAGCATCCCCGCCAACCTGCTCTTTCCTTTTTTTACGGTGGTGTTCCTGTTCTGTGGAATGCCGCTTTTTTATGGCTGCGTTGTGTTGATGGCCATGGGGGCCCAGTGGTATGTGCTGTTCAATGTCACCGCCGGAGCCAGCGCCATCCCCAATGACCTGCGCGAGATGAGCCAGGTGTTCCAGCTCAAGGGCCGCCAGCGCTGGCGGCGCTTCCTGCTGCCTGCCATGTTTAGCGCCTGGATCACCGGGGCGGTCACCGCCAGTGGTGCCGCCTGGAATGCTTCGATCGTGGCCGAGCTGGTGACCTGGGGAAGCCACACCCTGCAGACCCCCGGCATTGGCTCCTACATCGCCGAAGCCACCGCCCACGGTGACCAGCCGCGGTTGTTCTTGGGTCTCGTGGTGATGTCCCTATTTGTGGTTGGCACAAACCGGCTGGTGTGGCGACCCCTCTATCGCTTTGCCGAGGAACGCTATGGAAATTGATGCTTCGCTGGCGTCCCAACCCGTGACCTCCCAGCCCCTGCTCAAGGTGCGTCACGTTGCCAAGCTGTTTCGGAGCGCCGATGGCAGCAGTCGGGTGGCGGTTCTCGACGACATCGACCTCGATATCCAGGCGGGCGAAGTGGTGGCGCTGCTCGGCCGCAGCGGCAGCGGTAAGAGCACCTTGCTGCGCCTGATGGCCGGCCTGATCGCCCCGAGCGAAGGCCTGATTGAGCGCGATGGCCAGCCGCTGCGGGGCGTCAATCGGGATGTGGCGATTGTGTTCCAGAGCTTTGCCCTGTTGCCCTGGCTCACGGTGCTGCAAAACACTGGCGTGGGCCTAGAGGCCCGCGGCCTGGGCGAGAAGGAAGTGCGGCGCCGGGCCCTGAGGGCCCTGGCGATGGTGGGTTTGGAGGGCAGCGCCGAGGCCTTTCCCCGCGAACTCTCCGGTGGCATGCGCCAGCGGGTGGGCTTTGCCCGCGCCTTTGTGATGGAGCCTGCCCTGCTGCTGATGGATGAACCGTTCAGCGCCCTCGATGTGCTCACGGCCGAAAACCTGCGCCGCGATATTGATGAACTCTGGGCTGGCGGTACTTTCCCGGCCGGCTCGATCGTGATCGTCACCCACAGCATTGAGGAGGCGGTGTTGCTCAGTGATCGGGTCGTGTTGCTCAGTGCCAATCCGGGCCGCATTCGGGGGGTGGTGCCCAATCCCCTCCCCCGTCCCCGCGACGACACGGCGCCGGACTTCCGGGCCCTAGTGGACACCCTTTACAGCTACATGACCGATCCCGACAAGCCGGTGGGCACCTCTCCCCTGGCGGTGGAGCAGACCACCAGCCAGGACGCCCTGGCCCTGCCGCCCGTATCCCTGGGCGCCGTGGTGGACCTGCTCACCCTGGTGCCGGAGCTGGAGGGCATCAGCGTGGCCGAACTGGCCGATGAGCTGGTGCTTGAACTTGACGACCTGCTGCCGATCCTCGATGCCGGCGAACTGCTGGAGTTGATGGCGGTGGATGGGGCCCGCCTGGGCCTGAGCCCCGTGGGCCGGGCCCTGGCTGAGGCCAGTGAGGAGGAGCAACAGCGTCTCTTGCGCAGCCAGTTGCTGCTGCATGTGCCCCTGGTGCGGCGCCTGCAGGAGGCCCTGGAGGCAAGCCCTAAGGCAGAGGTCGAAGGCGACTTCGTGCTCGACCTGCTGAGTGAGCAGTTCACCCAGCCCGAGGCCGAGGCCATGTTTGAAACCCTGGTGAGTTGGATCCGGGCCTGCGGGCTGTTCCGCTACAGCCGGGAGCAGGATCGTTTCCGGGCTGGTGATGCCCTCGAGCAGCAGGAGGACGGCCAGACCTAGCGATATGGCGCTGCGAGGGATGGTCAGTAACGGGAGGCTGCCAATTGGTTCGAGCCCAGATCTGGTTAATAGAAACCGGCTTCCGTGGAGCTCTAGGCGTCGATGGTCTGGGGCTTAGCGCCCGTTGTTCGTGGTCTGCAGGGCTGGTGCTGTGACCCTTTTGCGGATCTCAGCGGCGATCACGATCAAGGCCGGTTCTGCTGGCCAAGGTCGGTCAAAATTGCCATGGTTAGGTCGAGGCCATTCCCTTGCCGGGGCTCCGTTCCCTGCGTCTGTCCCACGCTCTTCGCCTACCCCACCAGCGGCCTGACGCCACCCAATCTCCATGGGAGCCCATCCCCCCCCAAACGGCGAGCCGCTCTGCCACCCCGCCGTGATCATCCAGCGGCTGCCCCATCAGGTCCAGCATGTCCATTCCCTTGGTTCGGCTGCTGCCTTCCGCTGGAGTGTGATTCTCAATAGTGGTCTCTCCGGGCTGCAGTTGGTGATCGGCTTTGGCTTTGGTTCGGTGGCGCTTGTCGGAGATGCGGTCCACAATTTGGGCGATGTGGCAGGCCTGCTGCTGGGTTGGGGGGCCGAAAGGCTTAGCAGTCGCCCGCCCAACAAGCGCTTCACCTATGGCTTTGGTCGCAGTACCCAGCTGGCTTCGCTGCTGAATGCGGTTCTGATCCTGATGGCAGCCAGTGTGGTGTTTGTCGAAGGCCTGCAGCGCCTGCATGATCCGGTGCCCGTCCAGAGCGGCCCAGTGGCCTGGGCGGCGGCGGCGGGAGTGGTTGTGAACCTGCTCTCGGCCCGCCTGTTTGGCGATCCCCACCAGCATGACCTCAATCGCCGCGCGGCGGTGGTGCACCTGCTCACCGACGCGGCGGTGTCGGCCGCTGTGCTGCTCAGTGCCCTGGTGGTGGGGCTCACGGGCTGGAACCGGCTCGATGGCCTCATGGCCATGGCCGTCGGTTTGGCCGTGGCCTGGAGCAGCTGGCAACTCCTGCGTGAAGCCCTGCTCGTGGCCCTCGATGCCGTGCCGCCGGGGGTGGACCTGGAGGAAGTCAGCCTGGCCCTCAACGGTTTGCAGGGAGTGGTGGAGGTGCATCACCTGCATGTGTGGGCCATGAGCACGTCCCAGAACGCCCTAACAGCCCACCTCAGTCGCCGTCTTGGCAGCACCGATGACATGCAGCTGCTGCACCAGGCCAAACAGCGGCTAGCCGAGCTGGGTATCGCCCACAGCACCCTGCAACTGGAGCCCTTTCTGGACTGATCGTCCTTAGGCCAGGGGTGGGTGGGGCAGAGGTCCGCTGGAGGCCAGTAGGAACCGTTGCCCCGGGTGACGCAGGGTGCGCCAGTGGCCGTTGGCGGTGGTTACCTCGATGCCAAACTCCTCGGCCAGGGCTGCCGGCATCGCCTCGGCGCAGAGGCCCCGGTCCTCCAGCCAGGCCTGGGCGGCTTCCCAAGCCGCATCCAGGCTCTCGAACTGGTCATCGAGGATCGGGTGGGGCTGGCCGCTGCGGTCGACAAACCGATAAATACGCCTGACTTCAGGGGCTGAAAACAGGGGAGGCATCGGGCCAACGGCCAGGATTTTTCCCATGCTGGCAAAGCCAGACGGCCCTGGCCGTTGGCTCCATAACAGTGGGGGGTCGCAATGATGACGACGATCCGGCTAGCCCCATCCCCCGGTCCCATCCCCCGTTCCCTTGGCCCCGGTCCCTTGGCTCCGGTACCTGGTCCGATCCCAGTCCCGCCAATACCACCCTTAGATGGGGCTACGACGACG
>JAEMQZ010000051.1 GCA_016463595.1 Synechococcales cyanobacterium SupBloom_Metag_052 | reverse complement strand
CCCACCAGCCACACCGCCTGGCTGGCCCGGCTCACCGCCACATACACCAGTTGGCGCCGCAACTGCTCATCACTGGGCCAAAACACATCCCCGGCCACGAACACTTCGCCAAAGGTGCTGCCCTGGCTGCGGTGCACCGTCAACACCGCGGCCGGACCGAGGGAGGCGAAGGCATCGCGCACCAGAAAGAAGCGTCGCCACAGGCCCCGGCCGTCTTTTTTGCCGGCGTCGCGGGCCTGCTGGCGCAGCCGGGCCAACACGCCATCGAGCTGCTGGCGGGCGGCGCTTCCCACCGGTGGCAACAGGCGCAGGCTGAGCCGGGTTTCGCCCGCTTCCACCTCGGCGGTGAGGGTGTCGATCACGGTGGCGCTGAGGCCATCGCCGCTGCCGACGCCGAAATCGGCCAGGTCGCAGCGCTCCGGCGTCACATCGCGCACCACCAGCTCCCGGTTCGAGCCCAGCAGCATGTCCGGCTCCTCGGCCCCCTCCTCCCCCTGGCGGCAGGCCGGCGCCATCACGGCGGAGCGGCTGATCAGCACCTCCCCCGGCAACACGGGCAACTGGTCGGCCATCTCGCCATGGATGGCGCGGCGGGCCAGGGGCACCAGTTGCTCAAGGGCGCGGTTGGTGTAGCAGAGGATGCGGGCGTGGTCCGGGTTGTCCAGTTCCGCCGCCCGGCGTAGGGCCGCCTGGGCCGCCGCCAGCCAGTCCGGCCGGGCTGCCACGGCCACCAGGCCCAGGCTGCTGCGCACCGGTGTTAGCACTGGCGGCTGGCGGCAGGGCAGGGCCCCCTCGCGCAGGCCCGTGGCCAGGCGCAACACCGGGCCCTGGTGGCGCACCACCTCCGAGAGAAAGGCCCGATCGGCCCGGCCCATGGCAAACACGGGGCTCACCGGTTCCCCCACCGGTGGCAGCTGGGCCGGATCACCCACGAACACCAGCCGGGTGCGGAAGGGGTGGGCGCAGCGCAGGCTGATCTCCAGCAGGCTGCTGTCCACCATCGAGGCCTCATCGATCAGCACCAGGCCCAGGTGTTCCAGGGCCATGGCGGTTTGCTCGGTTTCCTCGCAGCGCTCGAGATCCCGTTCGCGCCGCAGCTTGAGCCGCAGCAGCCGGTGGATCGTGGCCGGGAACCAGGTGGGCTGCAGGCCATGCAGGGCCAGCTGCTGGCGCAACACCCCCACGGCCTTGTGGGTGGGGGCCCCTACCGTCCAGCAGAGGCCGGTGGCCTCCACCTGGGCGAGCAGGTGCATGGAGAGAAAGGTTTTGCCGGTGCCGGCAAAGCCGCTCAACACAAAGGGCGTGCCATCACTGGGCGCCTGCAGCCAGGTGGCAAAGGCGGCCAGCGCCTGCTGTTGGCCCGTGGTGAGCGCTGCCTCCTTCGAGCCTGGTGGGGGGAGGGTCACCCGATCGGCAGCTGGCCCAAGAGCAGGCCGAGCTGGTGGGCTAGCTCCAGGGGCGATCCCACTAGCACCAGACCCGGCAGGGCCACGGCCGGGCCGATCACGCTGCCCACGAACACCTCCAGGCGGGTGTGGCCGAGGTTTTCCTTGAGTGGCTTGAGCACGGCAGCACCTTCGCCCTTGGCGTCCCAAAGGCCATCGGGCAGGCCATTCACCCGCGCTGCGGTGATGCCGGCGGCGCGCCGCACCCCCGAGGCGTCGTAGAGCACCACAAAACACATGGTGGCCGCCAGGGCAAACAGGGGGTTGTCAAAGCCCAGCTGCCAGCCGATGCCAGCGGCGGTGCCCGTGAGCAGGGCCGAATGGCTTGAGGGCATGCCGCCGGTTTCCACCAGCACCGCCGGTCGCCAGCGCCGGTGCACCACCAGCTCGATCAGCAGCTTGGAGACCTGGGCCAGGCCACAGGCCGCCAGGCCCCAGGCCAGCACGCCATTGCTGAAGAAGGCTTGCCAAAGATTCGGATCAGCGCCCAAACCAACGGGGTCCATGGAAGCGATCATCGGTCGCGGCTGGTGATGTAGTCGGCTAAGGCAAGCAGGGGGGCCGCTTGGGCGCTCCAGGGGGCCAGGGCCGTTTGGGCTTCGGCCACCAGGGCCTCGGCCCGGCGGCGGGATTCCTCGAGACCCAGCAGTTTGGGGTAGGTGGTTTTGTCGGCGGTGAGGTCCTTGCCGGCGGTTTTGCCGAGCACCTCGCTGCTGGCGGTCAGATCGAGAATGTCGTCGATGATCTGGAAGGCCAGGCCGATGCCGCGGGCGTAGGTGCCCAGGGCCACCAGCAGCTCTTCGGAGGCGCCGGCGATTAGGGCGCCGCTGAGCACGCAGGCGCGCAGCAAGGCGCCGGTTTTGTGCAGGTGGATGTATTCGAGGGTGTCCAGGTCCACGTCCTTGCCTTCGCATTCCAGGTCCACCACCTGGCCGCCCACCAGCCCGGGGGCTCCCGAGGCCAGGCTCAGTTCGCCCACCACCTGGAGCAGCCGCTCGGTCGGCACCCCCGGACTGCGCAGGGCCACCATCTCAAAGGCCCGGGTGAGCAGGGCATCGCCGGCCAGGATCGCGTTGGCCTCGCCAAACACCTTGTGGTTGGTGGGCCGGCCCCGGCGCAGGTCGTCGTTGTCCATGGCCGGTAGGTCGTCGTGGATCAACGACATGGTGTGGACCATCTCCAGGGCCACGGCCGTGGGCAGGGCCAGGCTGCTGTCGCCGCCCGCCAGTTCGCAGGCGGCCAGGCAAAGAATCGGCCGCAGCCGTTTGCCGCCCGCCAGCAGCGAGTAGCGCATCGCCTCGCGCAGGGATTCGGGCCGCTCGGGGCCAAGCGAGCCATCCAGGGCCGTTTCCACCCGCAGCCGGGCGGCCTCCAGGTAGGCGGCGAAATCGAAGGTCGTGCTCACCGCCGCGGTCATGGAAGGGTGTGGGCTCCATTGGAGTCTCTCAGGCGGCGTCCCCCCGCTGGTCCGTCTGGAGCCAGTCGTTACCGCAGCAGGCCATCAGGGGAGCAGATCCCTTAAGGGGTGGGCGGAGGCTGCTCCGCCGGTGCGGCTCCACCAGCTGGCCACCGTGTTCACCAGCAGCAGGGTCACGGTCATCGGTCCCACGCCGCCAGGCACCGGGCTGATGGCGCTGGCGATCGGCTCCACCTCGGCAAAGCGCACATCGCCGCAAAGGCCCGACTCGGTGCGATGGATGCCCACATCCACCACCACGGCCCCGGCTTTGACGTGTTCGGCGCCCAGCATCAACGGCTTGCCGGCCGCCACCACCAGCACATCGGCCTGGCGGGTGATCGAAGCCAGGTCCTGGGTGCGGGAGTGGGCCACGGTGACCGTGGCGTTGGCGGCCTGCAGCATCAGGGCCATGGGCTGGCCCACCAGGATGCTGCGCCCCACCACCACGGCCCGCTTGCCGGCCAGCTCCACGCCGTGGCGGGCCAGCAGGGCCATCACGCCGGCGGGGGTGCAGCTGCGCGGGCCGGGCTCGCCTTTGAGCAGGTGGCCCAGGTTGAGGGTGTGCAGGCCATCGGCGTCCTTGGCGGGATCGATCGCCGCCAGCAGGGGCCCCTCATCGAGGCCGGCAGGCAGGGGCAACTGCACCAAAATGCCGTCGACGGACGGATCGGCGTTGAGCCGCTCGATCTGGGCCAACACTTCGGCCTGGGGGGTGGTGCTGGCCAGGTGGGCGCCGTGGTTGGTGATGCCGATGCGGCTGCAGGCCTTCTCCTTATGGGCCACATACACGCCGCTGGCCGGGTCATCGCCCACCCGCAGCACCGCCAGCCCTGGGGGCCGCCCCGCCTCGGCCAGGTGCGCGGCGATCACCCCTTGAAGGCGCTGCTCCAGTTCGTTCGCCAGCTGGCGGCCATCAAGACGGGTGGCCATGGGCTCAAGGCGGGGCAACTGACCCCAGTTTGCAGAAGTAGCGTGGAAAACCCCAGTCCTAATTCGGTGGTCCGCCCGGGCTCGCTCTTCCGCCTTTGGCGTCAGCTCTGGCACCGGCTGCTGCGGCTAGAGACCCCTCGCCAGGCCCTAGCGCCCTGGCGTTGGGGCGATGGTGTGGCGATTTTGGTGATGGCGGCCCTGGTGGCCTTGCTCTCCAGTTGGCCCTCCCTGGCGGAGCCGAGTTTGCGTCCCGGCATTGCGTCCCCCTTCACCGTGCGGGCGCCTAAGGAGGCCACGGTGGTGGACACCAGCGCCCTGGAACAGCGCCGCTCCCTGCTCGGCTCCCGTACCCATGTGCAGGTGGCGGACCCCAGGGTGGATCACGAACTTGAGCAACAGCTCGAGGCCCAGTTAAAGGAAGTAGGACGCCTGGCCGACAACCCCCAGGCTGGCGTGGGGGCCGTGAGCCTGACTCCGCCCGAACGGCAGTGGCTTGCCAGCTTGCCCGCCGCAGACCTCAAGCAGTGGCAGCAGCAGCTGCGCTCCGCCCAACGGCGCATGCTGCGCCAGGGCCTGGTGGCCAGCGTGGCCCGCAGCCAGCTGGAAGAGGCGGCCGCGTTGCAACTCGAGAGCCTGCCGCCCCCGGGTCACCAGCTCGGTGCTCGCCTGGTCGCTGAATCCTTGCTCGGGCGCAACAATTTGCGCCTCGATCCAAGCTTGAGCAAGCGCCTGATCGAGGACTTGCTCACCCAGCAGGGCCTGCCCACGATCAGCGTTAGCCGCGGCGAGTTGATCGTGCGCCAGGGCCAGTTGATTAGCCGCCAGTCCTATGACGTGCTCGATTATTTCGGGCTGGTGAACCGCCGGCCCTTGCCCCTGGCCTGGCTGGCCCATTTCAGCGAAGCCCTGGCGGTCTGCGCCGTGGTCGTGCTGGTGAGCCGCCGCTGGCGCGCCACCCTCGAACCGCGCCAGGCCCTGTTGGCCCTGGCGGTGCTGGTGGTGGTGCAGGGCTTCAAGCTTTGGCTGGGGCCTGCCGTGAGTCCTTTGGCCCTGCTGGTGCCCCCCACCCTGCTCTTGGCCCAGGGCCTGGGCACGGCCTCCGGGCTGGCCTGGCTGGCCGGGGCTGCCCTGCTCTGGCCCATGCCCCTCAATGGCGTGCTGGATGGCCGCGTGATGGTGGCCGCCGCCGTGGCCGCCGCCGCCGCGGTGCTGGCGGGACGCCAGCGCAGCCGGGCCCAACTGCTGCAACTGGCCCTGCTGCTGCCCCTAGGGGCCCTGGTCGTGCAATGGCTGCTGCTGCAGCTGGTGTCCCTGCGGGGCAGCGAAACCCAGCTGCCCCTGCCCGCCGACCTGGCCGGGGAAGCCCTGCTGGTGATGGGGCTGCTGATGGTGGGCCTGCTGCTCAGTCCGTTGGTGGAGAGCGCCTTCGACCTGCTCACCCGGGCGCGGCTGCTGGAGCTGGCCGACCTGGAGCGGCCCCTGCTGCGGCGCCTCTCCTGCGAAGCCCCCGGCACCTTTGAACACACCTTGATGATCTGCGGCCTGGCCGAAGAAGGGGCCCGGGCGATCCATGCCGATGTGGACCTGATCCGCACGGGCGCCCTCTATCACGATGTCGGCAAGCTGCACGGGCCCCAGTGGTTCATCGAGAACCAGGGCGATGGCGCCAATCCCCACGATGAGCTCGATGATCCCGAGGCGAGCGCCGCGATTCTGCAGGCCCATGTCGATGAGGGGCTGCGGCTAGCCCGGCGTTACCGCCTGCCCCGCCCCCTGGCCGACTTCATCCCGGAACATCAGGGCACCTTGAAGATGGGCTACTTCCTGCACCAGGCCCGCGAACGCAATCCTGAGATCCTCGAAGAACGCTTCCGTTACCGGGGCCCCAACCCCCGCAGCCGCGAAACGGCCGTCTTGATGCTGGCCGATGGCTGTGAGGCCGCCCTGCGCTCCCTGCCGCCCAACACCAGTGAAACCGAAGCCCGCGCGATGGTGCGGCGCCTGATCGATGCCCGCTGGCGCGATGGCCAGCTGGCCGAAAGCGGCCTGGGTCTTGCGGAACTGGAACTGGTGGTGCGCTCGTTTGTGCAGGTGTGGCGCCGCATGCGCCACCGCCGCATCCCCTATCCGATTGCCCCGCGCCGGGGCTACAGCGCCTGAGCCTGGAGGCCCCACTGGCGGCCGCCGCCTGACACGATCAAGGCTCCCCCGCAGCGATCTCTGTGGACCACCCGCAACAGGGCAGCCAGGCCTGGTTCGAGCGCTGGTATCCGGTGGCCTACCTCCAGGACCTGGACCCGGCCCAGCCCAGCGCCTTCACCCTGCTGGAGCAGGACCTGGTGCTCTGGTTCGACCGAAAGGAGGGCCGTTGGCGCGCCTTTGCCGATGTCTGCCCGCACCGGCTGGTGCCCCTCTCGCAAGGGCGCCTCAACGGCGCTGGCGAACTGGAATGCCCTTATCACGGCTGGAGTTTCAACGGCGCCGGCCAGTGCACCGCCATTCCCCAGGCGGAGCCGGGCCTGACCCCCAGCGCCAACCGCAGCCCCTGCCTCAGCTACGCCACCGCCGAGGCCCAGGGTCTGCTGTTTGTGTTTGCAGGCCAGGCCGACCAGGCGGCTAGCCAGCCCCTGCCCCTGGTGCCGGTGCTGGCGGAGCCTGCCCCGGCACCAGGGGCAGGCAAACCGGGCCGCTGGACGGTGCAGGACACCTTCCGGGACCTGCCCATGGATGCCCTGACCGTGCTCGAGAACGTGCTCGACCCCAGCCACGTGCCCTTCACCCACCACGCCAGCGTCGGCCGCCGCGAAACGGCCGGGCCGGTGCGGCTGGAGCTCACCAGCTTTGGGCCCGAGGGCTTCACGGGCCTGTGGGCGGAGGGGCCCAGGCGGGGCAAGCTCGGCGCCCAGCAGACCGTGTTCCAGGCGCCCTGCCTGATGTGGCATGACCTCACCGCCAAGGGCTTCGCCCGCATCCTCACGGTGGTGTATGCCACCCCGATGCGCCGGGGCGAATGCCGCCTGTTTGCCCGCTTCCCCTTCCAGTTCGAGTCGCCCCTGCCGGGCCGCCTGTTGAAGCTCAGGCCCCAGTGGCTGCAACACCTGGCCAACCACATTGTGCTGGAGGACGACCAGATCTTTCTGCATTGGCAGGAACGGGTGCTTGAAAGCCGTGGCGGCAGCGCCGACCTCACCCGCAGCTGCTACCTGGCCACGGGCGCCGATCTCTACGTGAAAACGCTGCACGACTGGATCAATCGTTTTGCTGGGATGCCCTTCCCCAGCCAGCGCTTGCCCCAGCGCCTGGAGCGGCGCCTCCTGCTCGATCGCTACAACAGCCACACCCGCCATTGCTCCAGTTGCCGCGGTGCCCTCAAGCGTCTGCGCTGGCTGCAGCAGGGCTGTGGCTTGGCCGTGCTGGTCGCCCTTGGGGCAGCAAGTTGGTTGGGGGCTTCGGCGGCGGCGGCCCTTTGCCTGGTGCTCTCAGCCCTGGCCACCGCCCTCGGTCTCAAGGCGAGGGCCTGGATCCGGGCCCTGCACCAGGGTGATGGCCACCCCCCCCGCAACCGCCTGGCTAAGGGCTGAGCCCAGGATGGGGCGCCAAGCAAAAACCCCAACCGGCGCGAGCCAGTTGGGGTTTGCATTGCTTGTTGGTTTGGGATGGGGCTTCAAGTGCTCCAGCACCGGGGCCCCAGGGCGATCAGCCCAGGCCGATTTGGGTAAGAATGCCCTGGCCGGTGAGCAGCTCGGTACCGAGGCCGATCACGAAGCCGAGCATGGCAAGGCGGCCATTCCAGGTTTCGGCGAAGGCAACGAAACCGAAGCGGGTGGTGGAGTCAGCCATCGAAGGGGTGGGTTAAGAAACTTGAAGAGATCGTAACGGATCATGAACCGGGCGTTCTGTGTCCTGGGATGCCAAATCCGGTTTTGGAGCGCTGAGGCCGCAGATCGAGAAGCCGCTCTCCAGGCCCTAGCGAGGGGAGATGCTTGCCCAGCACTCAGCTCCGGCGCTCCCGACCCGCCAGTACGGCCCGCAGTTTGCGCTCCAGGATCAACCCCGCCGGCACCAGGGTGATGGCGTTCGCCACGATCAAGGGGCCATCGCGGGTGAGCAGGCCATACACCCCCCAGCAACTAATCCCCAGGGTGAAGAGCGCATACATACCCAGGGAAATGCCCCGCGTATCGCCGCTGCGCACCGTTTTGATCGCCTGGGGAAAGAAGCTCGCGGTGGTGAGGCTGGCGGCCACATAGCCGAGCAGGGCCACGGCGGGGGGATGGCTCAAAACGGACAGGCGGAATGGAACTGCAGGTCGTCACCGCTGAGCGGATGGCGAAAGGCCAGGGCCGTGGCATGGAGCCGCAGGCGGCTGGCGGCCGCTCCAGCAGTGCAACCAGTCTCTGGCATGGCTTCGCCCTGATCCCCATAGAGCGGGTCCCCCAGGATCGGATGGCCGATCGCCGCCAGGTGGGCCCGCAGCTGGTGGGAGCGGCCGGTGTGGGGCTGGAGTTCCAGCCGGCTCCAGAGCCCACAGGCCTCCAGCAGCTGCCAGTCGGTGTGGGCGGGCTTGCCCGCTGGATCGGGCCCGTAGAGGGGGGGCTGGCGGCTTCTGCGGGCCAGGGGCAGGTGAATACTTCCCGCTGGCTGGGCCGGCACGCCGAGCACATCGGCCCGGTAGGTCTTGCGCACCAGCCGCTCGGCAAACAGCTGGCTCAGGGCCCGGTGCAGGGCAGGGTCGAGGGCCAAGAGCACCAGCCCGGAGGTGTCCCGATCGAGCCGGTGCACCAGCTGGGCCCCGGGCCATTGCTGCCGCAGCCGGGTCAGCAACGAATCGGCCAGGTGGGGGCCCCGTCCCGGCTGGCAGAGCAGGCCGGAGGGTTTGTCGGCCACCAGGAGGTGGCCCAGCTGCTGGGGCATTGGCACCAGCAGCTCCGCCCCAGCCATTGCCTTGGAGTGCTCCCCTTAGGCCTCGGTGGCCTGCACCAGGCTGCAGGAGTTGACCGGCATCGGTTGGATCTTCCAGATGCGCTCGGCATACTCCCGGATCGAGCGGTCACTGCTGAAGAAGCCGCAGCGGGCCGTGTTCAGCAGGGACATGCGGTTCCAGCGGCGCGGATCCACCCAGGCCCCATCAACCGCATTTTGACAGCGGCGGTAATCGCCGATGTCGGCCATCACCCGGAAGGGATCGGTGCTCGAGAGGTTGGCCAGCAGGGGCTGGAAGAGGCTGCCATCGCCCTCGCTGAAGAAGCCGGAGCTGATCAGTTGCATGGCCTCGCGCACGAGCGGCTCGTTTTCCAGCCAGGGCATCGGGTGATAGCCGTTGCGGTTGAGTTCTTCGATCTGACGGGCGTTATGGCCAAACAGGAAGAAGTTCTCGGCGCCCACTTTCTCGCGGATTTCGATATTGGCGCCATCGAGGGTGCCGATTGTGAGGGCCCCATTCAGGGCCATCTTCATGTTGCCGGTGCCAGAGGCTTCCTTGCCCGCGGTGGAGATTTGCTCGGAGAGATCGGCCGCCGGATACACCAACTGGCCCAAGGACACGCTGAAGTTGGGCAGGAAGACCACCCGCAGCCGGCCCTGCATGGTTGGATCCATATTCACCACATCGGCGATGCCCACAATCAAGCGAATAATCAGCTTGGCCATGGCATAGCCGGGGGCCGCCTTGCCGCCAAAGATGAAGGTGCGGGCGGGCAGATCTTCGCCGGCGCGGATGCGCAGATAACGCTCCACAATCTGCAGGGCGGCTAGGTGCTGGCGTTTGTATTCGTGGATCCGCTTCACCTGCACATCGAAGAGGGAGCCGGAATCCACCAGCACGCCCAGTTCCCTATGGATGTGGGATGCCAGCCGTTGCTTGCCCAGGTCGCGCACGCCCCGCCAGCGATCGAGGAAGGCGCTGTCATCGGCGAAGGCTTCGAGGCCTTGCAGTTCGGCGAGGTCCTTGCGCCAGCCCTGGCCAATCGCCTCATCCAGCAGGGAGCCCAGGGCCGGGTTGGCCACGGCCATCCAGCGCCTGGGCGTCACGCCATTGGTGACGTTGGTGAAGCGCTCAGGCCAGAGCCGGGCCATGTCGGCAAACAGGGTTTCCTTGACCAGTTCGCTGTGCAGCTCGGCCACACCATTGACATGGTGGCTGCCGACAACGGCCAGATGGGCCATGCGCACCCGCCGTTGGGCGCCTTCCTCAATCAGGGAAATCCGTTGCAGGATTTCGGGTTCGCCGGGATAGCGCAACCGCACCATGCGCAGGAAGCGGGAGTTGATTTCGTAAATGATCGCCAGCTGGCGCGGCAGCAGCTGTTCGAAGATTTCTACACCCCAGGTTTCCAGGGCTTCCGGCAGCAGGGTGTGGTTGGTATAGCTGATGCTGGCGGTGGTGATGCCCCAGGCCGTATCCCAATCAATGCCATGGTCATCCATCAGCAGGCGCATCAACTCAGCCACGGCGATCGCCGGGTGGGTGTCGTTGAGCTGAACGGCGAACTTGGTGTGGAAGTCTGTGACGGCCAGGCCCTGGCCCTTGAGGATCCGGAACATGTCCTGCAGGGAGCAGGACACGAAGAAGATCTGCTGACTCAGCCGCAGCCGCTTGCCCTGCTCGAGCTCGTCATTGGGATAGAGCACCTTCGAGAGGGTTTCTGACTGCACCTTGTTGAGCACAGCCCGGGTGTAATCGCCGGCATTAAAGGAGGCGAAATCAAATTCATCGGGTGCCTGGGCTGACCAGAGGCGCAGGGTGTTGGCGGTGTGAACGCCGTAGCCCAGGATCGGCGTGTCATAGGCCACGCCCATCACGGTTTGGCCACCGATCACCACCGGATAGCTCCATTCCGGACGGATCACTTCCCAGGGGTTGCCCCGGGCCAGCCAGGGGTCGGTGCTTTCCACCTGGCCTTCCTTGGTGATCTGCTGGCGGAAGATGCCGAATTCGTAGCGAATGCCGTAGCCGATCGCCGGCAGCTCCAGGCTGGCGAGCGATTCCTGGAAGCAGGCCGCAAGCCGCCCCAGGCCACCGTTGCCCAGGCCCGGTTCGGGTTCTTCGGCAATCAGGTCCTGGAGGTCGAGCCCCAGTTCGTTGCAGGCCTGCTCGGCGGCGTCGCGCAGGCCCAGGTTCACCAGGTTGTTTTCCAGGTGGGGGCCGAGCAGGTATTCGGCCGAGAGGTAGGTGGCCGTGCGCACGTGGGCGTTGGTGTAGGTGTCGACCGTGTCGACCCAGTTCTGCAGCAGTCGATCGCGCACGGCCAGGGCCAGGGCCCGGTAGTAGTCGTGCCGGTTGGCCAGGCAGGAAATCTTGGCCTGGCTGTAGAAGAGGTGCCGCTTCATCGCGGCGGCAAGGGCCCGTCCGGGACTGGTCACAGCGGCGTTTTCAGGCATGGCGCAGGCCGGGGTTGGATCCGTTGTCCCCCTTGTTAGGACGCCAGGCCGGGGGAAGGGTTGGCAAAAGGGCGCGTGTGCGAGACAGGGGACACAAGGGCTCGGGGGTCCGGTAGCAACCATGACAACGCCCTGGCCCCGTGCTGGAGTTGGGTGCAGCCAGATCAAAGTTTTTAGGATGCCCTCCCCAGCCCGCCTCGATGCGATCTCCCACATCCTCGAACGGGGGCCGGTGCCAACGGCTCCCATTCAGTCGTTGCAGCAGCTCTGGGCCAGTGATGTGTTCTCGCTGGACAAGATGAAATCGGCGTTGCCGAAGGACGTTTTTAAATCCATTCAGCGCACGATTAAAGAAGGCGGCAAGCTCGATGCTTCCGTGGCCAATATCGTGGCCCAGGCCATGAAGGATTGGGCGACCAGCCGCGGCGCCCTTTACTACGCCCACGTTTTCTATCCGCTCACCAACCTCACCGCCGAGAAACACGACGGCTTCATCGCCCCCCAGGCCGACGGCAGCGCCATCGCCGAATTCACCGGCAAGCTGCTGGTGCAGGGCGAGCCCGATGGCTCCTCCTTCCCCAATGGCGGCATTCGCTCCACCTTTGAAGCCCGGGGCTACACCGCCTGGGATGTGACCAGCCCGGCCTACCTGCTGGAAACCCCCAACGGCTTCACCCTCTGTATCCCCACGGTGTTCGTCTCCTGGACCGGAGAGGCCCTCGATAAGAAAACGCCGCTGCTGCGCTCCAACGCCGCCATGAACAAGCAGGCCCAGCGCCTGCTCAAGCTGCTGGGCAACAAAGAGATCGCGCCGGTGAACTCCAGCTGCGGCGCCGAGCAGGAATACTTCCTGGTGGATAACGCCTTCACGGCCCTGCGCCCCGACCTGCTGCTGGCCGGCCGCACCCTGTTTGGTGCCGCCCCCGCCAAAGGCCAACAGTTTGACGACCACTACTTCGGCGCCATCCCCGAACGGGTGCAGGTGTTCATGCAGGACGTGGAGCGCCAGCTCTACAAGCTCGGCATCCCGGCCAAAACCCGCCACAACGAGGTGGCCCCGGGCCAGTTTGAAATTGCCCCCTTCTTTGAAGCCGCCAACGTCGCCACCGACCACCAACAGCTCACGATGACGGTGCTCAAAAGCACCGCCAAGCGCCACGGCTTCAGCTGCCTGCTGCATGAAAAGCCGTTTGCGGGGGTTAACGGCTCCGGTAAGCACGTCAACTGGTCGGTGGGCAACGCCACCCAGGGGAACCTGCTCGATCCCGGCAACACCCCCCACGACAACATGCAGTTCCTGGTGTTCTGCGCCGCCGTGATCCGGGGCGTGCACCTCTATGGACCGCTGATGCGGGCCGTGGTGGCCACCGCCAGCAACGACCACCGCCTCGGCGCCAACGAAGCCCCCCCGGCGATCATTTCGATGTACTTGGGCAGCCAGCTTGAGGATGTCTTCAACCAGATCAAAGCCGGTGACCTGAAGGGCTCCACCGCCGGCGGCCTGATGCAGCTGGGCGTGGACACCCTGCCGGATTTCCCCAGGGATCCCGGCGATCGCAACCGCACCTCCCCCTTCGCCTTCACCGGCAACCGCTTCGAATTCCGGGCCGTGGGCTCGGGCCAATCGGTGGCCGGCCCCCTGGTGGCGATGAACACGATCCTGGCCGATTCGCTCGAGTGGATCGCCAACCAGCTCGAGGCCCAGCTCGCTGGCGGCACCAGCCTGGAGGCCGCCACCTTCAGCGTGCTCAAGCAGGTGATGCAGGAGCACAGCGCCGTGATCTTCGGTGGCGACGGGTATTCGTCGGAATGGCACCGCATGGCGGTGGAGGAGCGGGGCCTCGAAAACATGCCCACCACGGCCGATGCCCTGCCGGTGCTGCAGCGGCCCGAGATCCGCGAGCTATTCGAGCGCCAGGGCGTGCTCAGCCCCCTGGAGCTGGAGAGCCGTTTTGAGGTGTACGCCGAGCAATACATCCTGGCGATCGAGGTGGAGGCCAAGCTGGTGCTGCGCATGGCCCGTACCCAGATCTATCCGGTGGTGATGGGCTACATGGAAACCCTCACCCGCTCCCTGCGCGACCAGGAGCAACTGGGGCTGCACCCCGACCGCAGCATCGCCGGCCAGGTGGCCAGCCTCAACCAGCAACTCGTGAGCCAGTGCACCGCCTTAGAACAGGCCCTGGCCCAGGCCCCCCATGGCGGCGTGAACGAGCACCTGGCCTACTGCGCCAACACCCTGCTGGGCCTGATGCTCAAGGTGCGCGAAGCCGTTGATGGCCTAGAAGCCACCGTCGACGACGCCATTTGGCCCCTGCCCACTTACCAGGAGCTGCTGTTCGTGCGCTGAGCAGCCTCAGGCCGCCAGGCTCGCCGG
>JAEMQZ010000050.1 GCA_016463595.1 Synechococcales cyanobacterium SupBloom_Metag_052 | reverse complement strand
TGCGGGATCTCAGGAATGGCTGGCCGGATTGGGCGGATTGGCGGGCTGGCTCAGGTCGGTCCCAATCGCAAGGGCATCCCCGTCAGGGTTGACTGGAAGGGCCCTCAAGGGGATGGAGTCTTGACACGGATCAATGCACGGGCCCTGCGGCTGCCCTTGGCGGCCCTGGTGGCCAGCAGCCTGCTGCTCACGGCCTGCCAACGGGATCCCTCGCCGGAGAGTCAGCGGCTCGAGCAGCTGCAGCTGCGGGTTGACCAACTGGAAAAGCGCCTCAACCTGACCCACGCCAGCGATCCAGGTGATCGCGCCGGCAAGCCCCCTGCCGGCGTGGTGAAGTCGCTCACCTTCCGCATGGGATCCCAGGACGACCGGCTGCGCATTTACTGGGCCGATGGCACCACGAGCGACCTGCCCTGCACCAAGGAGCAGGGCACCTGGGCCTGCGGTTAAACCGCGGCGGGCCAGTCGAAGAACTAGAGGGATCGCTGGCATCGCCCAGGAGGGGGCGTTGACCAACCCTGCTAGCGCCTTAGAACGCTGGTTGCTGCCGTTGCGCGCCCGTGTCACGCCGCCTCCTAGCCCTGGCCACCGGTTTGGCCCTACTCGCCAGCCCCCTGGCATCCAGCCCCGGCCCAGCCCTGGCCCAGCAGGCCCCAGCCGGGGTAAATGCCGAGGTCAGTTTTGCCCGGGTACGCGCCGTCAACCTGGCCCGCGAAACTGCGGTGAAGCTCAATGGAGGCCTAAGGCTCTACCGCCCGGCCAAGTGCATGTTTGACACCAGCCTGGCCGGGGGAAACTGCCTCATTCGCCGGGACAAGCGGGGCTTCCTGTTCCGCTTCCTGGGCGGCGCCCCGGGCTGGCAGCAGCTGGGCCTCCCACCCAATTGGGAGACCAAGATTCTGGTCTCGCCCAATGGTCGCCAGGTGGTGCAGGTGCTGTTCAACCGCCCCCCCCGCAACCGTTGAGCAGCCGAGGGCCTGACTGGCTTGAACCTGGCCCTAGGCGAGCAGGTCGGCCAAGGCCTGGGCCCAGGCTGGATCACAGGCCAGCCGTTGACGCTCGGTGAGGCTGAAAGCGATGCCCTTTTCGCCGTAGGCGGCTTCATTAAGGAACACGGGCCATTGGCTCTGCCCAGGTCCGGCGCCCCGGTCCGTCAGCAGATCGCCCAGGCGCAAGTCGCTGCCATCGGCCAGGCGGAAGATTGGCGAAGTCACGCCTAGGGGCTGCCAATCACGGCCCTGGAGGCTGGGATGGAGCATGGCGAGCGGATCGCCGTTGCCATCTCGGGGCCCATCGATGCTGCCGCAGTGGCGATGCACGACGAGGGCGGCCGGCAGCCGCAGCTGGCCTGACCTCGCCTCGGCCAGGCAGGCTAGGGCCGCTTCCAGGGCCAACTGGCTCTGGCGACAGATTGCGGCCGTCACCAGGCCCTGGGCGACGGGGCCCACCTCGATCACCAGGCCGCAGGGCCACTGCTCCACCAGGTAGCCCACCTGGGAGATGTCGCCCTCATGCAGGTAGATCGGCAGACCGAGGCGGTGCTGGAGCGCGGCCGCCAAGGCCAGATCGGCCGGGCGGCGCCCATAGACCACCAGGGAATTGCCCATGGCGGCGGTAGTGCTGTGCAAATCGAGGGCCACCTGGCAGGCGGCCAGGCCCCTGGGGCCGAAGCGCTCGAGCAGCTGGCGGGCCCGTTGCACCTCCAGCCCCTGCTGGCCTGGGTCCGCCAGCAGCTCGCTTTGAAAGCTGCGGTTGAGGTCGCGCTCGATGTAGCGGCGCTGGGCGGCGACGGCGGCGGGGTTGCCGATCTCCAGCTCCACCTCCAATCCATGGCGCTGCAGCAGCTCAGGCCGCTGGCGCCACTGCTGAATCAGCCAGGGGGCATTGCGCTCATTGCCGTGGGTGCCGGCCACCACCAGCACCCGCGGAGCCGCCGTCACGTTCCCTGTCCGTATCAACGCCGCAGTCGCCGCTGCCTGGCTTGCCCCTGAACCGGCCATCGCTGGCGCCCCATTGCCACCTGTGCGCCAGCCTGACAGCAGTTCCCAGATCGGCGGTAGCGATGGCAATCCCTGCTTGCGTGGTGGCCACGGCCCGGGCGACCTGGCACTGGCAGTGGCTGCGGCTGATGGCAGGCCTCGGGCCCGCCGACGCCGAGGGCAATTACCGCCGGCCGGCCGGGGCCTTCACCGCCTGCCCGCCCCTGCCAGCCACGGCCGGTGATCGGGGCAGCCATGTATTGATCGTCGGGCGCAGCTGCCCCTGGGCCCACCGGGCCTGGTTGGTGTGGAGCCTGCGCCAGCTGCAGGAGAGCATCGAGCTGCTGGTGGTGGAGCCCGACCCCCAGGCGGGCCGCTGGCGCTTCGAGGCCCCCTTCCAGGGCTGCGGCACCCTGCTGGAGCTGTACAGGCTGGCCGGCGCCGATCCCCGCCAGCGGGCGACGGTGCCGGTGCTGTTTAGCCGGGGCGAGCAGCGAATCGTGGTGGGCGAGAGCGCCCGGCTGATCGAGCTGCTCAACGACTGGCCCGCCCCAGCTGGTGCCCTCAACCTGCAGAGCGAGGTCAGCAAAGCCGCTTGCAACCGCTGGCGACAGCGGTTGCAAGGAGCCGTCAACGATGGGGTGTATCGCTGCGGTTTTGCCCGCAGCCAGGCGGCCTATGACCGGGCCGAAGCGGACCTGTTTGCGGCCCTGGCCGAGGCCGAAACCGCCCTGGCCGGGGGCGGTCCCTGGCTAGGCGGCGAGGAGCTCACCCTGGCCGATCTGCAGTTATTTGCCACCTTGATCCGCTGGGAGCTGGTCTATGCGCCCCTCTTTGGCTGCAGCCGCCAGCCCCTCTGGCAGCTAGGCCAGCTCTGGGCCTGGCGGGCCCGCCTGTTCGCCCTACCTGGCGTGGCCGCCAGCTGCGACGGAGAGGCCTGGCGCCGCGACTACTTCGGCGCCCTCTTCCCCCTGAATCCCTCCGGCATCGTCCCGGCCGGCCCCGATCTGGCCAGACTGGTGCAAGCGATCCCCCAGCGATGAGCACAACCTCTGCGATGGGCACTCCGCCTGCGATGGGCGACCCGGTCTTTGAGGGGGTTTACGGCCCCTTCAGCATCACCGGGCAGGACCGGCGCGAGGTGCTCGGCTACCGGCTGGCCCTGCTCACCACCGCCATCGCCCAGGCCGCCCTGCTGGCCCAGTGGCACTGGGTCGGACCTGACACCCTCTGGCCCTGGCTGCTGCCCATGGCCGCCGGGCTGGGCCTGGCCTTGCGCTGGATTCACATCTACCTGCGCCCCCTACACCGGGCCCTGCAGCTGTTCTGGCTGGCGGGATGCGTAGGCTTCGCAGCCCTGGCCTGGGCCAGCGGACCGGGCGCCATGGCCACCAGCCTGGCGGCCAATGGACGCTGGATCTGGGCGATCGGACCCTTCTTCGCCGCCCTGGCAGGCATCGGGTTTAAGGAATTTTTCTGCTTCCGCCGGCCCGAAGCGATCGGCGTAACCCTGCTGCTGCCCTTGGCCCTCCTCGGCCACCTCAGCGGCCTGCTGGACGCCTCGGCCTGCGGCAGCCTGCTAGCCATCGAGGCCGCCTTGCTAGTGGTGCTCACCTTGCGCAAATTCCCGATGGAAGCCGCGGCCGATGTGGGCGATAAAAGCGTGTTTGCTTATCTAGAAGGCCAACGCCAACCCTCCAACGCGTGAGCTTGATCAGCCTGGTGGGAGTGCGAAAAGACTTCGGCATCCGCACCCTTTTTGACGACCTGACCCTGCATGTGGGGGAAAAAGAACGCCTGGGGCTGATTGGCCCCAACGGTGCCGGCAAATCCACCCTGATGCGCCTGCTGGCGGGCCTGGAACCGCCTGGATCTGGTGAACGGCGCACCCTGCCCCAGGCCCGGATCGTGCTGGTGAACCAGGAACCGGAGATGGATCCGGAGCGCACCGTGCTGGAGCAGGTATTTGCCGAAAGCGGCGAAAAAATGCAGCTACTGCAGCGCTACACAGCCGTGAGCGAGGCCCTGGCCCACGCCAGCGACAACGACGCCTGCACCGAGGCCCTGCTCGCCGAATTAGGCAGCCTCAACCTGCGCATGGACCAGAGCCAGGCCTGGGGCCTAGAGCAGCAGATCCACGAGGTGCTCGATCGCCTCGGCATCCAGGACACCCAGCGCCGGGTCGGCGACCTCTCGGGCGGATACCGCAAACGGCTCGCCCTGGCCTCGGCCCTAGTGGCAGACCCCGATGTGCTGCTGCTCGACGAGCCCACCAACCACCTCGATGCCGATTGCATCCAGTGGCTGCAGGGCTACCTGGGGCGCTTCAGCGGCGCCCTGGTGTTGATCACCCACGACCGCTACGTGCTCGACCAGGTGACCCAGCGGATCGTCGAGGTGGACCGGGGTGAGGCCAAGAGCTACGCCGGCAACTACGCCTATTACCTGGCTCGCAAAGCCGAGCAGGAGTCTTCAGCCATCGCCACCGAGGCCAAATTCAAGGGCGCCCTGCGGCGCGAACTGGAATGGCTCAGCAAGGGACCTAAGGCCCGCAGCACCAAGCAGAAGGCCCGCATCCAGCGGATCGAGGCCATGCAGGAGGCGCCACGGCGCCAGGTCAAGGGCCAGATCAGCCTGGCCAGCAACCAGCGGCGCCTGGGCAAACGGGCGATCGAAGCCGAAGATCTGGCCGTGTGGGCCACCGATGGGGCCCACCAAGCCGGGGCCCCCCCGCTGCTTCAAAACTTCAGCTACGACTTCAGCCCCGAAGATCGCATCGGCATCATTGGCCCCAACGGCTCGGGCAAATCCACCCTGCTGGACCTGATCGCCGGGCGTCGGCTGCCCCATGGCGGCCGGATCGAATTGGGCGCCACGGTGAAACTGGCCTACTTCGACCAGCACAGCGAAAGCCTGCTTGGCGAGGCCGGCAGCGCCAGCGGCAAGCTGCTGGAGAAAAAGGTGATTGATGTGGTCAAGGAGGCCGCCAGCACCGTGGAGGTAGAGGGCAGCCAGCTGAGCGCCTCCCAACTGCTCGAACGCTTCCTCTTCCCGCCAGCCCAGCAACACCAACCCGTCAGCAAGCTTTCCGGTGGCGAGCGGCGGCGCCTCTACCTCTGCCGCCTGCTGATCGAAGCCCCGAATGTGTTGCTGCTGGATGAACCCACCAACGACCTGGACGTCCAGACCCTGACGGTGCTGGAGGATTTTCTCGAGGATTTCCGCGGCTGCGTGGTGGTGGTGTCCCACGACCGCTACTTCCTCGATCGCACCGTGGATCGACTGTTCAGCTTCGAAAACAGCGAACTGCACCGCTTTGAGGGCAACTACAGCGCCTATCTGGAGCGCCAGGCCAATCTGGCCAGCCCGAAGGGCTCGACGGCCCCTGCTGCTGCCAGTGCCCCTAACCCTGGCCCGGCGGCCCCGGCCCCAGCTGGGGCTGGCTCCAGCCCCAGTTCCCAATCGACCCCAAGGGCAACCCCCAGCGCCGCCAAGCCAACCGCCGGGAGCACAAGCCCAACGGCAGCCGTCAAGCCGGCGCGCAAACGCAGCTTTAAAGAAAGTCGCGAACTGGGCGACCTGGAGCGCCAGTTGCCGGCCTGGGACGAGGAGCGCAGCCGCCTAGAGAGCCTGCTGGCAGCGGGAGGGGCCGACTACACGACCCTCGAAGGCCTGACCGAGCAGCTCTCGGAGCTGCTGAAGCGCATCCACCACGGCGAGGAACGCTGGTTGGAGCTGAGCGAGCTGGCCGGCTGATCAAGAACCAGCCAACGGCCTGCGATGGCCAATCAGGAGCTGACCATAAAGTTCGCCGGGGCAGGCAGGCCCCCCGTATGGTGTGCACGACGATGAGCGGCCGGACTTCTCCGGCCTCTTCCATGAACACAATCGACGAGCACATTCTTAAGGACCAGAGCGAGATCGAGGCCGCAAAAGCCGTCGGTAACGATGGCAAGGTGCGGCACCTCGAAGAGGAGCTCAAGGGACTGGAGGAATACAAGGCCCACCACCCGGAAGACGCCCACGACCCCAGCCCGCTTGAGGTGTATTGCGACCTCAACCCCGAAGCGGCTGAATGCCGCATCTACGACGACTGATCCCTAGGGCCTTCCACCCCCCAACGGTCGGGCGGCCTAGCCGTAAGCAAGGCCGCCTGATCGACCCTTCCCAATCCAAAGGGCTCCCTGGCTTCAGCAGGGGGCCCTTTTTTGTGGTTTAAGACTGGGGCTGGGCTCGCTGACCCTTGGCTTAGATCCCCAGCTCTTGCCAGACCCGGGCCAGGAGCTTGTCAAGGCCCTGGGAGGTGGCAGCTGAGATCAGCAAAACCGGCGAACCGCAGTGCGCCTGCACCCGGCTGGCCAACTCCTCGAGCTCTTCGCCTAGGAGCAGCTCGATCTTGTTGATTGCCACCACCCGGGGCCGCTCCGGCAGGCCGTGGCCATAGGCGGCCAGTTCGGCCTCCACCACCTCCAGATCGGCTAGCGGATCGTCGCCGCCGGCATCCACCAGGTGAACCAGCAGGCGGGTGCGCTCGATGTGGCGCAGGAAGTCGTGGCCAAGGCCCGCCCCCTGGGCAGCGCCGGCGATCAGGCCGGGGATATCGGCAAACACGGTGCCATCGCCACTAGGGCGCCGCACCACGCCCAGGTTGGGCACCAGGGTGGTGAAGGGATAGTCGGCGATCTTGGGCCGGGCCGCCGACAGCACCGAGATCAGGGTGCTCTTGCCCGCATTGGGCAGGCCGATGATGCCCACCTCGGCTAACAGCTTGAGCTCCAGCTGCAAAAACCATTCCTCGCCGTCCTTGCCCTCGGTGAATTTCTCTGGGGCCCGGTTGCGGTTGCTCAGGTAGTGGGCATTGCCGAGGCCACCGCGGCCGCCGGCCGCCGCCAGCAGGCGCTGGCCCTTCTCGGTGAGATCGCCCAAGAGGATGTTGGTGCGCCGATCGCGCACCTCCGTGCCCAGGGGCACCTTGATGACCATGGAATCACCGCCGGCCCCGCTGCTGCGGTTGGGGCCGCCGCGGCGGCCCTCCTGGGCCTCAAACGTACGCCGGTATTTGAAATCGAGCAGGGTCTGCAGGTTGGGGTCGGCCTCAAACCAGACATCACCGCCCCGGCCGCCGTCGCCGCCAGAGGGGCCCCCGGCGGGCACATATTTTTCCCGCCGAAAGGCCATGATGCCGTCGCCGCCGCGGCCGGCGTGCACGGCGATGCGGGCTTGATCAATGAACTGCAATAGGGAAAGTCGAGGGATGGGCACTCCGAGGTCCAACCCTAGGATCGGGCCGTCGCAGGGCTGGTTTTGGCAGAGGTTCGCTTCCAGCGCGTGGGCAAGACCTACCCACCCCGGCGGGGGGCAGCTCCAGTTGAAGTGCTGCGGGATTTGGATCTCACCATCAGCGATGGCGAATTTCTCGTGCTGGTGGGGCCCTCCGGCTGCGGCAAAAGCACCCTGCTGCGCCTGCTCGCCGGCCTGGAAAGCCCCAGCAGCGGCGATCTGTTCGTAGGCGATCGCCGGGTCACCCAGTTGCGGCCCTCCCAGCGGGATGTGGCGATGGTGTTCCAGAGCTACGCCCTCTACCCCCACCTGAGCGTGGCCGACAACATCGGCTTCGGCCTGCGCCGCCAGCGCCAGCGCAGCCCCCTACAGGAACTGGCCGATGGCCTGCACCGGGCCAGCCGCGGCCTGCCAGGCCCGCTGCGCTTTCCCTCCCGGCGCGAACACCGGATTGAAGCTGTGATCCAGCAGGTGGCCGAGACCCTGGAACTGGAGGGATTACTCGATCGCCTGCCCAAGGAACTCTCCGGCGGCCAGAAGCAGCGGGTGGCCCTGGGCCGGGCGATCGCCCGCCAGCCGGCCGTGTTCCTGATGGATGAGCCGCTCAGCAACCTCGATGCCAAGTTGCGCGGCGGCACCCGCAGCCAGATCGTCGAGCTGCAGCGCCGGCTCGGCACCACCACGATCTACGTGACCCACGACCAGGTGGAGGCCATGACCATGGGCCACCGGATTGCGGTGCTCAACCGGGGCCAGCTGCAGCAGCTCGGCACGCCCCTGGAGCTCTATCGCTGGCCCGCCAACACCTTCGTGGCCCAGTTCATTGGCAGCCCGGCCATGAACCTGCTGCCCGTCACTGCTGTTGGCGGTGCCCAGCTGCAACTGGAGGGCCGCCGCTTCCTGGTGGAAGGCCCCATGGGCGCGGCCCTGGCCCAGTGGCAGGAGCGGGGCAACCCAGACGGCCTCAGCGCCGGCCTGCGGCCCGAACACCTACGCCTCGCGCCCGCCACCAACCGCAACCTCAGCGCCGAAGTAACCCACTGCGAGGCCCTCGGCAATGAACAGCTGGTGAGCTGCCGCCTGCTGGAGGGCAGCCACCTGGTGCAGGTGCGGGCCGAACCCGACCAGGCCCTGGTGCCCGGCCAAACGGTGCACCTGGAGGTGCAGGCCGAGGGTTGGCGCCTGTTTGACGGAGCCGGGCTGGCCCTGCCCCAGGTGCCAGCAGCGGCAACGGCGGGCCCGGAGCCGGTGCTGCCCAAGCTGGGCTGAAGGGGACCAAGGGTTGGGCGGGCCTGGACGCTTAGCCGGGCCTCATTTCACCCAGACCACACTGCAGCCCTGGCCGCCATCGCCCTGGTCGGCGTCGCTGACCCGCTCCACGTAGGGCACGGTGGCCAGCCAGTCGCGCAGGCCGCGCTTGAGCTTGCCGGTGCCGATGCCATGGATCACCCAGAGGGGGCCATTGGCGTTGCGCAGCCGTTCCTCCAGGGACGCTTCGGCCTCGTGCACCCGCAGGCCGCGCACATCGACGGTATTGCGCTCAGTGCGCACCTCCGGGCCCCGGCTGGCCAGATTGCGGCGGCTGCGCACCTGCACCACCGGCTGGGGTGGCTCGGGCGGCGCCGGTTTTTCACCCTGGAGCCCCTCGATCGCCGCCAGTTCCACCGTGAGGCGCAACACACCGCAGCGGACCGTGAGCTCGCGGCCATCGGCGCTGATCGCCAACACCTGGGCCGCCTTGCCCAGGGCCAGCAGCCGGATGCGCTCGCCCACCACGGGCCGCCAACCGCGGTGGTCGCGGCGCTCGGGCTTGGGGCGGTGGTCCTGCTCGAGCTGCTTGAGTTTCTGGCCCGCCTGGCGGGCCGTTTCCCCGGAGGCCTGCCCCTGGCGCAGGCGGCGAATGATCCGGCGCACCTCCTGTTGGCCATCGCGGATCGAATGCTCAAGGGCCTGGCGCCGTTGCTCCTGCAGCTCGGCCGACTGGTCGCTCTGCTGCTGCCAGCGCTCCAATAACTCCTCATGCAGGAGCTCGGTGCGGGCCAGCAGGGCCGCCGCCTCCTCGGCCGCCTCCTGTTGGCGCTGGCGCTGGGCCTCCAGGCCGGCGATCACCTGGTTGAGTTCCCCCTCGCCCCGGGGTGCCAACAGCAGCTGGGCCTGGTCAAGCACGGCGCCATCAAGGCCGAGGCGGTTGGCGATCGCCAGGGCATTGCTGCGGCCCGGGATGCCCCAGAGCAGGTGGTAGGTGGGCGAGAGGGTGGCGACATCGAAGGCCACCGAAGCATTTTCAAAGCGGGAATCGTTGTATTTGAGCGCCTTGAGCTCGCCGAAGTGGGTGGTGGCGATCGTGAGCCGGGCCCGCTCGGCCAGGTGGCGCAGCAGGGCGATCGCCAGGGCCGTGCCCTCGGTGGGATCGGTGCCAGCGCCCACCTCATCGAGCAACACCAGGCAGGCGCCAGCGCTGGCTTCGCTCGGCAGGGCGGCCAGGATGCGGGCGATGCGGCGCACGTGGCCGCTAAAGGTGGAGAGGTTTTGCTGCAGCGACTGCTCATCGCCGATGTCGGCCAGCACCAGCTCGCACCAGGGCAGCGACGGGCTGCCGCTGCAGGGCAGAAACAGGCCGGCGCGGGCCATCAGGGCCGCCAGGCCCACACTTTTAAGCGTGACGGTTTTGCCGCCGGTATTGGGGCCGGTGATCGCCACCACCCGCAGCTCCGGGCCCACCTGCACGCTCACCGGCACCACCCCATGGCCGCCCTGGCGGCGTTCTTGCCAGAGCAGCAGGGGATGGCGCAGGCCTTCGAGCCGGATCGGGGTATCGGGATCAGCCTCGAGCTCGGGCCGCACGGCATTTAAGGCCTGGCCGTAGCGGGCCCGGGCCAGGGCGAAATCCAGCTGCACCAATACCGCCTGGAGGTGGCTGAGGGCGGGCTGCTCGGCGCCAACCAGGCCGCTGAGCTCCAGCAATACCTGCTGCTCCTGCTCCCGCTCCTTGCCGGCCAGCACACCGATCCGGTTGCCCAGGGCGATCACGGCCTGGGGCTCGATGAACACCGTGCTGCCGGAGGCGGAACTGTCGTGGACCAGGCCCGCCAGCTGGGAGGCGGCCCCGGCCTTGACCGCCAGCACGGGCCGGCCGTTGCGCTCGGACACGACCGTGTCTTGGAGCAGGGAACTGTGGCGGCGGATCAGCTCTTGGAGGCGCTCGCGCCGGTCAGAGCGGGCGGCTGCCAGCTGGCGGCGCAGCTCGGCCAGGGGGACACTGGCGCGATCGGCCACCCGGCCGCCCTCCTCCAGACAGAAGCGCAGCCGTTGCTCCAACTCGGGCAGGGTGCGCAGGTCCGCCACCAGGGCCGTGGTCACGGGCCGGATCGTGGGGTCTTCGATCTGGCGGCGCAGGCGCCGGGCCGCCGCCAGGGTGGTGGCCACGGCCAGCAGGGCCAGGCCCGAGGCGGTGCCGCCCTTGGCGCAGAAGAGCAGGGTGTCGCCCAGGTCGGCCACCCCCTGAAACGACAGCCCCCCCTCGCTGAGGCCATCGAGGCCGACCAACTCGGTGGTTTCGGCCAGGCGGCGGCGGCTCTCCGCAAGGTCGGCGCCCAGGGGCAGGCGGGCGCAGAGGGCACCACCGGCGGTCGTACTGGCAAAGCTGGCTAGGTGCTCCCCCAGCCTGGGCCATTCCAGGAGCTCCAGGGCCTCCTGGCCGATCGGCTGGTCCATCCCGGCCGGCTGCGAAGCCCTGGTGTCAGGGGCCAAGTCAGTCGCCCCGGCAGGGAGCTCGGAGAGCAGCAGGGAAGGAACCAGGGGAAGCACTAGGGAAGCGGCCTGAGGAGGCGGAAAACAGGGGAACCGGTGGCTGGGGCTTGGGGCGTCTGCAGGGGATCAGGACCGGTTCGAGCCGATGCCGGCCGCGGGCTCATAGAGCAGCTCCAACCAGTTGCCCTCGGGATCCTGGAGATAAAACGAGGCCGTGCCGTCGCGGTGGTCGTGGAGCTCCCCCACAGGCATCCCGGCGGCCTGGAGCCGGGTGTGCTCGGCCTGCACCTGCTCGCGGCTCGCGTAATGGAAGGCGAAATGGGGGCCGGCGGCCTTGTACTCGGGGCTGAGCAGGGCGATGCCATCGCCGCCATCGGGTCGCTGCAGGTAGGCCCAATCGCTGGCATCCCAGGTGAGCTCCAGGCCCATGGCGCCATAGAACCGCTTGGCCCTTTCCATGTCCTGCACCCGCAGGGCCACGTGACCCAGCCAGGATTGCCGGCCCAAGGGGCTGATCTCCTGCTGGCTGCCGGCCGGTTTGATGCCGTCAACTGCCTGCTGCCCTACCGCCATGGTGTTCCTGCCGTTGCGCTGAGGCCATTCTTGACCGCAACAGGCCCTGGCGTGGCTGCCGGCCAGGGTCCAGGAGGACTTGCAGGGCCAGGCAACCGAAAAACAGCTGGCAGCACGGGCAAATCCTGGGGGTTCGGGCTCACCCCTCGGCCAGCCAGGTGGCCGCATCGCAGGCGTGGTAGGTGAGGATCAAATTGGCGCCGGCCCGCTTGAAACACAGCAGGGTTTCGAGCACGATCGAGCGCTCATCAATCCAGCCCCGTTCGGCTGCCGCCTTCACCATCGAATATTCGCCGCTCACGTTGTAGGCCGCGATCGGCAATTCGGTTTCGCCGCGCAGGCGATGGATGATATCGAGATAGGCCAGGCCGGGCTTGACCATCAAAATGTCGGCCCCTTCCTGCTCATCGAGCAGGGCCTCGGTGAGGCATTCGCGGCCATTGGCCGGATCCATTTGATAGGTGGATTTATCCTTAGGGATCGGCTTGCCCGCCACGGCCCGGGGGGCCGAATCGAGGGCTTCGCGGAAGGGGCCGTAGTAGGCCGAAGCGTATTTAGCGGTGTAACTGATGATGCCCACATGCTCGAAACCCTCCTCATCGAGCGCTTCGCGAATCGCCCCAACCCGGCCATCCATCATGTCGCTGGGGCCGATCAGGTCGGCGCCGGCCTTGGCCTGGGCCACGGCTTGGCGGCAGAGGATTTCCACGGTTTCATCGTTGAGCACGATCCCTTCGGAGCTAACGATGCCGTCATGGCCATCGCAGGAATAGGGATCGAGGGCCACATCGGTCATGATCATCATGCCGGGGTAGGCCACCTTGATGCGCCGGATCGCCCTAGGAATCAGGCCGCCTTCGTTGAAAGATTCGGCGCCATCTTCGGTTTTGAGCCCATCGGCCACCTTGGGGAAAAGCACCACACAGCGGATACCCAAGCCCCAGGCACGACCCACCTCCTGCACCAACCCTTCCAGGCTCCAGCGCTGGGCGCCGGGCATGGCACTAATCGGCTCGTTGGTCGCACCCTCGTGCACAAACAGGGGGTAGATGAAATCGGCGGCACGGAGCTGGTGCTCCCGAACCATGGCCCGCAGGGCTGGCGTGCGCCGCATCCGGCGGGGGCGGTAGGTGAGCTCCATGGCGAACTTCAAGCTGGGCGGATCCTACGGAGCCAGCCTGGCTGCAGGGGTCTGCCCCAATTCAGAGGCGTGCCTGCTCGATCCAGTCGACGCGGGGATCGACGCGGCGCTCGGCGCGCAGTTGCTCGAGCAGTTGGCGCTCCGCCTCGCTGAAACTGGGGGGCAGGCGCAGGCTGAGGCTGAGCAGCAGGTCACCGCGGCCGTCCTTGATCGGCCAGCCCTTGCCCTTGAGCCGCAGGCTGCGGCCCGGCTCCATGCCGGCAGGCACCTGCACGGTGGCTTCGCCATCGGGGGTGGCCACCCGCACTTCACCGCCGAGGGCCAGCTCATCGAGGCTCAAGGGCAGTTCGGCCCGCAGCAGGTCGCCATCCAGGCTCCAAACGGGATGGTCGAGCAGCTTGAGGTTGAGGTAGAGGTCGCCGCGGCGGCCGGTGCCGGGCTGGAGGTTGCCCTTGCCCTTGAGCCGCAGGCGGCTGCCGGTTTTCACCCCGGGCGGAATCCGCACCTGCACCCGCTCCTCGTTGACGGCCAAGGTGCGCTCGCAGCCCCGAAAGGCATCGGCAAAGCTGAGGCTGATGCTGGCCTCGGCATCGAGGTTGAGGGGCGCCCGCCCGGCCCCAGCCGCACCGCCGGGGAAGCCCCCAGGGAAGCCGCCACCGGGGAAGCCGGAGGAGAAGCCAAACCCGCCCGGGGCTCCGCCAAAACCAGCGCTGCTGGGGCCGCCGCCACCGCCAAAACGGCCCAGCAGGTCGTTGATGAAGTCGTCGAAGTTGCCGTAGCGGCCGAAATCAACATCGGCGCCACCACTGGCCCCGCCAGATTGGTTCCAGTACTGGCCAAATTGTTCGTAGCGGCGGCGCTTGTCGGAATCGGAGAGCACCTCGTAGGCCTCGCTGATCTCCTTGAACTTGGCCTCCGCCTCCTTGTTATTGGGATTGACGTCTGGGTGGTATTCCCGGGCCAGCTTGCGGAAGGCCCGCTTCACCGCATCGGCGTCGGCGCCCCGCTCGAGGCCCAGCACCTTGAAGTAATCGCGATATCCACTGGCTCCCATCGCGGCGTCGGGGGTGAGAGGTCAATGGCACCCCCACTCTCCCAGTTGAAACGCCCGTGCTGGGGCGCCGCCATGGGCGGAAGGCCGAACGCGCCAGCCGCCGCCAAGCCGCCGGCTGGGGCCCAGGACGATCCGCCCTAGCCTCAGGCGAGCATCCCCAGCCACCATGGCCCTTGCCGCCCGCCCTGGCCAACTAACCCCTTCCTTAGCGCGTCCTGTCCGCCGCCGGCGTTGGCGCCAGGCCCTGCTGGTGGGCGTCAGCGCCTTGCTGATGGGCACTTGCACCGGCGCCATGACCC
>JAEMQZ010000129.1 GCA_016463595.1 Synechococcales cyanobacterium SupBloom_Metag_052 | reverse complement strand
GCCCATTGGATTGAGCCACCACCGTTTCGGTCGCTGCCCCAGTCGTCGCTACAAGGGCTGTCCTGGACGTCGCCCTGGTGGCGATGGCTAGGGCCCTAGTCGCCACGGTTTTGATCCTGGTCATCGTCGCGCGGCTGGGGCGTCGATTCGGGGCGCTGGCCGAAGCTCTTGCCGGCCCGGATCAGGGCGACGCCGCGGCTAGTGCCAAGCCGGCTGGCCCCCGCCTCCACCAGCTCGAAGGCCTGCTCCAAGCTGCTGATGCCGCCGGAGGCCTTGACAGCCGCCCGGCCCCGGGCCAGCTGGCGCAGCTCGGCCACCTGGGTCACGGTCACAGCGGGCCCAAAGCCGCTGCCGGTCTTGAGAAAGGCCACGCCCACATCGATTGCGGCCGCCACGGCCAGCTCCAGGGCAGCAGGGGTAAGCCTCCCCACCTCCAGGATCACCTTCACGGGCAGGCCCAGCTCCACGATCGGTGCCAGGTCGGCGCAAAAGCGGCTGGCATCGCCATCGGCCAAAGCGCCGAAGTCGGGCACCACATCCAGTTCGTCGGCTCCAGCAGCGGCGGCCCATTCCGCTTCAGCCCGTTTGATCTCCGCCGGGATGGCGCCAAAGGGAAAGCCCACCACGCTGATCAGTCGGGTGGGTTGGCCGGAGCCACTGCGGGAACTCCCGCCAGATCCAAGCCGTTCCCGGGCTAGGGGCAGCCAGCGGGAGGCCAGGCACACGCCGGCGAAGCCGAAATGGCGAGCCTCATCGCAGCAGCGCAGCACGGCCTCGGATCCCTGGTGGGGATCGAGCAGGGCGTGGTCGATCAGGGGGGCGAGGTCGGGGAGTTCGCGCAAGCGGCGGGGGTGCCCGGGAGGGCGCGGTGGTGGATCAGGATTCTCGCGGTTGAATCACCCCATAGCCGCCGTGGTTGCGCCGATACACCACCTGGATCGTGCCGTTTTTGGCGTCGCGGAACACGTAGAAATCGTGGTCGATCACATCGAGTTGGTGCATGGCGTCTTCCAGGGCCATCGCCGGCATGGCGAAATACTTGCGCCGCACGCCCCGGTTGGGCAGTTCGGCCGTTTTGCCCTCCAGAAACGACCCCTCAACCGGTGCATCCACGACCACGTCTGCGGTGTTGGCGGTCTGGCTGGCGTTGTGGCCAGGGCTGTGGTGGTGGTCGCTATGGCGCTCCTTGTGGCGGCGCAGCTGGCGGCTCAATTTGCCCGCCACCAGATCGATGCTGGCGTAAAGATTTTCGCTGCGTTCCTGGGCCCGGATCACGGTGCCGTTGGCAAAGACCGTGACCTCGGCGGTTTGTTGGGCCACCCGCGGATTGCGGGCCACCGAGAGATGCACATCCGCCTCCTTCACCAGGCCATTGAAGTTGTTCAGCGCTCGGGACAACTTCTCTTCGGTGTACTCCCGTATGGCCGGGGTGACGTCCAGATTGCGGCCGTGAATCAGAAGCTTCATCCCTGTGCCTCCGGGAGTGGGGGATGGCCCAATTTTAGGAACGGTTTGTGAGCAATCCCAAACTCGAAGGAATCTGTTTCCAAATGGCGGGCCCGGTGCCGTTCGCCAGGGCCTGGGCCTGGCAGCAGCAGCTCCAGGCCCGCCTGCTGGCCAATCCGCTCGCTCCCGATACGGTGCTGCTGCTCGAGCACGAGCCCTGTTACACCCTGGGCCGTGGCGCCAGCGAGGCCTTCCTGCGTTTCGATCCAGGCCAGCCGCCGGCGCCCCTGTTTCGCATTGACCGGGGCGGCGAGGTCACCCACCACGCTCCGGGCCAGCTGGTGCTCTACCCGGTGCTCAACCTGCAGCGCCATGGGGCCGATCTGCACCTCTACCTGCGCCAGCTCGAAGCCGTGGTGATCGACCTACTGGCCGAGCTGGGTCTGGAGGGGCAGCGCCAGGAGGGCCTTACGGGGGTCTGGCTGGAGGGCCGCAAGCTGGCGGCAATTGGTGTGGGGGCTCGACGCTGGATCAGCCAGCACGGCCTGGCCCTGAATGTGGACTGTGACTTGGGTGGGTTTGGGCCGATCGTGCCCTGCGGCATCGCCGATCGCCCGGTTGGGCGGCTGACGCAGTGGCTGCCAGGCCTCACCAGCGCTGAGCTGGCCCCCCGGTTGCTTCTTGCCTTCGCCAACCGCTTTGGCCTGCGGCTCCGTCCACCCAATGCCCCGGAGCGGCTTTTGGGGTGATAAGCCTGGCTCACTCACTGTTTTGCCGTGACCGACTTGACCGCCCTGGTGAATCCGAGGGGCCAGGCCGAAGTCCACTGGAGCGCCGACCGCGCCGATCGTTTGGCCCTGGCCCAGCGCGCCGATTGGAGCCACCTCACCGCGCTTGAGCAGCTCTGGCCCGCCTTGGCCGAGCGCCACGGCGAGAGCCTGGCCCTCGATGCCCCCCACGCCCGGCCGCCGGAGCAATTCAGTTTCGAGGAGCTCCATGGCGCCATCCTGCGGGCCGCCGCCGGTTTTGCCGCCCTGGGCGTGGTGCCGGGGGATGTGGTGGCCCTCTTTGCCGAAAACGGGCCCCGCTGGCTCCTGGCCGACCAGGGCCTGATGCGCGCCGGCGCCGCCGATGCCGTGCGCGGCAGTGGCGCGCCCCTGGCGGAGCTCAGTTACATCCTGCGGGACTCCGGTGCCACTGGCCTGGTGGTGGAATCGGCGGCCCTGCTGGAGAGGCTCTCGCCCCAGCTCAGCGCGCGGGCGGGCCTGAAGTTTGTGGTGCTGCTGGAGGGCGCTAGCCCGGCCACCGGGGCCCTAGCCATCCCCTGCCTGGGCTGGGATGCCCTGATGGAGCTGGGGGCAACCTCCCCGCTGCCGCCCCTGCCCCCCGGGGGCCCGGAGCGATTGGCCACCCTGCTGTATACCTCCGGCACCACGGGGGAACCCAAGGGCGTGCCCCTCAGCCACGCCAACTTGCTCCACCAACTCCACACCCTCGGCGTCGCCGTGGCGCCCAATCCGGGCGATCGGGTTTTGAGCGTGTTGCCGATCTGGCATGCCTACGAGCGAACAGCCGAATATTTCCTGCTGGCCTGCGGTTGCTGCCAGAGCTACACAACCTTGAAGCATTTCAAGGCCGACCTGCAGCGGGTTCGCCCCAATTACATGATCAGCGTGCCCCGCCTGTGGGAGGCCCTGCTGGCCGGCTTTGAGGATGCCCTTGCCGCCATGCCCCCGGCCCGGCGGCGCCTGCTGACGGCAGCCCTAAATCTGAGCCGTTTCCATCGCAGCCACTGGCGCCAGGCCCAGGACCAAACCCTGGTGAGCGAGCCTGCCCTGGCCCGGTTGGCCGGGGGATTGCTGGCCCTAGTCAGCTGGCCGGGCCATCGCCTGGCGTCCCAGCTGTTCTGGCCCAAGGTGCGCCAGCAGCTGGCTGGAGGCTGCCTGGGCACGGCCATCAGCGGTGGCGGCGCCCTCGCCCCCCATGTGGATGGCTTCTTTGAGGCGATCGGCATCGAGCTGCTGGTGGGCTACGGCCTCACCGAAACCAGCCCGGTGCTCAGCTGCCGCCGCTCCTGGTCCAACCGCCGCGGCAGCTCCGGGCGCCCCCTGCCGGGCACCGCCATCAAGGTGGTGGATACGGAGCGGGGCACGTCCCTGGGCTGGGGGCAGAG
>JAEMQZ010000128.1 GCA_016463595.1 Synechococcales cyanobacterium SupBloom_Metag_052 | reverse complement strand
GGAGGGGCGGTAGCCCTGGGGGAGGAGTGGCCGGCCCGTAGTCCAAAATTTGCATCAGCCAGAGCACGAGCTCGGCCGTAGGCACGGAAAAGTTGTAGGTCACCGCCTGGATCTGGGGGAAGCTCAGTTGGCACTGGCTTGGCTCCTGGGGCGATTCCCCGGGTTGCCAGGTGAGCTCAAATGGATGACTGCCGTCGGGTTTGAGCCGGCGACTGCCGTGGAGCCTTCTGGTTAAGAGCTTTTCAAGGGCTAGGTCGAGAAGTTGGGCCCTATCTGAGCCCTCGCAGTAGGGCGCATAGAGGGCAACCATGGCATCGCGATCCTTCAGAACCGTCTCCATGGGCTGCAATGTAATTAGCTCCAGGATGGCGCATGCTGGGGCCTGATTCGATGGAGACCCCGATGGACCCTGGGTGCAACAGGGCCTTCGCGGGCCGTCGGGTTGCCATCACCGGCGCCAGCGGCAGCCTGGGGGTGGAGTTGCTGCGCTGCTTCCATGGCTGCGGCGCCAGCCTGGTGGCCCTAACCACTAGGGCGGAGCCCCTGGAGCTGGCCACCTCTGACGGCGCCCCCATCCCCCTGGAGCAGGTCCGCTGGAGCTGCGGCCATGAATCGGAACTCAGCGAGCTGTTCAGCCGGATCGACATCCTGGTGGTTAACCACGGGATCAATGTCCATGGCGATCGCAGCGCCGCCGCCCTGGAACGCTCTCTGGAGGTGAATGCCCTCAGCAGTTTGCGCTTACTTGAGCTTTTTGCTGCTGCCGCGCCCGGCAAGGGGATGGCGCTTTGCCGAGAAGTGTGGATCAACACCTCCGAGGCCGAAATCCTGCCGGCCGTGAGCCCCGTTTACGAGATCAGCAAGCGGCTTGTCGGCCAGCTGGTCAGTCTGCGGAGCCTGGATCTGGCCGGGCCAAACCTGCGAATTCGGCGCCTGGTGCTGGGGCCCTTCCGCTCCAACCTCAATCCGATCGGGCTGCTGGGAGCTGGCTTTGTGGCCCAGGCCGTGCTGCGGCTGGCGGCTTGGGACTGGGGGCTGATCATCGTTACCCCCAATCCCCTTACCTATGTGATATTTCCCCTGGCAGTGCTGGTCCGCTGGACCTACCTGGGACTGTTCAGCCGGCCAAGCGCCCAAGCTCCAGACCCAGCGGCCTAGAAGTCCCGGTCGGTGAGGATTTCACAGCCATCGCTGGTCACGGCGATGGTGTGTTCCCACTGGGCCGAGAGGCTGCCGTCCTCAGTCACCACGGTCCAGCGGTCCTTGAGGGTGCGGCATGCCTTGCTGCCGGCATTGAGGATCGGCTCCACCGCCAGGGTCATGCCGGCCCGCAGGGTCATGTTGGGCAGGTCCCGGGTGCGGAAGTTGAACACCGAGGGTTCCTCATGCAGGTTGCGGCCGACGCCATGGCCGGTGTAGTCCTCCACCACCGCATAGCCATGGGCTTCGACGTGGTCCTGCACGGCTCCGGCGATGTCGAGCAGGCTGTTGCCCGCCTTGATGCGCGCCAGGCCCTGCATGAGCGATTCCTGGGCGACCCGGGCGAGCCGCTGGGCGTCCTCCGTAGCCCCCTCGCCCACACAGAGGCTGATGCAGCTGTCGCCGTGGTAGCCCTCGAAGTAGGCCCCCGTATCGATCTTGACCAGGTCGCCAGAGCGGATCACCCGTTTGCTGCTGGGGATGCCATGGACGACCTCGTGGTTGATCGAGGCGCAGATGCTGGCCGGGAAGCCGTGGTAACCCTTAAAGCTGGGGGTGGCCCCCAGCTCCCGGATCCGCTTCTCAGCGTGACGATCCAGGTCGGCGGTGGTCATGCCCGGTGCGGCCAGCTCGCTGATCTCCCGGAGCACGGTGGCAACGATTCTGCTGGCCTTGCGCATGATCGCAATTTCCCGGGCCGACTTGATTTCAACCCCGCGGCGTCCCTTCTGGATGCGGGGTCCGGTTTGGGTGGCGGCCGCCTGGGCCGCTGCTGACGGGCTGGTGGCCGCTTGACGGTTGGTGGTGGCCAGCAGATCAGCAAAAAGATTCATCGAAAGGTCCAGGGCCGATTGTCAAGGTAGAACGGGGGCCTGGTTCCCTGTTGCCCGCCCCGTTCCCGCCGCCTGATGTCGCTGCCTGGGCTGACGCCACAAAGGTTCAAGCAGGTGCGCCGGCTGCACGGGGCTGTGGCACCGCTTGTGCTGGCCCCCCTACTGATCACGGTCTGCTCTGGCATGGCCTACCGGTTGCTGAAGGACTGGGCTGGCCTGGGCCGCGACCAGCTGCACTTTTTGATGGTGCTGCATGAGGGCGAATGGCTCGGCAAGGCGCTGGAACCCTTTTATGTCTTGCTTAATGGCCTGGGCTTGCTCTGGATGCTGATCTCTGGGGCCAGCCTGGTGCTGCAACGCTGGCATCAGGGCCAGCGCCTAGCAAAGTCGTCCGGTCCTGAGGGGTCAGCCTGAGCGGTACACTTGTGGTTTGGCCAGGCGTCTTTCGGAGCTGGCATGGCAGCGGAATCCAACGAGATCAATGACATGACCAGTGAGACGGAGGCCACCACGGTGGAGACCAGCTTGGAGACCGCCGCGCCTGGGGCACCGTCCCCTGCGGTAGCGACCCTGGAGCCTGTCAAGGCCACCACGGGTAAACTCAGCGCCCAGGACCTGATCCGGGCTTTCGAAGCCGATCAGCTCAAGAGTGATCTGCCCGAGATCTACGTGGGCGACACCGTCCGAGTAGGGGTTCGCATCAGTGAAGGCAATAAGGAGCGCATCCAGCCCTACGAGGGGGTTGTGATCGCCAAACGCCACGGCGGTCTCCATGAGACCATTACGGTGCGCCGCATCTTCCAGGGGGTCGGCGTGGAGCGTGTCTTCATGCTGCACAGCCCCCAAGTCGCTTCCATCAAGGTGGAGCGGCGCGGTAAGGTGCGGCGAGCGAAGCTCTTTTATCTGCGCGACCGGGTGGGCAAGGCCACTCGTGTTAAGCAGCGCTTCGATCGCTGAGGCTTACGCCTCATTTTTGTCCAGGTCAATGTTCATCTTGTATGGGCCTTGACCGTGGGGGGATCGCCTTGCGCCGTTAGTTCAGTTGGTAGAACGCAGGTCTCCAAAACCTGATGCCGGGGGTTCAAGTCCTCCACGGCGCGTCCGATTCCCTCTCCTGCAGTTTCGTGGTTCCGGACATGGAGTTGGATCTACAGCCTGGTGATGTGGTCAAAGTTCTCGAGTCCGCAGCCCTTGGCTGGGTTCGGGCGCGGGTGATCCGTGTCAAATCCGGTGGTCGAGTCGTTGTTCAAAGCGACCAAGGTCGGGAATTCACCGCCAGGGGAAACCAGGTTCGCCTGATTGAACCGGCCGGTTTCCGCCCCTGACCAGCCGTGAAGTGGGCCGATGGCGGCCTGAAATCAGTTGCCCCTGATCGTGCTCTCCTTGAGCCCGGCCAGGGTTTTTTTATGGCCCCAGGTTTTGTCGCTGCGCTTCTCCACTGGGGCCGATTGGTTGACGGAGGGGCCCGTCGCAGCAGATACTGTTTAAAGCGCAGGGCGGTCACCGTTGCCTGGGCGATCCAGATCTGGCCTGCGGCCAATCTGTGCTTTTGGTACTAAAACCAAACGCAATTGGTTGCAAAACCAATCTGGGACTGTAGTTCAACCGGTTAGAGCACCGCCCTGTCACGGCGGAAGTTGCGG
>JAEMQZ010000049.1 GCA_016463595.1 Synechococcales cyanobacterium SupBloom_Metag_052 | reverse complement strand
CAATCGATGGTGTCCTCGAACTCCGGCCCGGCCCCAGCCTCTGGCCCCAGCGCCACAGATCCCTGCGTGCACTGCGGCTTCTGTTTGCCCACCTGCGCCAGCTACCGGGTGCTGGGTACGGAGATGGATTCGCCCCGGGGCCGCATCCATGCCCTCAAGGCGATCGAGGCCGGCGAGCTGGTGCTCGATGCCACCGTGGCCAGCCATTTCGATAGCTGCCTGGGCTGCCTCGCCTGCGTCACCGCCTGCCCCTCGGGCGTGCGCTACGACCTGCTGATCGAGGCCACCCGCCCCAAGCTCAACGCGCCTGAATTGCGCAGTTCCGGCCAGCAGGCCCTGCGCAAGCTGTTGTTTGCCCTGCTGCCCTACCCCGGCCGCCTACGGGCCCTGCTCACTCCCCTGCGGCTCTACGCCGGCACGCCCCTCCAAAACCTGGTGCGCCGCAGTGGTCTGTTGCGCCTGGTGGGCCCCCAGCTGGAGGCGATTGAAGGCCTGTTGCCACCCCTGGCCCCGGAGGCCTTTGCCGATCGCTTGCCTCTGGTGGTGCCCGCCCAGGGCCCCAGGCGCTACCGGGTCGGGCTGGTGTTGGGCTGCGTGCAACGCCTGTTTGATCCGGCCGTGAACCAGGCCGCCGTGGCGGTGCTCAGCGCCAACGGCATCGAGGTGGTGATCCCGCCCGCCCAGGGCTGCTGCGGCGCCATGACCCACCACCAGGGCGAACTGGAGCAGACCCAAACCCTGGCCCAGCAGCTGGTGGCCAGCTTTGCGGCCGTGGTGGGGCCGGGCAAAGCGGCAGGGCCCGAACCGCTCGATGCGGTGCTGGTGGGCGCCTCCGGCTGCGGCCACACCCTCAAGCACTACCCGGAGATCCTCGGCGGCGAGGGCGCTCCGGCAGCCCGTGGCTCCGAGCAACCCTTCCAAGCCCCCGTAGCCGACATCCAGGAGTTCCTGGCCCAGGTGGGCCTCTCGGAGGCGTTCCGCAGCGCCCTGCAGCCCCTGCGCCATGGCGACGGCGAGCCCGCTAGCGCCATACGGCCCCTCAGGCTTGTGTATCACGATGCCTGCCACATGCTGCACGGCCAGGGCATCCACGACCAGCCCCGGGATCTACTGGCCCAGATTCCCCATGTGCAACTGCTCGAGGCGGTGGAAGCGGGGGTGTGCTGCGGCAGCGCCGGCATCTACAACCTGGTGGAGCCCGAGGTGGCCGCGGAGCTGGGCCGCATCAAGGCTGGCGACCTGGCCGCCACTGGGGCCGAACTGGCCGTGAGCGCCAACATCGGCTGCAGCCTGCAGATCCGCAAGCACCTGGGCGAAATCGGGCGGGAGCTGCCGGTGTTGCATCCGGTGCAAGTGCTGGAGCAGAGCTTCAATGGCCCCTAAGAACCCAGCCCCTCCAGCAGGCGCCACGACTCCAGCAGGGTTTGGCCATCGCCGAGGTTGCCCGGGAAGGTGACCAGGGGCAGGCCCGCCAGGGCCTGGGGCACCCCCGCGCCCGCCGGCCGCAGCAGGGAAAGCCCCGGCAGGAGTTGCCCCTCCAGTCGCAGCATCGCCAGGTCGAGTCCATCCGCCAGCAGGGTTTGACTGGTGATGCCGCCCTTGCTGATCAGGTAGCCCAGCTGGGGCGCCAGGCGGGCAGCGAGGCGGGCCATCAGGCCGGCCAGGGCCTCGCCCAGGGTCCGGCGCTCGGCGGGGCTGGAGCAAGCCAGCTCCCCCCGACTGGTGAACAGCACCGGCGTCTGGCCGCGCGCCACCACCTGTTGCAGCCGCTCCAGCCAGGCGTCCTCTAGGGAGGCCAGCAGGCGATCGGGCAGGGGTCCCGCCAACACCCGGGCGACCTTGGCCACCTCCAGGTCCACCCCGCCGCAGGCCGGTTCGGCCAACAGGTTATGCACTTGGGCATCGGCCAGGGGCACGTGGGAGCCCACCAGCACCAGGCCCGCCAGGGGCTGCCCATCGGCGTTGCGGCGGCGCAGGGCCGCCAGGCCAGCGGGGTCGAGGGGCTGGGGCGGCAAGTCGGCCAGGGCCGTGAGCAGGCTGGCGGCCGATTGGAACAGAAACCGCCGCGGCCCAGGGGCAGGAGCCGTGACCTGATTCACCGCGGCGGCAAAGGCGGCCAATTGGGCGGGCCGCTCGCCATCAACCACCACCCAGGGGTTGCCTGTGAGATCCACCAGCCGCCCCACTAGGGCCTGAAAACCCTTGCTATCGAACCCTTCCCGTTCCGCCACGGCCGCCTCCAGCTCGCTGCGGTCGATCCGTTGCACGGCCTCAGCCGGGATGGCTCCTGCCGTTTTCTCCGCCACCCAGGCGGGCAAAAAACTGGTGCTATAGCCGAAAAGCCTGTCCTGGGCGAAGGCACTGCGGTGCACCGGTTCGCCGTGGAGCAACTGCACACCGGCCGCCGTGGTCCGGCCACCGCCCAGGAAGGCGGGCACCAGAAAACTGGCGGCGAAGGGCCCCAATTCGGCAGCAATCACCTCGCTCTCCAGGGGGAAATGGCCCCGCAGGGTTGAATCGCCGCGGCTCACCACCAGCCAGCGGTCGATCCTGCCGGCGGCGACGGCCTCGGCCAGCAGGGGCTGGAGCGTGCGGCAGAGGGCCGTCAGCCGGGAGCGGGCCTGCTCGGGCGCCAGGTCGCGGGTGTTGACGAGCAGGAACAGCAAGGGCGACGGATCGGCCAGGCCCTGGCGCAGGCTGGCGGCGTCCCAGCGCAGCAGCAAAGGGCAGCTGTGCACCGTCTGGGAGCCGGTGGGATCGTCATCAAAGACGACGATCTTGAGGGTGCCCGCCTTGGCGGTCCCGGCTTTCGGGGTCTCAGCCATGGCACCATCGTGCCGTGATCACCCCCGAGCCCGACGCCCTGGAGCCGCTGGTGCGGGAGCTGCACCGCCAGGCCACCCCCTGGCTGCCGGCCGGCCAGGGCACTCGCCTGCCCTGGGGCGCGCCGGTGGCGGCGGACACCCCGGTGGTGAGTTGCCGCCGGCTCGATCGGCTGCTCGAGCATGCCGTCGGCGATTTCACGGTGACCGTGCAGGCGGGCATGCCCCTGCGGGACCTGCAGGCGGCCCTGGCCGAGCAAGGCCAGTGGCTGGCGCTCGACTGGCCCTGGGGCAGCGGCGCCGATGGTCAGGACTCCGGCAGCATTGGCGGCCTAGTCGCCCGGGGCATGGCCGCTGGCCTGCGCCAGCGCTATCTGGGCGTGCGCGACCAGGTGATCGGCCTGGCCCTGCTGCGGGCCGATGGCACCGCCGCCCGGGCCGGCGGCAAGGTGGTTAAAAACGTGGCCGGCTACGACCTGGTGCGCCTGTTTGCCGGCAGCTGGGGATCCCTAGGGCTGATCACCGAGCTGAGCCTGCGCACCTACCCCCTACCGCGCCAGCGCCGCGGCCTCTGGCTGCAGGGCGGCCTGGCGGAGCTGGAGCGGCTGCGCCAAAAGCTTCTAGCGGCGGCCCTGGCTCCGGAGCTGGTCGACTGGTGGAGTGCTCCCCTGGCCCTGGCCGCTGGCCAGGCCCCGCAGCCCGGCCTGCTGGTGAGCCTGGCCAGTGTCAGCGCCGCGGCGATTGGGGCCCAGCTCACGGAGATCACCAGCGAGGCGGAGGCCGCCGGGCTCCAACCCCAACAGCTCGACTCCGAACGGCTCGAAGCCATCCGCGCCGTGGCCCTGGGGCCGGGGCTCGATCCGGCGAACAGCCAGGGCCAGCGCTGGCTGCTGCGGCTGGGGGTGCTGCCCAGCCAAGGCATGGCGCTGCTAGGGGATCCCGCCCTGGCCGGGGTGCCCGGCTGGCTGGAAGGCGGCAGCGGCCTGGGCCTGGCCTGGGCGCCCGCCCAGCAGCTGCCCGCCTACCGGGTCGAGCAGCTGCGGCGGCGCTGCCAGGAGCTGGGCGGCGCCCTCACGCTGCTGGAGCAACCCACCGGCGCCGACCTGCCCGCCTGGGAGGACGCCCCCAGCCGGCCCCTGATCGAGGCGATCAAGCGTCAATTTGACCCGAGCCAGCAGCTGGCCCGGGGCCGCCTACCTGGCGTTAGGCCAGGCCCAATTCGTAGCGGCAGCTGAGGCTGAGCTGCTCCCCGGGCGCCAAGCTCAAGCGGCGATCCCCGCTGGCCAGGGAGCCCCGGGGCCCAGTCCAGGGCTCGAGGCAGACCATCGGCCGGGGCGGTTCACTCCAAACCACGGCCAAATCCATGGGGGCACTGGGCTGCATGGTGATGGCGTAGCCCGCCTCCCGGTCGAGCAGGCGCACCGGGCCGCTGGGCTGGCAGAGGAAATCCACCCCCTGCCCCAGGCGGGCCAGCTGGCTGGCCGTGTCGGCTTCGGCCATGGGTAGGTGGTCGAAGCAGCGGGGCGGCAAGCCCTCCAGGGCTGCATCCGCCAGGGAAGACACCGCGAAATAGGGATGGAGCCCCAACGAGAACGGCATGGGCTCGGGGCCCTGGCCGGCTTCGAGCCGGTGCTCCACCGTGGCGGTGATCGCCAGGGCCGAAGGGGCCAGGCGCAGCTCCAGCACCAGCTCAAAGGGGAAGGGGAAGGCCGCCCGGGTGGCGGGGCTATCCACCAGGCTCAGGCGCACGCCGCGCAGGTCGTCGAGCAGGCGGATCGCCCAGGGAAGATCGCGGGCAAAGCCGTGCTGGCCGATCGGAAAGCTGCCCTGGGCCAGCTCCAGCCGGTTGCCGGGCAGGTTGCCGCAGATCGGAAACAACACCGGGATGCCGCCCCGCAGCGACTTGCTGGGATCGGCGAAACGCTCGGCGTCGAGATAGAGCAGCTCGCGGCCGCAACAGACCCAGCCGGTGACCAGGCCGCCCCGCTCGGGCACCAGCCGCAGCTGGTCGCCGCTGGCCGGATCGGTGAATTCCCAGTGGGGATAGGGCGCTTGGCGCTGAATTAGGGGCATGGGAGGGCCAGGGCAGGGCCGCGCGTCAGGCCCACAGGTTGTACTTCAGGATGCACCAGATCGCCCGCACCCCATCGCGCCAGCCGATCTTCTTGCCCTCGTCGTAGGTGCGCCCGTAATAGGAAATACCCACCTCATAAATGCGCCAATTCTTTTTGGCCACCTTGGCGGTGATTTCCGGTTCAAAGCCAAAGCGCTTCTCGCAAATCGGAATCGACTGGATGATCTCGGTGCGAAAAGCCTTATAACAGGTTTCCATGTCACTGAGATTCAGATCCGTGAACATGTTGCTGAGCAGGGTGAGGAAACCATTGCCGAGGCGATGCCAGAAATACACCACCCGGTGGGGCGCACCACCCTGGAACCGGCTGCCAAACACCACATCGGCGCGGCCCTGCTGAATCGGACCAATCACTAGGGGATAGTCTTCAGGATCGTATTCAAGATCGGCATCTTGCACGATCGTGATCTCACCGACAGCGGCAGAAAAACCTGTGGCCAGGGCCGCTCCCTTGCCCTGATTGTGGGGGTGAAAGAGAATCGTGAGGTCGTCCGCCTGCAGGCCCTCCAGCAGCTCCCGGGTGCCGTCGCTGGAGCCGTCATCGACCACGATGATCTGCTTGGAGGCCACCGGCGCCTGCCGCACCCGCTCAATTAGGGACGCAATCGTGGCGACTTCGTTGTAACAAGGAATCACCACCGAGAGCAGGGGCTTGCCGCTGGCTGGCGCCCGATCCATTGCTAGAGCAGCCGAGGGCGACTGGCTCGGATCAGTGGGCCAGGGGGTTGGGACTACCGGCTCAGAAGTTGCGCCCACCGTTGCCTGGTCCATGCCGCGTCAACATACTCAGAGGCGCTGCCGCAGCCCAGCAGCAGGGTCTGGGCGAAAGACCAGGGTTTTCTGCACCCCGTAGGACAGGGCCGCCAACAGCGGAACCAGGGCCAGGGCTGCCCAGCCCCGGGGCAGGCCGGCGCCCGACAGCAGGCGAATGCCCAGCCAGTTCAGCAACCAGAGCGACGCGGCCAGGCCGCCATAGGCCCCGGCCGAACGCAGGGCGAAGCGCTCAACCCGAAACACCCGTTTGCCATAGAGCCAGTAGCCGAGCACCAGGTTGAGCAGCTGGCTGAGGAAGGTGGCCAGGCCAATCGTCACCAGGTGCAACAGCAGCAACAGGGCCCCATTGGTGAGCAGCACATTCACCACCCCGAAGAGCAGAAATCGACGCTTTCTGCCCGCCATCTCCGCCCCTTTTCCCGCCTAAAGACCGGCCATCCAGTCAAGCAGGGCCCGATTCACCAGCTCGGGCACCTCATCGTGGGGGCAGTGGCCCGCCTCCAGCACCACTTCGGTGGCGTTGGGGGCATGGTGCTGGAACTGGGCGCGGCGGCCGACGGCGTTAATCCAGGGGTCGCGGATGCCCCAAAGCAGCAACAGGGGCGCCTCGAGGGCGGCGAACAGCTCATCGAGGGGCTGGCCGCTGGGGATATCGAAAACAGTGCGAAACACGCCAAAGGCGCCGGGATCCAGCGAAGGGATGCGGATCGCCTCCACCAGGGCCTCATCGACGTTGGTTTTGTCGATGTACACCTGGTTGAGGGTGCGGCGGATCGTGGCGGGGCGGCGCAGATTTTCAAACAGGAGCCGCTGCAGCACCGGGCTTTTCAGCAGGGCCGAGCCAAGCGTGCGGCGGGCGATCGCCCCCCAACCCTTGGGCTCGGTGCCCTCGCCACTGAAGGGTCCGGCGGCATTGAGCAGGGCCACGCCAGCCGCCAGGGGGCCCAAGGCCGCCCCCGCCGCCAGGGCGGAGTAGCCCCCAAGGGAATTGCCCACCAACACGGTGGGGCGGCCGATGCGCTCCTGCACGTAGGCCACCAGCTGGTCGCGCCAAAGGGCGCCGCCATAGGGCAACCCGGCTGGTTTGACGCTGCGGCCAAAGCCGAGCAAATCGAGGGCATGGACCTCATGGCGCTCGGCCAGCACCGGAATGTTGTAACGCCAGTGGTCGGTGGAGGCCCCGAAGCCATGGACGAGCAGCAGGGCCGGCCCCACCGGCTGCTCCGGGCAGCGGCTGAGGCTGTGGACGGCATGGCCCTCGTAGCTCCAGGGCAGCTGCTCCAGCCCCTCTGCTGGCAGGGACAACACCGGAGCGTTCACAGGGTCGGGGGCAAGGGGGACGATGCTAGGAAGCGCTCCCCGCCAGTGGCCCCCTGTTGGATTGGACGCCCCTGCTGCCAGGTACGGCCCTCTGGGCCCTGGCCCTCTACCTGCCCTTGAGCCTGCCTTTGGGCCGCTTTGAGCAGGCCCTTGCCGACATGGGCGTGAAAGAGGGCTGGCAGCAGCTGGCCCTGGTGGTGGCCAGCCTGGCCCTGGCCCTGGCGGTGGGCGCCATCACCAACCTGTTTCTGGGCTGGATTTTGGGCCCGGGCTGGGGCACCAGCATGGGCCTGATCGCCGTGTTGGCGGGGTTTTTCCTAGCCCTGGGCAGTCGCAACGACGCCAACTGAGAACGACGCCAACTGGGGCAGCCAGGCCAGGCACCTGCTCATTGGCGCCAATCCAGCCAGGGCAGGCCCGGCATGATCGCTGGCGTGGCGGCCCGGTAGGCGGGGTAATCGGGGTGGAGCGGCAGCAGCTGGCCCTCCTCGCGGCGGGCCTTGCCGCCCAACACGGCCACCAGGGCCAGCAGCAGGGCGAGATGCAGCAGGCTGCCCAGGGCCAGCACCACCCCAAGCGAGCAGAGCAAAATCGCCTGATAGAGGGGGTGGCGGCAGCGCCGGTAGGGGCCACGCGTTACCAGGGCGGCCCCGGGCTTGGGATCGGGCAGGGGCGTGAGGCTGGCGCCCAGGCCCCAGAAGGCCTGCAGGGCCAGGGCCAAGCCCACTAGCAGCAGGGCGACGCCCGTGATGGCGAGGGGCAGGGGCCAGGCATAGCCCCAGGCCCCTGGCGCCGGCCAGGGCGGCAGCAGGTGCAAACCAATCAGCAGCAGCTGGGCCAGCAGCCACCACTCGCCGTGGCGGTTGTCGAGCCAGCCGCCCCAGCTGAGGCCCCAGCCGCGCCAGGCGGCCCAGGCGCCGGAGGGCTGGGTTTGGGCATTGTTGTAGTCAGCTGCTTGCTTCGGCAAGGGTCCCCCGTCCGGCCAGCACCAGTCTGAGCAGCACCGGTGCCAGAAAGGTGGTGCCAATCACCATCAGCACAATCGCCGCCTCCAGCGACGGGCTGAGCAGGTGGGCCTGGGTGCCGAGCCCCAGGAAGATCAACCCCACCTCACCGCGGGGCACCATGCCCAGGCCCACCAGCCAGCGGTCCGTGGGCTGGGCGGAGAGGAAGGCCCAGCCGGCGGCGATCTTGCCGGCGATCGCCGCCAGCAGCAGAAAGAGCGCCACCACCAGGCCGCTGCGGTTGGCGGGATTGGTGGGATCGAGCACCGAGAGGTCGATGCCGGTGCCGATCAGCACAAAGAAGATCGTGGCGAACAGGGCTACCACCGGCTTCACCGCCGCCTGGATCGCCTTGGTGTGGCGGGAATTACTGAGGATCAAGCCGCCGGCAAAGGCGCCTAGGGCCGCCTCCAGGCCGATGGCCGTGGCCGCAAAACAACAAAGGCTCAGCACCACAAACGAGGCCACGATCACTTCGCCAGGGGCCTTGAGCTGGTCCAGCAGCCAGTCGAAGGCCGGCGCCGCCGTGCGACTGAGGCCGATCGCCACCACCACAAACAGCACCGCCGCCCCCACCAGCCGCAGGATCGGGCCAACGCTGAGGCTTTCGCCGGCGGAGAGGGCCACCACCACCGCCAGAATCACGATGCCGAGGATGTCATCAAGCACGGCGGCGCCGATCACAATCTGGCCTTCGCGGCTGCGCAACATCTTCAGCTCGCCAAACACGCTGGCGGTGATGCCAATGCTGGTGGCCGTCATCGAGGCGCCGGCAAAAATCGCCGGGATCGGTTCCACCCCAAACAGGGACATCAGCCCAAAGGTGCCGGCGGCAAAGGGCAGCAGCACCCCCGCCAGCGCCACCGAGATCGCCTGGCCCCCCACGGCTATCAGCTCGTCGAGTTCACTTTCGAGGCCGGTGAGGAAGAGCAGGGCGTAGAGCCCCAGCCCCGCCAGCAACTGCAAACTGGGGAAGGTTTCGTTGTAGATCTGCTGCACCGCCGGAATCGGCACATCGGCCAGGGAGCCCAGCAACTGCAACAGACCCCCGCTGAGCTGGGCCTGGGTTTCCGGCGGCACAATCCAATGCAGGCCAGAAAGGCCCAAGAGCACCCCGGCCAGCAACTCGCCCAGGATCGTGGGCAGCTGCAGGCGCACGAGCAGTTCGGCAAACAGCCGGGCCGCCACCACGATCACCAGCAAACGGCCCACCCAGACCAGGGTTTCGGCCACCTCCAGCTGATGGGCCCCCAGCTCGAGCAGCAGGGGCGGCAAGGGCAGGGGCAGCATGCGGGGCAGGCAAGTCTTCCGAGAGTCTCGGGCCCGACGGCACCCTTCGGTGGCCATCGCTACGGTCTAACCAGAACGCGGATTCCAACCGCCATGGTCCCCCCCATTTCCATGGGCGCGGCATGGATGCGGACGAAGTCACCAACTGGCGCTGGACCAACCCTAAGGAGCCTTAACCATGGACACCATCGAGCCCCGCAACCTGAAGCTCCCCACCCCAGGCTGCTACACCGACCCGATCAGGAGTGGCCTGGGCGCCAATGACCTGTTCGACGGCATGGCCGAGCACCTCTTTTTTACCCTCGGCAAACTCGCCCCCAGCGCCAGCCGCCACGATCTCTACCTGGCCCTGAGCCATGCCGTGCGCGACCGACTGATGACCCGCTATTTGGCGGGGATCGAAGCGATCAGCGCCACCCCCCAGCGGGTCGTGGCCTACCTGTCGGCCGAGTTCCTGATCGGTCCCCAGCTGGGCAACAACCTGTTGATGCTTGGCATCCAGCAAGCGGCAGAAGAGGCCCTGCAGCGTTATGGCATCGACAGCCTCGATGAGATCCTCGAAGTGGAAGAGGAGCCGGGCCTAGGCAATGGCGGCCTAGGGAGATTGGCGGCCTGCTACTTGGAATCCCTGGCTTCCCTGGAGATTCCCGCCACGGGCTACGGCATCCGCTATGAGTTCGGCATCTTCGACCAGCTGATTCGCGATGGCAGCCAGGTTGAAATCACCGATAGGTGGCTGAAAGGCGGCTGGCCCTGGGAGCTTCCCCAGCCCGACCAGGCCATTTTTGTTGGGTTTGGCGGCCGCACCGAGACCTATCTCGATGACCAAGCCCACCATCGGGTGCGCTGGATTCCCGATGAACACGCCATCGGCATTCCCCATGATGTGCCCGTGCTGGGCTATCGGGTCAACACCTGCGATCGACTGCGGCTCTGGCGCGCCGATGCGGCCGAATCCTTTGACTTCCATGCCTTCAACATCGGCGATTACTACGGGGCGGTGGAAGAGAAGATCGGCACGGAAACGATCTCCAAGGTGCTCTATCCCAACGACGGCACCGACGAAGGCCGGCGCCTAAGGCTGAAGCAGCAACACTTTTTTGTGAGCTGCAGCCTGCAGGACATGCTGCGCAGCCTCGAGCAACGGGGCATTCCGGTGGAGCACTTCCCCGACAACTGGGCCGTGCAGCTCAACGACACCCATCCCTCGATCGCCGTGGCCGAGCTGATGCGGCTGTTGATCGATGACAAACACCTCGAATGGGACGCCGCCTGGGACATCACCAACCGCTCCTTGGCTTATACCAACCACACCCTGCTACCGGAAGCCCTGGAGAAGTGGGGGCTAGCGCTCTTCGCCAGCCTGCTGCCCCGGCACCTGGAGTTGATCTACGAAATCAACCGGCGCTTCCTGGCCGAGGTAAAGCTCCACTACCCCGGCGATAACCAGATCCTGGCCAAGCTCTCGATCATCGATGAGGAGGGCAGCAAGGCCGTGCGCATGGCCAACTTGGCCACGGTCGCCTGCCACCACGTCAACGGCGTGGCGGCCTTGCACAGCGAACTGGTCAAAACCCAGCTGTTCCCCGAATTCGCCGAACTCTGGCCCAATAAGTTCACCAATGTCACCAACGGGGTTACCCCAAGGCGCTGGCTGGCCCTGGCCAATCCCCATCTGGGCCGGTTGTTGCACGACTGCATCGGCGACGACTGGATCCGCAACCTCGACGAGCTGCGGCGCCTGGAGGCCTTCCAAAACGATGCCGCCTTCCTGCAGCGCTGGGACCAGATGAAGCTGGCCTGCAAACGGGACCTGGCCCAGTACATCCATCGCAAAAATGGCCTGCTGGTGGATCCGGCCTCCCTGTTTGATGTGCAGGTGAAACGGATCCACGAATATAAACGCCAACACCTCAATGCCCTGCAGGTGATTGCCCATTATCTGCGCATCAAAAATGGGTTGGCCAATGATGAGGCGCCGCGCACGGTGATCTTTGGCGGCAAGGCTGCGCCTGGCTACTACATGGCCAAACTGATCATTCGTTTTCTCAATGGCATTGCCGAAACGGTCAACGCCGATCCGGCCATGGATGGGCGCCTGCGGGTGGTGTTCCTAGCTGATTACAACGTCAAGCTGGGCGAGCGCGTCTACCCCGCCGCCGACCTATCCGAACAAATTTCCACCGCCGGCAAGGAGGCCTCCGGCACCGGCAATATGAAGTTCGCCATGAACGGGGCCCTCACGATCGGCACCCTCGATGGCGCCAACGTGGAGATCCGCGAGCAGGTTGGTGCCGAAAACTTCTTCCTCTTTGGCAACACCGAATCGCAAATCACGGCCCTTCACAACGGGGGCTATCGCCCCTGGGAACTGATCCCCACCATGCCGGAATTAGGCGAAGTGCTGAAGCTGGTGGAGCAGGGCCATTTCAGTGGCGGCGATGGCAACTTATTCCGGCCCCTACTCCAAAACATCACCGGCAGCGATCCCTATTTCGTACTAGCCGATTTCAGCGACTACCTGCGGGCCCAGGGGGCCGTCAGCCGCGCCTGGGCCGACCGGCAACAATGGAACCGCATGTCCCTGCTCAACAGCGCCCGCTCCGGCTTCTTCTCCTCCGACCGGGCGATCCGCGACTACGCCCAGCGCATCTGGGGCGCCGAACCCTTCCCGATCACGATCGCCTGCGACTTCAACTGAGGCAGGGGCCAGAAACAGCTAAGGGGGGCCTTTCTTTCCCATCCAGGGATCGATTCAGCTGCGATCCGGCAGGTCGGGCGTTTGGTGCAACAGGCGATTGAGCCGTAGGCGATCCGCATTGAGGGGATCGGGGGCCAGTTCGCCGGCCATCTCCTTGAACTTCTGCTCCACCTCGTCGGGAACGCGCACGTCAAAAATGCGCTCCATCAAGGCCTCGATCGAGAACAGGTGGGCGTTGATATTTTCCAGATCGCCGATGGCCTGCTGGATCGCATCCGCCTCGGTCTCATCGCCATGGCCTGATCCGGGCGGCACGGCTGGAGCCAGGGATGCGGCCGAAGGCGGCGCGGTTTCGCCGTCGCCATGGATTTTCTGCAGCTCTTCGAGAGCCCGACCGGCCAGGGTTCGGAACGACTGCAAGGCAGCCCAGTTGAGCTCCTGCTGCTGGCGCAGCGTCGGATTCTCACGGATCAGGCGATCATGCTCTCGGTAGAACCGCTGGCAATCAGGGCATTGGCAGGGCTCTTCCGGCACCGCAGTCCCTTATCTATTCAAATTCCATCATGGCACCAAGCCAGCCCTGCTGACGGGCTCAGGCGGCCATGGGGCCGAAGAAGCTATCGCCATCCCCCTCCCATTCACCGTCCTCGAGCTGGTCGTGGGCGCCGGGCAGGGGGATCTCGATCGAGCTCACCACCTGGATCACGTCCCGCAGCCGCATCGAATCGGCAAACCAGCCCATGGCCTGTTCCACATCACCTCGGCGCTCGGCATCACTGGCCTGGTCCTCATGGGCCTCGGCCAGCAGGGCCAGCCAACAGAGGCAGCGGGCCTGCACCACGGAGAGATCGATGTCGTTCGGCTGGGACGCGGCGATCCGCTCGCTCTCCTGCTGCACCAACAGCCGCAGGCGCAGGTCATGCAACTGGGCCATCGGGGCACTTCAACTGGCGACACGCTAGCGACAGGGGCTGGAAAGGGAAGGGCGCTAGCCGTAGCGCAAGCTACGGGTCCAAGGCATCACCACCCTTGACCGCCCCGGGGCGGTCCCTGCCCAGCCCCTCAGCGGGCCTGAAAGTTGCCATGGAAGCCCAGGGGCAGGGATAGCTCCAGATCGCAGTGGGCGATTGGCCGCATCTGCTCGGCGTCGAGGATCACGAGCGAACTGCGGGGCTCGCCCAGGTGGCAGCCCACGCTCAGAAGCACCCCGTCCGTGGGGCCCTCTCCCTGGGGACGGGGCACAAAGATCGGTTCGCCATAGACCATCCCCTCCTCCTCAAAACGGCGCACCTGGCCGGCCTCGACCCGCAGCAGTTGGCTCTGCCAGTTGGTATCAGGGAACGACGCACCCCAGGCCACCGAGTAGGGCTGGCCGTGCTGCTGGCGGTAGGCAATCGCGGGAAACTCAAAGCCCTGGGGGGAGAGGGGTTCCAGCTCGACGCGCCCCCCGCCCGGCCGTAGACGGGCCCGCAGGTAGCGGGGGGTGAGGGCTGGGAGCTGACCGGAGGCCAACGGCTCGCTGCCCAGGGCCCCAACCACGCTGGCATCGCCATAGGCGAGGAAGTCGAAGACCACGTCCTCGCCGTCATCGAAGCAGTTGACCGTGTGGAAGCAAAAGAAGGTGTCCGTCTCGTAGGTCGTCCAGCGGCCGCTCTGGCGATCGAGCAACCGCAGGCGGGTGCCCTGCTCCGGTTCCCAGCGGTGGTGCTCCATCAAGGAACGGTTCGAGAACAGCATCGAAAGACCGCTCAGCCGCAGCGGGTGGTCGATCAACACCACATGGCGCTCGCTGACGCCGAAGTCGTGGAGGTAGGGCGAGCGCTCCAGGCTGAGACTCCCCTCGATCTGGCGCTTGGTTTCGCCAGGCTTCTGGTGGAAGACCAGGATCTGGTTGCGGCGGCCCAGGCTCGTGCCCACGTTGACCAGGGCCTTACTGGCGTGGTCGAAGTGGGGGTGGGCCGTCATCATCAAGCCGGCCGGCAGGCCGTCTTCGTATTGGTAAAGGCCCCGGGAGGCGAGGTCGTCCGGGTCGATCACGTGCTGGTGCTGGCTTTCGGTGAGGGCCAGCCAGGCGCCCTGCCAGGGGATGACATTGACATTCGTGTTGTCGGTGGCCTGGGGCACGGGCTGGAGCAGGCGCTGCCGGCGGCTGCGCCGGGTCCGGGTGCCGAAGCTGGCCAGGCGGCTCTGGCCCTGGGCCGCATCGGCCGCCACCTGGGAATCCAGGAGGCGCTGGCGGAAGCTCACCCCTACAGCGTCAAAGCGGAAGCCGTAGAGCAGGCCGAGCCCGTCGAACCAGTGGTCGGCCCGCCAGCCGTTCTGCTCAAACAGGGCCGGGGCGGTGCGCACCAGGTCGCCCCGCAGCCAGGCCGGCACCGTGCCGCGAATCCGCACCGGCAGCTGGTCCTGGCCTTGGCCAGTCCAGCGGAAT